>JAPYTK010000021.1 GCA_029941785.1 Polyangiaceae bacterium | reverse complement strand
GTTCCGGTCCCAGCCAGCACCAAAGTGGCAGCAAGAATCCACTTCCGTTGCCGAACGATACGAGCCGCATCGGGACCCACCTTGGGTTGCAACCGCACGCCCCCTCGACTGACGACCGTGGGCTCTTCCGTCACGAGCTGTGGCGTACTGAGCGGCGAACCCTCTCGGCTGACCATGGTCGATTGTTGGAAGGGGTGCGGATCTCGACTCGACTCTTCCGCCGGAGCGTCTTCTGAGCGAGCAGCATCCGTCCGCTGATCTGCTGAAGCGTCCGCGCCTTCGCGCATGGTCGCAGCTTCAGGGTTCACCGGCAGGTCGACGAGCAGACTCTCTCCGGACGATCCGGCCAAGCTCTCGACCAAGACGCTGGACGCCGCGCCGTCACCTAGCTCTCGTTCGAGCAACTCGAGCTGCGCCGTACGCTTGGCGAGGACCTCTGAGGCCAGCTCGCGCAGCCAGCTCGCCACCCGCGTCGCACGCTCCGCTCGGACGCAATCCTCGAGAGCCTCCGCGAACGCCGAAGCAGAAGCGAAACGATCCGCCGGATCGCGTGACAATCCCTTCAGCACGATCGCGTCGAGTTCTGGCGACACCTCCGGCGCATGAACGCTGGGGGGCACGACGTCTCCGGCTTCGATTAACGCCACGGCCTCGTACAGCTCGTCCACGTCGAAGAGCCGGCGCAAGGTGAGAAGCTCCCAGAGCACGACCGCCGCCGCATAGCCATCGGTGCGCACGGTGGCCACGCCGTGCAGCTGCTCCGGAGCCATGTAGCTGAGCTTGCCCTTCAGCTCGTCGTCGTAGATCACGGCGTCATCGCCACGACGCGTCTTCTGCTCGCGCCCTTCGGCGATGCCAAAGTCGAGCACGCGAGACAGCCCGTCTGTCCCCACGAGAATATTCTGCGGCGACACGTCACGGTGAACGATGACGAGTCGGCGCCCCTGTTTGCTGCGAGCCGTATGTGCCGCATGAAGACCGCGCAGAGCATCGATGATGATCGCCACGCTGATCTCGACCGGAATCGTTACACCACGACGTGAAGCAAGGACGATGAGTTGAGAGAGCGACTCCCCTTCGACATAGTCCATGACCACGAACACCTCACCGTCGGCCCGGATCAGATCCACGGTGCGGATGACATTGGGGTGTTGGATGCGCGCCGCGAGCTTCGCCTCCTCGAGCAGCCCCTCCTCGAAAGCGTGTTCTCCGACCCACTCGCGGTTCAGACGCTTGATCGCCACGGTTCGCTGAAAGCCCGCTTCTCCGAGCAGAGCACCAAGGTGCACGGTCCCCATGCCGCCAGCCGCGATGGGCGCGTGCATGAAATACCGGCCGATGAGGCGCGCAGTCGATGGTCTGGACGACGTCATTTCTGAAGCACCATGATAGTACAGGACGACGCTAACCCCACGAGCCATGCCCGATCAGTCCGCGCTGGGCTATGCTAGGGTCGATCCGATGCCCACGGGACACGAGGACGGAACGTTCCAACTGCGGGGAAGCAGTCGCGAATACCACACGCGCCGCTTTCGACTCAAGATCGTCGCGGGACCGGACACGGGCAAGACGGTGACGTCCGAAGGAGACGAACTGAGTGTAGGTACCTCAGAGGGAAACGACCTGATCTTGGCTGATCGCACCGTCTCCCGTCACCATTTCTCCATCACGCACACACCGCGCGGCTTTCTGCTCCGCGACCTCGGCAGCACGAACGGCACCGAGGTGTCGAACATGACGGTGCAGTCAGCGATGGTGCCAAGCAAGTCGATGATCCGCATCGGCCGCAGCGTGGTCCGCTTCGACATGCTCGATGGGTCCGTGTCACATCCCCTCAGCGACGCCGACAGCTTCGGTGAGATGCTCGGCCGGAGTACCGCGATCCGCCGCGTCTTCGGCACGGCTGAACGGATGGCCATGACCGAATCCAAGGTGCTCATCGAAGGAGAAACCGGCACCGGGAAGACGCTCCTCGCCGAGATGATCCACGCGCGCTCAGCGCGCGCAGACGGACCGTTTGTAACCTTTGACTGCGGCTCGGTGACACCAACGCTCATCGAGAGCGCCCTGTTCGGTCACGTCAAAGGAGCGTTCAGCGGCGCTGATCGCGATCGCCCCGGTGCCTTCACCGAGGCGGACGGCGGCACGCTGTTCATCGACGAACTCGGCGAATTGCCGCTCGCTCTTCAGCCGAAGCTCTTGCGCGTTCTCGAGGAGCCTTTCGTGACGCCTCTCGGCACGCAAGAACGTCGCGCGGTCGACGTACGACTGATCACCGCAACGAATCGCGATCTCCGCCAGCAAGTCAATGAGGGACATTTTCGCGAGGACCTCTTCTACCGCATCGGCACGTTGCGAATTAGGGTGCCGCCGCTGCGCGAACGACCCGAGGACATCCTTTATCTCGCTGAGCACTTCTACAATCAGCTGGTTGGCGAGGGTGCCACGCCGCCAGCAGAACTGCTCGAGCAGTGGCAACGCCTGCCGTGGCGAGGCAACGTCCGCGAGCTGAGGCACGCCATCGAACGGGCCGTGATCTTGGGTGACCAGGCCGCAGCCGAACATATCGCCGAACGCCAACAACACGGTGCGGGCGAGCTTTTCGACCCGGCGATCGCCTTCCGGCAAGCCAAGGACCACGTCGTCACCCGCTGGGAGGCTCGCTACCTGGCCGAGCTATTCGAACGACACGACAAGAACATCAGCAAGGCCGCGCGGGCCGCACGCATGGATCGGAACCACCTCCGCGAACTACTCAAACGACATGAGCTGCTCTCATGATCGTCGTACGGCCTTCGGCCTTGCTGCCGTCACCGTCAAACGCTCGGCCGAGACGATCGACGAAACAAGACGGCAGCCGACAGCGGGCCACCCGGGGCACGATGACCAATCCCCTGCAATGGGTCCTGCCTCTGTGTCTGCTGGTTGCCGGATGCACGCCAAATGGCCAAGACTCGGCCTCCTTGAATTCTGCCGAGCCCTCAGGAGAGCTGCTCGTCTTCGCCGCCTCGTCGCTGACCGAGGCGTTCCGCGCCATCGAGAAAGACTTCAAACAAGAGCATCCCACGATTCAGGTCATCCTCAACTTGGCGGGAACGCAGAGCCTCCGCGCCCAAATCGAGAACGGAGCTCGCGCACAGGTTCTCGCCGCCGCCAATCCGAATCACATGCGCGTACTTCATGAGAAAAAACTCGTCGATACGCCAGCGCCTTTTGCGCAAAACACCCTCGTTCTCATCACGCCGAAGGCTAATCCTGCCCACCTTGAGACCCTCGCGGATCTCCCCAAGGCGAAGCGCCTGGTGCTGGCCGGCGAAGTCGTCCCGGTCGGCATCTACACCAAGCAGATGCTGAAGCGGGCAAGTCGCCCGGACGCACTCGGAAGCGATTTCGCCCAACGAGTGCTAAAGAGCGTGGTATCGCGCGAGACCAACGTCAGGCAAACACTGCAAAAAGTCTTGCTGGGCGAAGCGGACGCCGCCATTGTTTACACTACCGACGCCGCAGCCGCTGGCAACAAGGTCAAGGCGATCCGCATCCCCCCAGAATACAACGTGACCGCCACCTATCCGATCGCGACAGTCACCGGAGCCCCCCGTCCGCAGCTGGGGCAACGCTTCGTCGCCTTCGTCCGCTCGCGGCGCGGCAGAGCCAGGCTCGAGGAGTTAGGCTTCACCGCGCCCGCTGCGGCAAAATGAGCACCTTGACCAAATCGACGAGCAAAGGACGACGTCTGCCACGAAACGTGTGGTGGAAAACGGGCACGGCAGGCGCGGCCGGGCTGCTGTTGTCGTTCATGCTACTGCCGATCATTGCCCTGATCGTGACGCTGAACTTCAGCGATTTTCGTGCGGGGATCACCCACCCCTCCGTATGGCCCGCGCTCAAGCTCAGCTTGGTCACCACCACCCTTAGTCTGGTGATCGTCGTGCTGGGCGGCACCCCGCTTGCCTGGCTGCTGAGCCGGCGCGACAACCGCTTGGTACAAATTATCGAGACACTCGTCCGCCTGCCAGCGGTCTTGCCTCCCGCAGTGGCCGGCGTGGCATTGCTGCTTGCCTTTGGCCGCATGGGCCTGCTGGGCGGTTGGCTCGCGCGGATGGGCTACAGCGTCCCCTTCACCCTCGCCGCGGTGGTGATGGCCGCGACCTTCGTGTCCGCACCGTTCTTCCTCCAAGCCGCGACGTCGGCTTTTCGCGGCATCGACGATTCCCAACTCACCGTAGCCAGAACCTTGGGCGCATCACCAGCTCGCGTGTTCTTTCGGATCGCCCTGCCGCTCGCCGGCCCGGGGCTGATCGCCGGCGCCGCGATGTCCTGGGCGCGCGCACTCGGTGAGTTCGGCGCCACGTTGATGTTCGCCGGCAACCTCAGCGGCAAGACCCAGACGCTCACCCTAGCGGTGTACACGACCTTCGAGTCAGACATGCGCGCCGCCCAAGCGCTGTCGCTGGTGCTCGTGGTCGTCGCGTTCACGCTGCTCTACGCGCTAACGGTCACGACCGAGCGCCGCGCCCGAAAGCGTAATGGCTCCAGCGGAGGAAGCGCCTAATGCTCGCCATCGACGTCGACGCAAAGATCGATGATTTCAGTTTGCAGGTCGAACTGCCCCCCTCCGACGCGACCACGGTGCTCATCGGTCCGAACGGCGCTGGAAAGACGACCCTGCTCAAGTGCGTACTCGGCGTCGTCACGCCAACCCGTGGTGTGATCCGCCTTGGCGACAACGAACTGCTGCGTACGGCGTCCGGCACGAACGTGCCCACCGAGGATCGAAAACTAGGTTACGTACCGCAACGATACGCGCTGTTTTCCCACATGAGCGTGCGGGACAACGTCGGTTTCGGAATTCAGGGCGTCGATCGGGAGACGCGCAGCGCGCAGGTCTCGGAGCTCCTCGACGATCTCGCCATCGCCCACCTCGCCGAGCGCGCGACGCCATCGCTTTCGGGAGGTGAGTCGCAACGCGTCGCCCTCGCGCGAGCCCTCGCTATCGGCCCCCGTGCCCTCATGCTCGACGAGCCCACGGCAGCCCTCGACGCTAGCGCGCGAAGAAAGGTCCGCCAATTTCTCGCGACCCGGCTCGAAGCCATCGGGATCCCCACGCTGGTCGTGAGTCACGACATCGAAGATGTGGAGGCCTTTCGAGGAAGGGTTGCGGTCCTGGAAAAAGGACGCCTCACGCAGTTGGGCGACCTCGACGAACTACGCAGCGCTCCCGCTACCCCATTCGTCGAAGAGTTCCTCCGCGGCGCGCGTTGAAAGGCGACGCACGGGCCACGATCCAACCGTGTGCGCGTCGACCACACAGGTAACCAGAGGTGTGGCCAGGTGCCCCAAAAACCTATAATCATTATGATTTTCTGTGTTCTAGGCTTGCGCTCGCCACCGAGTTTTCCTACCTTTGACCGACATGTTTCGGCAATCTCCTTGTATTGCCGTGGTGTTCGCTTGCTTCTTCTTGGCGAATACGGGGAAGGCCGGTCCAAAACAATCCGACACCATTTCGGTGTTTGAACTTCGAGCGCTGCAGCCGATTCGGGGGGCCACGCGCACCGCAGACGCCTCCAACAAGCTCACGTCCTTGGCCGATCAAGCCGCCGGCCATCACCTGCTCGTCGCCGTTTATCCCGAAGCAGACTGCCTTGAGTGCAAGGTGCAGCTCTCGCGACTGGCAAAATACCAGCGACAGTTTCAGCAACTCGGTACCAAGGTCATCGCCATCGCAGACCAAAAGTCGCAACTCGTTGAGCATGCCGCGACGACGACCGCGCCGGTGGTTATCGCGCACGATCGCAGCAGAAAGCTCATCCGACACATCGCCGGTCGGGATGCCCGAAGCAGAAAGTTGCGCCCGTCGTTGGTGCTTTTCGATCGCTGCGGCAGGGAACGGGCGCGCTTGATCGGTGGCTTGCCCGGCCTCGCGCTCGAACCCGCGATGCTCAAGGTCGTCGAAAATCTCAACAAGACTCGCTCCGGCGAAGCAGCCATCACCCGTTGCGAACCCAAACCCTCCAAGACCTCCAAGAGCAGCCAGGGCGAGCGGATCTGATCAGAGCCCGAGTCGAAGCCCCGCGACCCGGGCTGTGCTAAAAGGAGCCGATGTCCGAGCTTGTCCCCATGAGCTTGGCCGCGCTCGCACGGCGCGCCATCGCTGAACATCGTCACCAGGAGGCCGTTTTCGATTTGCCGGAGCGCAAATGGTACCGCGGTGACGGGAGTCTCGATCTCTCCGTCGACTTCCACGGTGAACGCGCCTCCACGCCGCTCGGACCAGCCGCCGGACCGCAGAGTCAGCTAGCCCAGAACATCGCGCTCAGCTGGCTCGGAGGTAGCCGGATCATCGAGCTGAAAACGGTTCAACAGAACGACACCCTCGAACTACCCCGGCCCTGTATCGACGCGACGAATGTTGGCTACAACGTCGAATGGTCGCAGGAACTTCGCGTACCCGAGAGCCTTCGCGAGTACGTGAAGGCACAGATGCTGATCCGCATTTTGAAGGAATCGGGCGTGGCCGGCGACCTTGCCGAGACGCGTCCTGATCTCCTGTTCGATCTTTCGGTCGGCTACGATCTAGCGGGGATCCGAACCCCGAAGGTCACGGACTTCATTCGGGGCATGGTGGACGCCCGCGAGGTGATCGACAGCCTTCGTACCGAGCTCAGCGGTGATCTCGCGCGCTACCGCGATCTCGACTTTGCCCATCGTATATCGGACTGCGTCACCCTCAGCACCTTCCACGGCTGCCCAGCCGACGAGATCGAATCGATTTGCCGTTACCTCCTCGAAGACTTGGGCGTTCACGTCGTGGTCAAGATGAACCCCACGCTGCTGGGTTACGATGAAGTCTGCAGCATCTTGAACGAAAAGCTTGGCTACGCGGACATCGCCCCCATCCAAGAAGAATTTGAACGCGACCTGCAGTGGGATCAGGCGCTCGCGATGATGGGCCGCCTCGGAGAAATCGCCGAGCGCTGCGAGCGGATGCTGGGAGCAAAATTCACCAACACCTTGGTGGTGAAAAACCACCGAAGTTTTTTTCCAGATGAAGACCGGATGTACATGTCCGGCCAACCGTTGTTTCCCATCAGCCTCAGCCTCGCCCTGAATTTCCGCGAAGCGATGGGCGCGAGCTTCCCGATCAGTTTTTCCGCCGGTATCGATGCCCGCAACTTTCCCGATGCGGTCGCCTGCGGAATGACACCGATCACGACCTGCACCGATCTGCTTCGACCAGGTGGCTATGGACGACTTTTCAAGTACCTCACGGCGCTCGAGAAGCGGATGCATAAACTCGAGGCATCCGACATCCGCAGTTACATCCTTCGGTGCGAAGGGGCAGAGGCGGCGGGGATCAAAGACGTCCACGAGGCCTCCTTGCACAACATGCGCACCATCGTTGGCCGAGTGCTGAACGATCCTCGTTATACCCTCGCGAAGAACGCGGCCGTTCCCCGGAAGATCGGCTCGCAGCTCGTACTCTTCGACTGCATTAGTTGCGACAAGTGCGTGCCCGTCTGCCCGAACGACGCCAACTTCGTCTTCGACGTGCAAGCCTCCTCCAGCTTCAGCGAGCGCGCGACGATCAACGCAGACGGCTCGATCGAACACCACGTTGGCGAACCGTTCGTCGTCGAACGACAACATCAAATCGGTAACTACGCCGACTTCTGCAACGACTGTGGAAACTGTGACATCTTTTGCCCCGAAGACGGGGGACCGTACATCGAAAAACCACGCTTCTTCGGCTCGCTCCAGAGCTTCGAAGCATTCGCCAAACATGGCGGTTTTTTCATCGAAGCGTCCACCGATCTCATCAAGGCACGGGCCCGCATTGAGGGCCGTGATTACGCCATCGAAATCGAACGGGGAAGCGGTGGGGCGCGGTTCAGCGATGATGTCATCGAGCTCATTCTCGCGCCGAAGACGGGCGTCATCGAAGCCTCCCGCTTGGTCGCCGGAGCTGAAGCACCAGCCGGACACAGCCTGTCGACGCACCCCGCGAAGAGCATGCTCACGATCATCTCAGGCGTGCTCGACGAGACCCGGCCCAATCCGCTGACAGCGCTCGGGAACTAGCCGCGTAGGCCTCACTCTCTGCAAAAATTGCAGAGAGCCGTCGTTTCATGCGTAGTCCCTGGCCTACAAATATCCGTAACAGGCTGATATTAAAGGGTATATTCCCTGCGCACGGACGGCATCAGCTGGCACGGCACGTGCCTTCTAATTATGTCCGCCTATTTGCGATTTCAGGTTAAAATTCACCGTTAAGCCATGAAAATTCTGCGCGCACCCATCGCCGTGGCAGCCACACTTCTCTTGTGGACCGCCGCCTCTTCGGCCGCTCCCGACGACAACGCAGGTGAGGAAGGCGGTCAATGCCTTCTCCACCGAGAACTCACGCCCGAGCGGCATCTTCGCAGGCTCTCGATGGACCTCCGAGGTCGCGTGCCGGCCTACGAAGATTACGCGCTCGTCGAAGGCGAGACCTCGATGCCCGAAGCCGTGGTCGATGCCTTTCTCGCCGATGACGGTTTCCGGGTCACGATGCGGCGCTATCACGAGCTGTTGCTGTGGCCCAACCCCTATGGGGTCAACCTCATCACGCAAAACTTCACGCTGAGTAGTTTCTTGGTCGGCTCCGACCGTTACTACTTCATTCCCAGCACGACAAAGAAGCGGACCTTTCGCGGAGGCGATGGCTCGCACACCTGTCAGCCGGTGCACCAAGATACCTTGGGCTGGAACCCCGACGGCACGCCCGTCTGCGAAGCCAAGGGGACAGACGCCATCGGGCCGTGGTGCCAAGAAGGATACGTCGAGGTCCTTCCGTACTGGCAGACGAATTCCACCACGAAGCTCCGCGTATGTGCCTTCGGCGCGCAGGAAGCACAAACCTACGACAAGAATGGGCAAACGCTGCCCTGCAACCAACGCTTGGCCGGAGACGAAAAAGAATGTGGCTGCGGACCGGACCTGCGTTTCTGCCTGCAATACGCCGCCCAGCGAGATGTGTGGGCCGCATGGCGCGAGCAGTTCCTGCGGCTGGTCGACGACTACACGGACGGCAGTCGCCCCTACAGCGAAATGCTCACCACCAAACGTGGGTACACCAACGGCAAACTCGAGTTTCACCGAAAGTATCTCGCTGCCCAAACGAACTACGCGCGCGCTTACACGCAGCCCGGTCAGGGCGACCAACCGATCGCAGAAGATCCCGACTGGCATGATGTGAGCTGGACCGAGATCACCCGCGAAGCTCCTCACTCCGGTGTGTTAACGCTGCCCGCTTATTCGCTGCGCTTTCAGACAAACCGCGGACGGGCAAACCGTTTCCGCATCGCCTTCACCGGTCAGTACTTTCAGCCGCCCAATCCCGAAACGAGTGGCTGCGAATCCGAAGGCGACGATCTGACGACGCGCTGCACCTGCCGCAAGTGCCACTCGGTGCTCGAACCCTTGGCCGCCTACTTCGGGAGCATCGCGGAAGCGGGCTCCACCCCGCTCGCTGGCTTCGCGAAGGAGTTCAACTCCCAGGCCGCCTGCAACGCCGGCGACGTCGAGCCGAACGGCAGCTACTGCAACCGCTTCTACAAGGTCGTACGAGACCCTGTCGATCCGGACATCCGACGATGGAAACTGCTCGCCCTAGAGTGGGCCGACGCGAACCACCCGGAGGTCATCTCCAACTATGACGCGGGCCCCGCGGGAATCGTCGCCGATGCAAAGAACAGCGGCATTTTGTACCGATCCACGACGATGAACATGTTCAAGTTCTTGCTCAAGCGCGAGATGAACCTGTCACCGACCGCGGCGGACAGCGAGGTCGACCTGCTCGACGAGATCAGCGCCGAATTCCAGAGCCACGACGATCTCGCACGCCTGGTCAAACGAATCGTCCAATTGCCGCAGTATCGGAGGATGCCGTGAGAGCTGTCATCGCCACAACCTTACTCGCAGGCCTCTCCGTCATGGCGGCCTGCGCCACCGACACCACCTCGATGCCACCGGAGCCGCCAAGCGACAGCCAGGTCAAGGCCGACCGCGAGAACACAGGAGACATCGGGGATCTCGGTACACAGACGTCCCTCAGCCCAACCCGCAATGTGCAGCGGATGCCGATCGCGGTGCTCGAGGCTTCGATACCGGTTGTCGCCGGCGCCCACGTCGCGGGCCCTGCCATCACTTGGATGGAAGGCAAGGGCGAGGCTCTTGCGGACAACGTCTACGGTGCGGTTCTCGGACGGCCCGACTTCATCGCGGTCACCGAAGAGAACGCGGCCCCGAGCTCGCTCTACGTCAAGTTCATGCGAGACATGGCCCGCAACGTCTGCAGCCAAATCTCGACGAGTGACCAACAGCGACCGAGCTACAGCGAGACCACACTCTGGCGCTTCGCTCCCATTGACGGCAGTGCAACGACCGAGCAAATCGACGAGAATCTTCGCTACTTGGCTCTGCGATTCTTGGGTATGCGACTGACGGCCGATGACCCCTATATCGCCAGACTGCGCACCGTGTTCGAAGCCGGAAGAGACACCTCCAATCAAGGCTGGGCAGGCCTTCATGGCGATGCCGAGGGCTGGCGCACCGTCTGCATCGGCTTGCTCGAGTCACCCGCTTTCCACATCGACTGAGGATCACGATGATGAACCTGACACGACGACGCATGTTGAGCAGCTTGGGAGCTGGAGCTGGAGCCTATGCCCTCTCCGACACCTTTTGGCCCGCCTCAGCCGGGGCGGAAAACCTCACCGCGGATGAACTGCCGCTTCTCATATTTTGTGAATTCAATGGCGCCTGGGACACCTTGCTGAGCCTCGATCCGCGGGACCACACGGATTCACGGTTCAATGACCCCGCCGGCTCTGTTTATACGGGCTATGAGATGGTCGCCGAGGAGGACGGCGCCATAGAGGCGCTGATGAGCAACAACAACTCCGGGCTCGTGACACCGAACGGATCGAACATCAGCTTCGGCCCGGCCATCGGCGATTTAGCCAGTCATTTCGAAGATTTATGCGTCTTGCGGGGCGTCAACATGGGCACGCTCACCCACGAGGTCGGGAGGCGTTATTTTCTCACCGGCAAGTTCCCTCGGGGCCTCGCAGCCTCAGGTAGCGCCATGGCGACATTCTGGGTCAACGAGCACACCACGACGACCCCGATCCCCAACTTGGTCATCCGTTCCGAGACCTTCAACGAGGGGCTCGACCCCAAAGCCAGCGGGCTGAAGATCACCGGGTACCAAGATCTTTCGAAAGTGCTGAGGTCACTCAACGCCTCGCTCGATCCCGGAGCCAAGGGCGCAGCCGCGCTAGCCGCGCTTCAAAGCGATCCGAGTTGCCTCGATCGACAGTTGGACGTTGGTGGCATGACGTCGGCGTATCGGGCGAGCTTCGAAAAGGCGCTCGTCTTCAGTGAGGGTACGCTGTGGCAGCACTTCAACTTCATCCGAAACCCGCCGGAAAACTCCGCGATCTACGACCTGTACCAAGCATTCGGACTCAACCCTGCCAACCCCAACTCGGGCAACGCTCTGGCGGGACCACGGGGGCAAGCGGCGATCGCGGCTCAAGCCCTCACCAACAACATTGCCCAAGCGGTGAGCGTCCAGCTCGCGAGCGGCATCGACCACCACGACGAGGACTGGGCGACGGATCATGCCCCAGCGCTCCGCGACGGCTTCAACGCCTTGGCAAGCCTGATCAGCTATTTGAAAACCACGCTGGACAGCAACGGCAAGCCCTTTTGGGATCGGACGACGATCATGGCGGTGTCAGACTTTGCGCGCACACCCAACATCAATCCGCGGGGCGGACGCGATCACCACCTTTCGTCGGCTTGCCTGGTGGCAGGTAGAGGGATCAAAGGCAACCAGGTGATCGGTGGAACGACGGACAACAACTACTCGGGTCGACCCATCAACATGACGACGGGCGCGCCTGACGACATCACGGGCCAGATCCTGCGGCCGCCGGACATTCATCGCACCGTGCTCGATGCAGCCGGTCTTCCCTACGAGCACATCGCCAACCAGGATCCTGTGCTGGTCAAGGCGATGCTCGGCTAAAGAGCTCCGAGCCAGGCCGAGCCGTCAACCTTTGACGCAGATGAGCTGGCGCAAGGTGTGGACCACCGCCACGAGTTCGTCCTGGGCCGCCATGACCTTGTCGATGGACTTGTAGGCGCCTGGCGTCTCGTCGAGCACACCCTCGTCCTTGCGGCATTCCACGCCCACCGTGGCCCGAGCGTGGTCCTGCACGCTGAACACGCGCTTTGCCTTGCGTCTGGACATGGCTCGTCCCGCGCCGTGACTGCAGCTCTCGAAACTATCCGGATTACCCCGGCCGCGCACGATATAGGACCGTGCCCCCATGCTGCCGGGAATGATGCCCAGCTCGCCCTGCCCGGCTCGTACCGCGCCTTTGCGGGTCACAAAGACGTCGCGACCAAAGTGCCGCTCGCGCGTCACGTAGTTGTGGTGACAATCGACCGCCATCCGATCCGCCTTGAACTTCGGGAGGCGCTTGCTTTGTCGCAAGGCATCGACAACGGCAGCCATCATCAGCTCGCGATTGATCCGCGCAAATCGCTGCGCCCACTCGACGGCAAAAACGTAGTCGTCAAAGTGCTGCGTTCCCTCCTTGAAATAGGCCAGATTTTCGTCGGGAAGGTTCGCAATGTGCTGTCGCATGTCCTTCTTCGCCAATGCGATGAACTGGCTGCCGATGCGGTTGCCCACGCCCCGCGAACCACTGTGGAGCATCAGCCACACGCGGTCCGCCTCATCGAGACACAGCTCGATGAAGTGGTTGCCGCTGCCGAGCGTTCCCAAGTGCTGCGCGGTGCGTCCGCGATCCAAGCTGGGATGTTTGTCGATGATCTGCTGGTAACCGCGTTTCAATTTCCGCCAAGCCTTCTCCGCCGGGGCGGTCGGCGTGCGAAACGAGCCTTCATCCCGCGCTCCACCGTGATTCGTACGACCGTGCGGCACGGCTCGCTCGATCGCCCTACGCAGGGGACCGAGGCTTTCGGGCAGGTCGCCTGCGACCAAACTCGTCTGCACCGCCATCATGCCGCAACCGATGTCCACACCGACGGCAGCAGGAATGATCGCCTCCACGGTCGGAATGACGCTTCCGACCGTGGCACCGAGCCCCCAATGAACATCCGGCATCGCCGCCACCCAGCGATGGACGATGTCCAGTTCGGAGATGTTCAGCAGTTGCTCGCGAGCGGCATCCTCAAGGGGCACGCCATCGATCCACGCCCTCACCGGCACGCGACTCCGCTCGCTCCGGAAGGTTTGGTAGCTCGCCATGGCGAGGCTATCATAGTGGCAAATGTCCCATCCCGTCGACGAACCCAAAGGCTCGGAGATCACGCCCGAAGCGGTCTATTCGAACCGGCGCGCATTCATCGGCCAAGCTGGAGCCTTCGTGGCCACGAGCGGCGCATGGGGCGGCGCCCTCGTGGCGGTGTCGAGCCGCGGACAAGCCGACCCTCCAGAGGCGCCCCCGCCCTTGCCCCAACTCGGGCCGACGACGTCCGCCACGGCAGCCGCGCCGCCACAGGTGATCGCGAGCCCCTACAGCACGAAGGAAGCCAAAACGAGTTTCGAAGCGATCACGACCTACAACAACTTCTACGAGCTCGGATTGTCGAAGTCCGCTCCCGCAAGAAATGCCCACAAGCTCGTCACGCGACCGTGGGCGATCGGCATCGAAGGCGAGGTCGAGAAAGAACAACTCATCGACCTCGACACGCTGCTCAAGTGGTTTCCCCTCGAGGAGCGGATCTACCGTATGCGGTGTGTCGAAGCGTGGTCCATGGTCATCCCCTGGCTGGGCTTCCCCTTGGCGGCGTTGATCAAGCGACTCAACCCGACCTCGCGGGCGAAGTATGTCGCCTTCCAGACGGTCCACGATCCCAAGATGCTGCCCGGTCAGCGACAGCCCGTGCTCAAATGGCCCTACGTCGAAGGTCTCAGGATCGACGAAGCCACCCACCCCCTCTCGATGCTCGCCATCGGTCTGTACGGCGGAGCATTGCTTGGCCAAAACGGTGCTCCCATTCGCCTCGTCGTGCCGTGGAAGTATGGCTTCAAGGGGATCAAGTCGATCGTGAAAATTCGCCTGCAAGAGACCATGCCGAAAACGAGCTGGAGCGAGGCGGCGCCAAGCGAGTACGGCTTCTATGCGAACGTGAATCCAACCGTCGATCATCCGCGGTGGAGCCAAGCGAGCGAGCGACCGATCGGACAGAGCGGGCGAATCGAGACGAAGATGTTCAATGGCTACGGCCAGCACGTCGCGAAGCTGTACCGCGGGATGGACCTCGGAACGTCGTTTTGATGGCCACGCGCACGCGCAAGCTGGGGTGGCTGCAGCCCGCCGTGCTCACCGGATCGGTCATTCCCCTCGTGGTGATCAGCTACCGAGCCGCGAGCGGTGGTCTGGGCGCCAACCCGATCGAGACCGCGCTCAATCAACTGGGCCTGCTCGGACTCGTATTGCTGATCGCTTCGCTCAGCTGCACCCCCCTGAAGATCGTGTTCGGCCTCAAATGGCCCATGCGCTTGCGCAAGACGCTCGGACTCATGGGCTTCGCCACCATCGCTCTACACTTCCTCGTGTACCTCGCCATCGACAAGGAGCTGAACGTCCAGGACGTGGTCGACGACATCACCAAGCGCCCCTTCATCGCCATCGGCTTCTCGGCCTTCGTGCTTCTCGTCCCGCTGGCCCTCACCTCGACAAAAGGCGCGCTCAAGCGCCTCGGGAGCACACGTTGGCGGAAGCTCCACCGCTTGGTGTACTTGGCCGTACCTCTCGGCGTGATCCACTTCTATATGCGCGTGAAGATCGATGTCTCCGAGCCGATCGTCTACGGCGTGGTGCTCGCCCTGCTTCTCGCTGTCCGCCTCAAAAAGCGCTCATGATAATGGTGACGGGAATACGTAATTTGCCGTAGACCGCCCAATCCGCCCGAGGCTCCGTCAGCGCGCGCCCTTCATCCACAAAGCGCCGCTGAAACTCGACGCCGAACAGACTCCACCCCGCCGACAGCGCCACGCCCGGACCAGGTTTGGTCACATCGACAAAACCGCCACCCTGCGCCCAGAATCCGCTCGACAGGTGCATCAGTTCACCTTGTAGACCAACCGAAAACAATCCCAGATCAGAGGTCGCGAGCGTCCCGCCGACCGTGACATAGAGCGGTGAGCCTTGCGGATTACGAGGTTCGACAACCGTCAACCATCCGGCCCGGGCACGCGCAAACCCCGTCAAGCCATCGCGCTGCAGCGTCTTTCCGAGCCCGCCTTCGATGTTCAAATCGAACCGTGAAGAGCCCCCGCGACGCTGCGGGATAGGCTTCGATGACGGAGAACCATCATCGGCTCGAGCCGGTCCGTGCATCGCCAGAGCCGCAACGCACACGGCAACACCGGTCAAGCCCATCGAATTACGCATACAGGGGCGCCTAGTCCATCTTCCACGTGCAGAACACCCTGAAATAGCTCATTCGTCCCGAGGCAAGATTTGGTCGGTGAACCATGTTCACGATAGTTGACGCTCATACGCAAGCATGACAAACCCGCGCAATCTGTAGTTGACACTCACGTCGCTACGAATCGATTCTGGAGAATATGATGACGAAGTTTCTGACGAAGATGGCTGCCATTGCGATGATCAGTGGCATCTTGGGTGGGTGTGCGTACGGTGGCGTTGCTGCCTCCGGTGACAAAGCTGTTGTACTTCGCAACGACGCTTTCTTGTTCGGCGCCCTCCGTAAGGCGTTCGTGTGCAAGATCGGCGATGCCGGCCTCAGCGACTGCCAAGCCGGCGACGCTCCCTGAGCCCCAGCCAATAGCAATCGAAATTCCGGCGAGCGAGTCTCCTCGGGTGGTGTGAACACACCATCCAAAACGGGGCCGCTCGTCGGTCTTTTTTTGTCCGCCGTGGATGAGTCGCCAAGATCAGCGACCGAAGATGATCCCCTCACGCCGGAAGAGGCGGGCGGTGAAGTAGACGCAGATCAGTCCGGCCGCTCCGGAGGCCAGCGCCGCGAGCACATAACTGAGGGCATGCACCGGCTCGCCGCTCACGACATCGCTCAAGATGGCCTGCTGGCCCACGACCGGAAGGAGCGTCATCCACCATTCGGTCTGAAGCGGCTCGAACATGAAGATCATGGCCGGCAACATGGGCAGGAAGATCATCAAGGACAGATAGGTCTGCGCCTCCTTGAAGCTGCGGGCGAAGGTCGCGATAAGCAATTGAGCCCCGGTGGCAAACAACGAAAGCGGCATCACGGCGAGAAGAAGCCCCCCGACATCGGCGGCCGTCAAATCGAAACGGACCCCTATCTGTTCGAGCGGTACGCGGCTTAGAACGAACAAGGTAAACAATAGGGTGAGCACGACCGTCACGAGAGAAAACACCGTCGCGGCGAGCCACTTGCCGATGACGAGGTGATGGCGAGGAGCCGGCGTCAGTAACAAGGGCTCGAGCGAGCCACGTTCGCGCTCGCCGGCCGTCGCGTCGGTCGCGCAGTACATCCCTCCAAGGAAAGAGGCGATGAGGACGAACATCGGAATGAGGTTGAGCAAGCGCGCGGCGCGCTGTTGGGCCGTGGCCACGTCCAACCGCCGCAAGGTCACCGGCGCGGTCAGATCGGGCGCGACTCCCCGAGCGAGCAGCCGCCTCACCGCGATTCGGTTGCCATAAGCCCCCACGACCGCCTCGACCTTTCGCGCATTGGATGCCGCTTCCGAGTGGGTGCTGTCGACACACAGATCCACCTTGCCGCTCTTTCCGGCACGGAAGTCTCGTTCAAAATCGCGATCGACCACCAAGACGAGGTCGAGCTCACGTCGTTTGACCGCCTCGATGGGATTGGTGGGCGCATCCACAATCGTGATCCGATGCTGCTCGAGGTGAGAGACGAGGGCCGGCGCGTGATCCCTCCCCACAACGGGCAGCTCGAACGTCCTGTCGGGTTGGTGCTGATCGACGATACGCGTGAAGGTGAGAGCGACGACCAGAGGGCCAATGAGAGGAAACAGCAGCATCGAGAGCATGGACCGACGGTCGCGAATGCTGTCGAGCATCTCTTTGCGGAAGACCGCCCCTATCATGGCTCCACCTCCGGCTCGGGCGGCTCAGGTAGCTCGGGCGGATCGGGCGGCTCAGGTAGCTCGGCGTAGCGGTCCCCAAGCGTGAGCTTGACGAACACATCCTCGAGTGATTCGAGCCCAGTCTGCTCCCGCAACGCGTCGGGGCTCCCGTGGGCAACGACGCGGCCCTCGGCGACGATGACGATGTCATCACAGAGCGCCGCGACCTCCTGCATGATGTGACTCGAAAGCACGACGCAACGACCCTGCTCGCGCAGTTTGCAGACGAAGCTGCGCATGGCGCGGGTGCTCATCACGTCGAGGCCATTCGTCGGCTCATCGAGCAGGACCGTCTGCGGGTCGTGTACGACCGCCCGCGCGATCGCCACCTTCATCCGTTCGCCCTGCGAGAAGCCCGCGACGCGCCGGTCGATCTCCCCGCCCATATCGAGCCAGTCGCTCAGCTCGTCGATCCGCGTATTGAGCGTGGCCCTCTCCATGCCATAAAGCTCGCCAAAGTAACGGATGTTCTCCCGCGCGGTCAGACGCGGATACAAACCGCGTGCGTCAGGCAAGACACCCAGCCGGCGCCTGGCTTCATTAGGGCGGCGCGCGACGTCGATCTCGTCGATCATCACCGTACCGCTATCGGGCCGAACGAGTGAGCTGATGCAACGGAGAGTCGTGGTCTTCCCCGCGCCGTTCGGCCCCAGCAATCCGGTGATCTGACCATCGTCCGCGCGGAGCGACACATCGTCGACCGCGATGACCTCGCCGAAGTGTTTCTTGAGGTGTTGAACGTCAATCATCCCGGCCCCGCGAAATCGAGAAAGAACTTCATCCCATGATGGTCGTCGATGCAGCCCGCATCAAAATCCCGCTTCTGTGGCTCATTCAGGAAACGCTCGAGCAGACGGGGCACACAACCGATCGCGGCCACCCCGTGCGCCTCATCAGGCACGACGATGTGCCGTCCATTGGGCAGCGTGGCCAGCGCTTCCTCGGCCCATCGTGGGGGCGTGACCGGGTCGAGTTCGCCGGACAAGAGCAGCGTCGGCACCTCGCTGCTCACCGGCATGCCGAAGCCCTTGGGGTGGGCCGCGCTGGGCCAGTGCGCGCAGGCACGCTGAAATTCGCGAACGATCGAATCTCCGAGAAAACTCGCCCGACTCTGCTCGACGATGGCCTTTTCTGTGAGGCGTGGAATGTCCTCCGCGCACGCGATGGACAAGAAGAGGCCTTCGCTCATGCCCTCCTGGGCGCCCCCGGCAAGCGTGGCAATTTGCGCGACGAAAGGATCGAAGTTCCCTTGCTTGGCCTGCTGAATGGTAAGCGGAAGCAGCGATCGAAAAAGGGGCGCGTACAACAAGCCGCGAATCGCCTGCGCAAAGATGTGTCGTCGTAGGAGGATCTCGATGGGCTTCCCCGTGTGCGGGTGATGGATCGTCAGCTTCTTCCCATCGTCCAGGCTCGCGAGCAGGGCGTGAAAATCCTCCTTCAAATTCGGAAACGATTTGTGGCAGTCGGCGTTCTTGGCGCAACGATCGAACATCTGGTCGAGCGCTCGCTGACCATCCAAGGCAAAGCTCAAAGAGAGGACCATCGTGGGTGGCGCCACGCTGTCGAGCACCATAGTCCGAAGCCGCTTGGGGTGGCGGCGGGCGTACTCGAGAGCGAGCCGGGTGCCGTAGGACACACCGAGCAGGTTGATCCGCTCGTACCCCAACTGGGCACGAACGACGTCGAGATCGTCCGCCAAGGCGGCGGTCGTGTGATACTTCGCGGTCGAAGCAAACAAGGCTGCGCATCGCTTGGCCGAACCAGCGATGTTATCGGTCCGAAAGATCGCTTCGAGGGACCTGTCTTGGGGACAGTCGAGCGGCTTGGAAGCCCCGGTGCCACGAACGTCGATGAGCACGATATCTCGTGTGGCCGTCATCCGCGACCACGCGGGGAGCAGCTGCGGAAAAGCCTCGGTCGCCGCTTGGCCCGGCCCGCCCGCGAGCAAGAAGATGGGGTCAGGCGAAGGCGTGCGGCTTTCGGCCTCAAAGACAGCTACCCGCAAGGGGATCGTGCCTAGCTTGGCGTCGCTGTGCACGAGCGGCACCTCGATGGTCGCGCAACCCGCCAAACGTGTCCCGCCTTGGACATGGCAACGCTCGAGCTGAGCCAAGCGCTTCGCGGAAGACTTGGAGGGGGCGCAGGCCATCGCCACGCCCGTGACGAGCCACCCGAGCAGGACACAGCGCCCCACGCTCAGTAGCCATCGTCGAAATCCCGCTTGCATTCTAGCAGCGACTCTACCAGCGCTACCGTGTTAGCGTCGAGCGATGCAGCCTGAACGACGAAAGGTCATGAGCGTGATCGGCAGCGGGCTCACGGTCGATCCCGCGACCGAGGAGCTGTGCGTCGAGCTCGGCAAGCTTGCGATCGACGCGGGATTTCGCGTCGCCACCGGAGGTCTGGCTGGCGTCATGGAAGCAAGCTCGCGTGGCGCGCGCAGCTCACAATTGTGGAACGACGGCGACGTGATCGGGGTGCTCCCTGGCTACCAAGTCCAAGACGCCAACCCTTATGTCGACGTTGCGATCCCCACAGGCCTGGGCATCGCTCGAAACGTCGTCGTGGTCGCCATGGCTGATGTGGTGGTCGCCGTCGGTGGGGGCTCGGGAACGCTAAGCGAAATCGCCGTGTCCTGGCAACTCGACAAGCCCATCGTCGCCCTTTCTTCGACGGCGGGCTGGGCCGCTAAACTCGCCGGCGAATTGATCGATGATAAGCGAAGCGACCCCGTCGTCGAAGCACGCACGGCAGCCGAAGCGGTCGACCAAGCCCTCAAGATTGTCGCGAGCCAAGACTGAGCGGCACCAAAGATACAGTGCGCTCCGCGTCCCGCCAGCTGTGCTGTCGTTGAAGACGATCTTGTCACACGGGGAAGCTGTCCGTGGTGGGCTCGTGTCGTCCGGTCAAGGCGCGAGCAAAAATCACGACGATGGAGATCGCCCCCCATACGAGACCCACAACGACGCCCACATCGACGATACCTCGCCATGGCTGAGGCAGCTGCCGGATCAGAATCACGGCGAGCACGATGAACGTCGTGAGTCCCCAAGACAGCATGAGGTTCTTGCGCTTGGCATGAAACAGAGCCATGCAAAAAGCCGGCGCAAAAAGGACATGGATCGGGCGGGGATTCCGACCGAGATGAAGCGCGCGCGCCACAACCCGAGGGGAGAAGGACTTTTGAAAGCCTCGGTAACCCTCGGCATAGGCGTTGGCAACCGCCCAAAGGACGTACAGGACCAGTTGCCAAGAGCTGAGCATCTGCTTCTCCAGTGGCTCGATGGCCAGCGGCGTGAGCCGGATCAGAGCCTGAGCCAACAAGGCTAAAACGCCCGCGACGCCCCAAACCGCGATGACAACGACCCGTGGCGACAAACCGCCATCGGTCGTTTCCTCAGCTGGCTTTCCCATGGTATCGCTCATGACACACTCGCGCGCCATGCCTGATTATCACGTCGCCCGTGACCTGCCAAAGACGACAGACTTTCTTGTCGTGGGTGGAGGCGTGGTGGGCTTGAGTTTGGCGCTCGAAATACGGCGCCGCCGGCCCGGGGCAAGCGTTTGCGTCATCGAAAAAGAACCAGACGTCGGTGCCCACGCGAGCGGGCGAAACAGCGGCGTCCTGCACGCAGGGTTTTACTACTCGGCCGACAGCCTCAAGGCCCGACTCTGTCGTGAAGGCAACGCACGTATGCAAGCTTGGTGTGAGGAGCACAAAGTACCCCTCCGGAAATGTGGAAAACTCGTCGTCGCCCGCAACGAGCAAGAGCGCACCGGACTGAGCGAACTGAAGCGGCGAGGCGACGATAACGGTGTCAGCCTCGAGCTCATCTCCGCCGAAGATGTGCAGCGTATCGAGCCGCGAGCGCAGAGTTTCGGGGAGGCCTTGTTTTCTCCCTCCACCGCCGCTGTGTCACCCCGAGCGGTCATGATATCGCTGGCGCGAGCGGCCGTGAGTCGCGGGATCGAATTGGTGCTCGATACCGCTTGGCTCAAGCGCCATGAGCAAACTCACACGACGACACGTGGTGCGATCCATGCCGGGTTCATGGTCAACGCCGCCGGCCTCCACGCGGTAAAAATCGCGCAAGATCTCGGTTTTGCCAACGACTACGCGATGCTGCCCTTCAAGGGGCACTACCTGTATGGCAATGACACGGCGGGCACGTTGGCCGTACACGTCTACCCCGTACCCGACCTCGACCTTCCCTTTCTTGGCGTGCACTTCACAGTGACCGTCGACGGACGGGTGAAGATCGGCCCCACCGCAACCCCGGCTTGGTGGCTGGAGAATTACGGCGCCGTCGGCCGCTCGGGCTTCTTCCAAGGCTTCTCGATCGGCGAACTCGGATCGATTCTCGGCCAGCAAGGCCGGCTCTTCATCGGCGATCCGAGCTTCCGGCGCCACGCCATGCGCGAGCCTCGCAAGAGCTTTCGTCGCGCCTTGGTGTCCGAGGCCAGCTCCCTCATCGACGGCGTCAAGCCAGAGAGTTTCGTCACCTGGGGCAGGCCAGGGATCCGCGCGCAGCTCGTCCATCGCCGTCGTTCAGAGCTGGTCATGGACTTCTGTTTCGAATCGGGTCCCCGATCGCTGCACGTCTTGAACGCCGTCTCACCTGGTTTTACGTGCGCGTTCAGCTTCGCCGAACTGCTCGCCGACGCCATCGACGACGAACCGAATCACCGCTCCTGAGGTCCCCACGTGTCGGGTCGACTTGCGCCCATTGTCGAGTGCCCCGATCCTCACTCCGCCATGCCCTCCTTCAACAACAGCTCGATTGCCCTAAGCGTGGGCCTGTTCGTGCTGGGTCTCGTGGTGTCGAGCACCATCGTCGTGAGTTTCTTGGTCGCTCTGCCCCCGAGCTACTTCCTCGATCCGCAGAGCCGACGGCCTCGATCGGCGCGGAGCGTACTGTTCATGACCGCAAAGAACGTTCTGGCCGTCCTGCTCATCGCTTTCGGCCTCGTCTTGGCGATACCGGGCGTTCCGGGGCAAGGCCTTCTCACGATCCTCGTCGGCCTCTTGCTGCTCGGTGGACCCGTACAACGAACGGCCGCGCGAAGGCTGCTCAGGCGTCGCTTCGTCAAGGGCCGCGTCGACCGACTGCGACGCCGCTTCGGCCGCCCGCCACTGCTCCTGGACGAGGCTGACTGAACGGACGCCCGCAGCCCGGCAGCTACGCGAAAGTGAAGACCATCAAATGGTTCGACTTTTGCTGGTCCTAATGAAGCAGGTGAAGGGCAATGCCCGTACCTTGATTGGCTTGAGCGAGTACGCTGACGCCGGAACGTAGCAACATCTGCGCCCTCACCAGGACACTTTGGCTCTCGGCATGATCGACCTCGGCTACGCCACTGCTTGCGGCCTGAAGATTGCGTGTGATGGCGCGAGCACCGATCACGGCCCGTCGCACTCGTTTGACCAACGATCCGGCGTGTTCCTGCCTTCGATCGATCTCGTGCAACGCTTCGTCGAACACCCCTGCGCCATCGAGCAACATGCCCTCTTGCTCCTCGAGCAGCGAGGCATCCTGTAGGCCGAGCAACGTAAGGGTGACGCCGGAAAAGTCGACCTGCACGCGGTCGCTGCCGATCGTGGCCGGAGCAATCTGAAAATCGATACTCCCCCCAGCGTACATCATCCGTGGATCATGCAGCTCGGCGTGGTCACTCAGCCGAATGATCTCGGCCTTCAGGCCCTGAAACTCGTCGTCCAGCTCGCCACGTACCGTGAGGGAGAGCTGATCATCCGCGCTCTGTCCAGCCAAGTCGCGCATCCGCTCGACGACTCGGGCGATGTCCCCGAGGCCGCCCTCCGCGGACTTGGCTACCACGATAGCCCGATGGGTCATTCTCTCCGCTGCCCCAAAACGTCTGATCCGCGACCTCAAGGACGCCGCGATTTCGAGACTCTCTCCGTCGCGAGGATCGTTCACCTGAATACCACTCGATAGTCGCCGAAACGAACGCTCGAGATCGCTCCGCCCGCGCGTCAAGTTGCCTCGCAGCAAACGCAGATTCTTGAGGTCATTTTTGGGGTAGATGGTCATAAATGGATCCTCCCCGAGGATGGCTTATGTGCATCCTCGAGTGGAGACAGGGGAGCTAAGTCCCCCCGCGAGTGTTTCATCCGGCGATCCAAACGATGCCGAATGAAACGGTTAACCCAACAGCGAGAGCGCCAGGGTCGGCACCTGATTGGCTTGCGCCAACACCGACGTGCCCGCTTGGAGCAACACCTGCGAGCGAGCCAGGATGGCCGTTTCTTCGGCCACATCCACGTCACGAATAACGCTGTTCGCGGCCTCGAGGTTGGTTCGCATGGTCTGCGAATTGGCAACGGCGATCGAGAGGCGGTTGCTCGCCGCACCGAAGGCGGCACGCGTACTCGACACGGTGGTGAGCGCGTCGTCGAGAGCCGTGATGGCTGAGGTGGCATTCGTAGCCGAAGCCCCGCCCACGGACATCCCGCTCAGCCCCAAGGAACTGAGCGAAATACCGCCGAAGCTGACGCCAATCGTATCGGAACTGCTCGTCGAGATACCGACCTGGAAGTTGATGGAAGACAATGTGCCCGCGAGCAATTCTATTCCGTTAAACTCGGTCGACTCGGCGAGCCGGTCGATCTCCTCCTTGAGCGCGCCAAACTCGGTATCGATATAGCTACGGTCGGTCGAGGTCAGATCGCCGTTGGCGCCCTGGACCGCCAGCTCGCGCATACGGACGACGATTCCGCTGATCTCATTGAGACCACCTTCCGCCGTTTGCGCCATGCTGATGGCATTGTTGGTATTTCTTTCGGCAACAGCGAAGCTTCGGATTCGAGCGCGCAGAGACTCGGAAACACCGAGACCTGCAGCGTCATCCGCTGCACTGTTGATTCGATAGCCACTAGATAGGCGCTGGAACGATCTCTGCAGCGTCGCCTGGGCTTTGTTTAGATTCTTCTGAGACTGTAACGAAGCTACGTTCGTATTGATGTACAGCGGCATGTTGATGACTCCTTCATAGAGCGTGATTCCCCGCCACTTCCTAAGTGACTAGCGCAAATTAGATTCCCGCTAGTCCTTACGAACGGTCGGAAACTGAAATTCTTTAGGGCCTGCTGTACGATTTTTATTTTTTCTTCGAGGCTCGCATAGATAGAGCGAGACCATCGCATCCCCTTCGGGCGGAAAAGTAAGGGCCGCAAAGGGCCGAGCGAGCTCGTGAGGGAACGGCGACGCCACCGTCAAAAACAAGCACACAAAATGAAAACACGCGCCGGCAACGAGCGCCGACGCGTAGGCTGGGTGCCAGGATTCCGCCCAACACCCAGCTTGTCGAACGGCGCTCTAGAGCCGACCTTACAGTCCCGAAGTCCTGCTCAGTCAACCCTCCGTATGATCCCGAACACGGTGCAGCTGCACCAAGCGCCTGGCGGATGCTTACGCGTGCAGAGACGATCCCATATGGGCCGATGTTCGGTCTCAGTTCGGCATAGGTAACACTCTTTCTTAGAGTACCGATGACCACATCGTCATCTTGACGATGAAGCGACATATATTGCCGCTTGTCTATAACAACGGCCAATCACTAAAGAACTTTAGGAAAAAGGGCATGCCCCGCGCACTTTCTTCCGCCATCTCAGACGCCACACAAAAAAAACCGCGCACGGTTTCCCGTGCGCGGCCCACTGCCGTTGTGTTCTTTTTTGGGGAATCTAAGGAACAGTCATCGAGGCAGAACGTTGTTGCTACCGAAGCAGCGACAACGCGAGATTGGGTGTTTGGTTCGCCTGGGCGAGAATCGCGGAGCCCGCTTGGAGCAAGACCTGTGAGCGAGCGAGCACGGCCGTCTCCGCCGCCACGTCGACGTCGCGGATGACACTGTTGGCTGCCTCGAGATTGGTCCGCATGGTTGTCGAGTTGGCCGCCGCAATTCTGAGCCGGTTGGACGCCGCGCCAAACTGAGCACGTCGCTCCGAGACCGTCGATAAGGCAGTATCGATGGACGTAATCGCGTTGGTCGCGTTCGTAGCGGTCGCACCGCCCACCGACACACCGCTCAGGCTCAAGGCCGAGAGGGAGACCCCACCAAAGCTCACCGCGATGGTGTCGTGAGTCGTGACGTTGATACCAACTTGGAAATTGACGTCGGCCGTCGTGCCAGCGAGAAGTTCCTTGCCGTTAAACTCCGTCGTTTCAGCGAGACGGGTGATCTCCTCCTTGAGGTTGGTAAACTCGGTGTCGATGTAGCTTCGATCCGTGGAGGTGAGATCGCCGTTGGCGCTCTGGACCGCCAGCTCGCGCATACGAAGAACGATGCCGCTGATCTCGTTGAGGCCACCTTCGGCCGTGTTCGCCATACTGATGGCGTTGTTGGTGTTTCGTTCGGCAACGGCGAAACTCTTGATGCGTGCTCTCAGGGTTTCACTGATCCCCATCGAAGCCGAATCATCGGAAGCTTGGTTTACGCGGAAACCGCTGGATAGTCGTTGAAAGGAGGTCTGAAGACGGCTCTGCGCTTTGTTCAGATTGCGCTGGGCCATGAGCGATGGGACATTGGTATTGATATAGAGCGGCATAAAATTGACTCCTTCTTAGAGCGTTGCCGTACACGTCGTCATCTTGACGACGTTCATGGAATAAGAGAGCACGCACAACATGTGACGCACTCCACCGGGATGACGTCCGCCAGGGCATCACCCGGACCGACCACGCGCAGCCCGCCAAGCCTGCGCATGATCGCCCCGCAAAGGAGGTCCGTGAGGCCCTCCTCCACTCAGGGTTGGACAGGATCCGCCAGGTTCCCGCCAATCATGTAAAACGGTTGCTCTGCTCAAGACTTGAGTTTTTTTTTGGTTGGATGTGGACTTTCTCGCAGGACGCCCCCTGCACGTCGCGCTAACAACGCGAACACATGGACGAACCTGTCGCAGATCCACGTGCCCACTTTATTCGTGGTATCGAGACCTACCGTGCGGGTGATCACTTCGAGGCCCACGAGTACTGGGAAGCACTGTGGCACCACGAAAACGATGAGACACGCGCGCGCCTCCTGCAGGCCTTGATTCAAGTCGCCAGCGCCATGCACAAGGCGTGCAACGACGTGGCCCCACGAGGCTCCCTGAGACTGCTCGCTCGCGCCACAGTGCGACTCGAGGGATTCGAAGACATCTATATGGGAGTCGATATCCGTCGCCTTCGAGAAGGCATTGACCGTTGCTCGTCGGCCGTACAAGAGGCCTTGGATGCGTCGGGCGGGGCCCACTGCCACGTGGACCCCTCTCTGGCCCCTCCCCTGATCCTGCGGGGCACGGTGCCCGTGTGGAGCCAGTCTCAACCCGAACCAAAGGTACCTGAGGCCGCTCGCAAGAGCTGGTTCGACCAGGGCGCGCGCGCCTACCTCCAAGGGGAGTTCTTCGACGCCCACGAATTCTGGGAGGAGATTTGGCGTGACGAAAAAGACGAAGAAGCGCGTCAGTTCTTACAGGGTCTTATCCAAGTCGCCGCCGCCATGCACAAGGTCGTCGCCCAGAACAAGCCTGCCCCGGCCGCCCGTCTGCTAGAGCGCGCCTTGCTCCGGCTACGTCCCTACCCCACTCCTTTTCGTGGGGTGCACGTCGACAAGCTGGTGACGACCGGCGAACTGGCCCGGCAAGCGCTCACGTCGATGGGAGCCGATGAGGCCAGCAGCTTTCCGGCTTCGCTCGTGCCAACACTCGAAATCGACGAATTGGACGATTTTGGCTCCGCGCACTGAGAGCCACAGACAAGTCGAGAAAATTCCAGCCAAAGCGAAAGATCCGAAAACGCGGAACCAAACCGCAGATCGGTGGTCTATTCTTACGTACACGGCAGGTGAACAAGCTCCGCCGCCCACGCATAGCGTGCGGCGAATCGGTCTCGCTCATCGCCGCACATCCAGAGGACCGCCACCTGCGGTCGTTCTGGCCCATTGTTTTAGATCCGAGGAGTGAGCCGATGATGACAAGAACCAACCACACGCCCGAACGCGACCTGCTGCGTCGCATCAACGAGGCAACACCGATCAACCCTTTCTTGAGCGAGTTCCCCGTGGCCTCCCCCTTTGCGGTCGATTTGCACGAGCCGCGCGAAGAAGGCAGCTACGAGTACCGTCTGCTCAAGTTGGCACCGGATGTCCCCGGAAGCGAGACGGACAGCGAGGTCGACGGCGTCGAAGTGGAAATCCGATGGGGCCACAGCCTGTTGCATGTAGCCAACCTGAAGAAGGGCGAGAGTTTCTCCATCGACGATCGTATGCCCACCAAGGGAAAGCGATACCCTCTACCGGTCCGCGTGCTGCCCGAGGAGCCGCAACTCCTCATCGAAAGCGGCCGACTCCTGATGCCGACCAGCGGCACCGGCGCAACGGAGCTCGTTTCGCTCGCGGTAGGCGAGCAAGTGACCGTCAAACTCGAAGAGTTTACGATCACCGCGCGGGGGATCAAGCTGGGTCGACGCTTCCCGGCAGCACTCAAGTTGTTCGGTGGGTTCATGTTGTTCGCGCTAGGCTCCTTTATCGCCCACGGCGCACTCGGCCTTACCTTGGCCGCGCTGATGCCCAACATGGGCACCGCCTCCGACGACTCGCTCAGCGATGACCAACGCGAACTCGTGACGTACTTCTTGAAGATCGACGCGGAGACCGAGACCAAGGCTCCGCCTCCGACGGCAGGCAATGATGAGCCGGGCTCGGCGACATCCAACGCTGGAGGCGCATCGAGTCCCGGAGAAGCTGGGGCCGCGGGCAACCCGACGCTGGCTGGCAAGAGCGGCCGCGCCGCAGTACGTGACAGCGGCGAAGAGCATGAGGCACAGCTGTCGCGCCACGCGGGCCTTCGGCTCGCCTCGGAATTCGGCATGGTCGGACTGCTCAACCAGCATAGCGGCGACCCCGAAGCGCCAACCTCGCCCTTCGGCGGGGACTTCGCACATGGCGACGACCCTCTCAGTGCCCAAGGAAATCTCTGGAGCGACGACATCGGCGGCTACGGCCCTGGCGGCCTCGGCATCAGCGGGATCGGTGAAGGCGGCGACGGCGGCGGTGACTTCATCGGAATGAACGGCGTGCGGACCGTAGGGATCGGCCCCGGAGGCCCGGGTGGCTTCGCCGGTCGCTGCCTGAACTGCAAACCTGGTGGACGACACGGTACCAAACCACCGCGGCTCCGCTCGGCGGGGATCTCCCAGAGCGGTACGCTTCCTCCCGCGGTCATCCAACGCATCGTAAGGAACAACTTCGGCCGCTTCCGCTACTGCTACAAGCGCGCCCTGGACAACAATCCAAGCTTGCAAGGGCGCGTGATCGTGAGTTTCGTCATCAGCCGCAGCGGCTCCGTCTCAGGCGCCTCAGCAGGAGGCGACCTACCCGATGCCGGCGTGCACGCCTGCGTCGCGTCCGCGTTCTCTGGACTGAGTTTCCCGGCCCCGGAGAAGGGAATCGTCACAGTGAGCTATCCCATCCTGTTCTCTCCTGGCGCCTAGTTTACGCGCCGGTCCTCTCACTCCCTCACCGCCCGCTCCCGAGATATTCGGGGGCGGGCTGTTGTCTGTCCAAACGCTGACCCTTGACGTCGCGGGGCGCTACGGTCAAGCACTGTGGCATGGCGAACAAGACCTATGACATCGTGCTCTTGCCCGGCGACGGGACGGGCATCGAGGTGGCTGAAGAAGCCAAGCGCGTCCTCGATCTCGTGACGAAGCACACTGAAGCCGACTTCAACATCGACGAGATCCCCTGCGGTGGACAGTACTTCCTCGAGCACGGACGAGACTGGCCCGAAGGCTCGGAGCAAAAGTGTCGTGACGCCGACGTGGTTCTGTTGGGGGCCGTCGGCTGGCCCTCGCCCGATGGCGTCGGTCCCGTGACGATGCCGGACGGGAACATGGCCGGTTGGTCGCCCGTCATCGGCAACCGGATCAAGCTCGATCTGTATGCCAACATCCGCCCGGTCAAGCTGTTCCCCGGCGTTCGCGCGCGCATCAGCGGCTCCCACAAGCAAGTGTGGGACCCAAAAAACGTCGACATGCTGTTCCTGCGCGAGAATACCGAATGCCTGTACGCGGGGATCGGGGGCATCTTGTCCCCGGGCGGCGTAGGTCAGGTCGCAACCGACACCCGCATCATCACTCGTCACGCGTCCGAACGGATCATCAAGCTCGCCTTCGAGATGGCCATGAAACGCAACGGCGCACCCAAAGACGGCAAACGGCGGGTCACCTGCGTCGTGAAGAACAACGTGCTCGAAGGGTGTCGCTTCTTCAAATCGATCTTCGACGAAATCGGCGAAGATTATCCGGAAATCGAAAAAGATGTCGCGATCGTCGACGCCTTCACCCAGTGGCTGATCGGCCAACCGGAGTACTATGACGTCATCGTCACGACGAACATGTTCGGTGATATCGTCACCGATCTCGCGAGCGTGCTGCAAGGCGGGATGGGCATGGCCGTGGGGTGCAACGTGGGCGAAAACCACGCGATGTTCGAGCCCATTCATGGCTCGGCCCCTCGCCACGCGGGCAAGGACAAGGTAAACCCGACGGCCATGATCTTGGCAACGAGCGAAGCCCTCCGGTGGCTCGGCAACCGGAAGGAAGACGCACAACTCGTCAAGGCGGGCGACGCAATCGAGACGGCCGTCCGGACAGTACTCTCCAAGGGCGAGACGCTGACCTACGACCTCGCAGGCGAAGCGAACGCATCCAAGATGAGTGAGGTGACGAGCGCTATCCTGGTACAGCTCGAGGCACTGCTCAGCTCCTGAAAGCGGCCCGCAGCTCAGGACAGAAAGCGCCAGAGCATAGCAGCCCCGATAGTGCCGAGCGTTATTCCCACGATGAGAGCGAACGCCGTCGCGGCACACGAATTCAATCGGGATGGCGGCCGCGAATCGGGGTCCGCCGGAACAAGGGGCTCGGGCAGCTCCGGCTCCGAGACGGGCGCGTCGGCGTCTTCGGCTTCTGCCTGCTCGCTAGCCGCGCCGGGCATTCCGTATGACATCGGTGGCCGGGGCAAGCTCGGCAACTCTTCCTCAGTAAAGCTGATCTTCTCAGCCTCGGCGACAGGCCCGTCAGGCAACACCCGACGAATCGCCGTCGGCTGCGCGGACGAGTTCATCATCTCACTGATCAGCGGTTGGCTGGGTACGAGCGTGGGCACACTCGACGAGGCGGCCTTTGCGCTTCGGGCCGCCGAATCCGCCATGAGCTGGGCGATGTCGTACTCCACCGTACGTTCGCCTCCCAGCGCGGCACGCTTCCCGAGCGCCGCCTCGACGGCCTGTTGAAAAGCAGCGACTTGTTCGCTGGCGACGGCGTATCGTTTTAGCTTGTCGGGCATGAACACCCGTTCGAACCATGGCTGAAAAGCAGCGATGGCAGGGCTGTCCGTCAAGGGGCGAAATTCCCCGCGACAAATCGAAAACACCAAGGCATGGGGGCTCTCGCCCTCGAAGGGCATGAATCCACAGAGCATGCGATAAGCCACGACCGCACATGCCCACAGGTCGCAACGCCAATCGACGTCAGCCGAACCCAGTACTTGCTCCGGACTCATGTAGTCCGGCGTTCCAACGCTGACCCCGACTGCGGTCACGAGGCTCCCTGTCCTCACCCGTTCATGGCGCGCCATGCCAAAATCGACCAATTTCAGTAATGGAAAATCGTCGACTCCCACCAAGAAGATATTGGCTGGCTTCACGTCGCGATGAATGATGCCGCTCGCGTGTACTTCGGAGAGCGCATAGCCGAGCTGCATGACGATCGCCGCGATGTCATCGAGAGGAAGTTGTCCCTCTCGCGAGAGCCGCGCCTCAAGGCTCTCGCCCTTTAGCAGTTCCATGAGCACATAAGGCGTGTCGCCATCGGTCACGCCGTGGCCGAAGGTACGGACGATGTTCAGATTGTGAAGCTCGCTCAGAACGGAAGCCTCGCGGCGAAAACGAGCCCGGGCATCAGGGGACCGAAGCTGCCGTCCGGCGATGAACTTCACAGCCACGTCGCCATACTCCGCATGCTCTGCTGCCCACACGCTCCCCATCGCCCCTTCGTTCAATGGGCGGGAGAGCTGCAAGTCAGCCGATATCGAGGTTCCAGGCAATAACGCCACTTTGACCAGGAATCATACGCCGATCTTCTTCGATATGGCGAGGACAGTTCGGCAGCGTGGAGACTTTCGAGGCAAGCTGCTACAATTCGCTACTCGCCATGTCCCAAGCCCGATCATCAGTCATCATCCCTGCCCTAGCGATGCTCAGCGCGCTGCTGTGCTACGCCGCATGCACAGTCGAAGGTAACCCGAACCGCAGCGATACCGGCGGCGCGAGCAGCAGCAGCCAAGCGTCGGGCACCCAAGTTGGCAGCGGCGTCGGCGGAGCGACTAGCACCGGCGCAACATCCATGACGAGTAACACCGCCGCGACGAGCGTCACGAGCGGCAGCGGCGGCTTTACTTGCATCGACATCAACACCTTGAGTCCGAAGGTCGACTTTCCGCCGTGCGACGTGCTCGACCAATCCGGGTGCGTTTGCGAAGGCTGCGTGGACGACGGTGTCTGTTTTGACCAGGACAAGCAGATCGCCGACGATTGCGTCTGCACCGACTGCAGCGCAGACACCTTTTGCACCGACCCGATGAACTGCAACAGCGATGGGATTTGCAATCCCTACTCGGAAGGCTGCGGCTGCACTGACTGCACCGACCACCCCTTATGCAGTGGCGGCTCGGGCGGCGCAGGTGGCGCAGGAGGAGGACCACCCGCGTGGTGTGATCTCTCGCCCACGGCCGCGCATTGCAACAATCTCGATGTGGGCGCCTGCATCTGCGCGGGCTGCGTCGACGACGGTATTTGCTACGACGGCAAACAGATCGACGACTGCGTATGCGCCGATTGCGGCGATCCGAAAAACCCGGGCGCGCTTTACTGCGTGAACGATCTGGGCTGCAACAATGACGGCTCGTGCAACCCCTACGTCGAGGGCTGCGGATGCGCCGATTGCGCCGGCGTGCATCCCTCCTGTATGGGCGGCTCCGGCGGCTCCGGCGGCTCCGGCGGCTCCGGCGGCTCCCCCTAGGCGGGCAACCGAACGAGATGCAATCGCTGAGGGCCATCGGCGCGCTTCTCGGCTCGCACCATTTGCCAACGAATGCCCGACTCGATCTCGTCGTGTAGGTCGCGAATGGCTTGGCTGTCCCCCGCCTCGATGATGCGATCCCCCGAGAGATCCTCACTGTGCTTTCGAGGCGAGATCGCCGCCGCCAAGGTCTGGTCATCAACTTGGATCAGATACGACAGGGTCTCGGGGTGGGTATGGGCAGGAGTGTAGGCGCTAAGCACCTCCATGGGGCCCAGACGCAGATGAAGCGAGATACTCGAGCTGTCCCATTGCGTTGCGCCGTATTGGCGCTTGGCTTGGGTGACCCCTACACCCAGGACCTTGGTCAAGGTAGCAAGGCCAGGAAGCGCGTTCTTCACTTTCAGCACGAGATTCGCCGACGACAAATTGTGACCGAACCACGCATCGGGCTCCGCACAGGGGATCGCAACCCACATCGATAGAGGAACGAAGGCCTCGTCCCGATCCACCACGTGGTACGCCTCCCGGACGGCCATCGGCAATTCACGCGCCGCTCGGCCAAATCCAAACACCATTCCCGGAAATTCCCCGCAATCGAAGAGTACCCAGCGGGGCATCCGCATCTCTTGATCGCCAAAAGTCACCCTATCGAGGTGATGAAGGCCGTCGATCACATCGCGACTCGACAGCCGTGTCGCGGTGTAGCGTCGGTGTTCGGGAATGACGAAGCCCATCGGGGCAAAGTCGAGCGCATCGTAATTCGCCGGATAACTGATGACGAAGGGTTCGCAGGTATCGACAATATGTCGATGACGTGAATCGAGCTGGTCAGGCCTCAGATCCATGGCTCCGCCCCCAACAAAAGCAACAGAAGGGCCTTCTGCGCGTGCAAACGATTCTCCGCTTCATCGAAGATGAGCGACCGCGGTCCATCGATGACCGCCTCGCTAACCTCATCCCCACGATGTGCGGGCAAACAATGGAAGAAAACGGCATCCTCTGCTGCAGCAGACATCAAGCGCTCATCGACTTGGTAGCTCGCTAGCCTCTTCTTGAGGGCCGCCGCCTCGTCCTCCTGGCCCATACTCACCCACGTATCAGCGTAGATGACCGAAGCATCCCTTACCGCCTCGACCGGATCCGCGCACAAGGTCACCGACGTCCCCGCGGCGGCCGCATCATCCTGGGCCCGGGCCAGCACCTTGCCATCCGGAGGAAGGTCCTCGGGGCACGCGCACACCACATCAAAACCCGCGCGCGGTCCCGCGAGCATCAAAGAGTGCGTGACGTTGTTCCCCGGTCCAACAAAAACGAGCTTCCGTCCCCGGATGTCGCCAAAGTGCTCGCGCATGGTCAGGACGTCCGCAAGAGCCTGACATGGATGATAGGCATCGGTGAGGGCGTTCACGATCGGGATCGTCCCATGTTCCGCCAGTTCGTCCACATGATCTTGCCCAAACGTCCGCACGACCAGCGCGTCGACATAACGAGACAAGACCTTGGCCGTGTCGTGGTGCGACTCTCCTCGACCCACCTGCAAGCCGAGTTTGCCTCCGGCTGTCAAGAAGAGGGCCTGGGCTCCAAGCTGTCCGATCCCGACCTCGAAAGACACGCGCGTCCGAGTCGAGGGCTTCGAAAACATCAACGCGATCGAGCGATGCTTGAGTGCTTCCCGGTAATCGCCCGGATTGGATTTCACCAATTGAGCGAGTGCCACGATGCGCTGAAAATCGGCCGACGATAAGTCCAGTAAGCTTCTCAAATGGCGGGTCATGCGCGGGAGCCTGCCGCCTGCCGGCTCGCGATTCAAGGCTAGTGAATGACTTGTTTGATTTGGCAACGCAGCGCGTCGAAAACAACGGACGCGTCACCCGCTCAAATCGGACTTTGGGCCTTCTTCGCAGGAACAAGAGGGCCTAAAACAGCCCCGCTACGCCGGGCAATTCAGCGACCTCTAGCTGCCCCAAAAGGCCTTCAATCGTGCTCGCACAAGAAATAAGGCCTCGGTGCGACGGCCGTATGAATCCCTCGCCAGCAGCATGATCCAGGAAAGCGACGAGATGATCGTAGTAACCACCGGCATTGAGCAGCCCCACAGGTTTGCGGTGGTATTCGAGCTGGGTGAGCGTGACGACCTCGAAGACTTCCTCCAAGGTTCCCCATCCACCGGGTAGGCCGATGAAAGCATCCGCCAGCGACGCCATCTTCATCTTCCGCTCGCCCATCGTCTTGGTGACGATAAGCTCGGTCAGTCGCGGGTGACCAAGTTCCATATCCATGAGCTTGTCCGTGATGACCCCGTCAACCCGACCGCCAGCCTGCAGGGCCCCATCAGCGACCGCCCCCATCAAGCCAACGCTTCCGCCGCCGTAGACAACACCCACCCCCCGTGAAGCCAATTCAGTGCCCACGTGGGTCGCGACATCGAGGTACTTCGAATCAACCCGGTTGCTCGAGCCGCAGTAGACGGCAACGGCCCTGAAGCTCCTCCTACTCGACACGCCGACCTCGCTCGTGACGCGTACGTCTCAAGGTGAGCGTCGCGGTCCCGTCCGTTGCCATCAACAAGCCTTCGGCACCGGAGTTGAGTTCGGCTGCGTTCGCCTCGTCGGTGTCGATGTGCATCTCCAACATGTACTTCGACGACACTCGAACGAGGACGTCACCGAAGATCAGGTCACGTCCCGGTGAATCGAGCGCCACCTCCACGACATCTCGGTCTTCCACCCCAAAGAACTCGGCGTCTTCCGGTCGCATGTGAATATGGCGACGCGCGCAGATCACGCCCTCTTTGAGCTCAACGGTTCCCCTGGGTCCGCGCAAAGCAATGCCCGCACTGTTTTGCACTTCTCCGGAATTGCGAACCGGAGCGTCAATGCCCAGCCAAAACTCATCGGTACGTGAGATCTCTACCTGGTTCTTACTCCGCACCGGACCGAGCACCCGCACCTTCTCGATGCTCCGCTTGGGTCCAATGAGATCAAGGGTCTCCTCACACGCAAATTGCCCGGGTTGCGAGAGCTCTTTTCGTGGCGTCAGCTTGTGACCACGCCCAAAAAGTCGCTCGACCATCGACTGAGTGAGGTGGATATGGCGCGCAGAAACAGCCACGGGAATGATCCGCTCACCACCGACACGGTCACGTTCCACCACCAAGCCTGCCGTCTCTTGGGCGATCGCGTGTTGCTCGTCCGTCGCGACAGCAAGCAGCCGCGTGCGACTGTGATTCGTCGAAACCTCCACGACTGGATTGTCTCGATTTACAGCGGCTTCGCGATTTCGCACTTCGTCGAGACGCGCACCGAGAAACTCGAGCCTCTGGGCGACACGATGACGGACGAGCGGACTGTTCTCTCCGATCCCCGCCGTAAAAATGATCGCATCCACGCCGCCCATCATCGCCGCGTAAGCGCCAATATACTTGCGCACCCGATGTGCACAAACACTGATGGCCAAACGACACCGGTCATCACCTGCGGCAGCTCGTTCCTCGATGTCCCGCATGTCATTGCTGAAACCACTAAGACCACGCAACCCGCTCTGACGATTGAGCAGATTGTCCACCTCATCCACGGTCATCCGACCGGCCCGCAACAATTGAACCACGACCCCGGCGTCGAGATCGCCACAGCGGGTTCCCATGACGAGGCCCTCCAGAGGTGTCATCCCCATGCTCGTCTCGACCGACCGACCGTATTCGATCGCGCACACGCTCGCGCCGTTGCCCAAGTGACACGTGATCAAGCGCAGTTCGTGGATATCCGCTTCGAGAAACTCGGCCGCACGATGCGCGACGTAAGCGTGGCTGGTGCCATGAAATCCATAGCGCCGTATGTTGTGTTTTCGCGACAATTCCTCGGGCAAGGCATAGGTGTAGGCGCGCCGCGGAAGAGTCGCGTGAAAGGCGGTGTCGAATACGGCGACGTGCAGCAAGTCCGGCAGGAGCTTGCGTGCCGCCACAATACCCGCGTAGTTGGCCGGATTGTGGAGCGGCGCGAGCGCACTGAGGTTGGAAATGGCCTCGGCCACCTCATCGGTGATCCGCGTCGGCTCGATAAACTCATCCCCCCCGTGGACCACGCGATGGCCCACGCCATGCAACTCGCTTCCCTCCGGCAAACGCCGAAGCAACTCCGGAAGAGCGGCCTCCAACGCTTCGCCGTGATCCGAGGCCGAACACGGGCTGGGCTCGTTGTCCCCGCGAAATTTCCGGCGCGGCTCGGCCTCGCCGATTCGTTCGACGTGAACGCCGACCAGGCGCACACCGGTCTCATGCTCGATGATCGCCGCCTTAATCGACGAACTACCACAATTGATGACGAGTATATGCATCGGTTTCTTACCCTCTATGAAGTTCGCCCATTGATTCGTTCCATCACACCGGCCACGAGCAAAGGCCACGCGATCGTCGCGTCAGCCGGCACTTCAGCAAAACGTCCACCATCTGAAGGGGGAACGAATTTCCCCCACGACACGCCCTCCGAATAGGTGCAGCCACTCAGACCTCCCCAATGCACCGGCTCCGGGCAAATTCGCACGCCGTACTGAAACCTGCGCAGCTGGCCCTCATGACCCTGCCGGGTCGAAATGAGGTCGATGTAACAACAAGCCTGCTGAGCCCAGTTGCGGGGCACCCCTCCACCTATCGTGAAGATCCCGAGCCGTGTTTTGGCTTCGATGCGGCGCGTGTAGTCTTCGAGATCGAGAAAAGGGTCGAAGCGTAGCTTCGGCCGTCCCTCACGCTCCCGTTTGCGACTGTGGAGCGCAAAGTCGAGACCGAGTTCGGAGTCGGTGAACGCTGGGACGTACACCGGCACCCCCTTCGCGACAGCGCTTTGCAGGATCCCCCGGCCGGGCGCCGTCTCGATGAGCTGCTGACCAAGGCGCTCAAACAACCGGTGGGAAGACACCTCCTGGTCGTCTGGCCATCGGTCGAGCAATCCGTCGAGGATCGCCTCGAGGTCATCGAGGTTCTTCTCGAGTTCGAGCGTGTCGTACACACGATCGAATCCCGCATAGTACAGCTCCCGATCATCCAATTCGGCCGTAGCCTTGAAGTGAGTCATCCCCTGCGCCTCGACCAATCCGTGCGCCATGAGGGCCCCGGTCGACACGACGACGTCGATCATCCCCCGGTCGATCATATCGCAGAGCACGAGGCCTTGTTTGGCCACGGTCATGGCCCCAGAGAAGGTGCCTACCACCAAGCACTCCTCGTCCCCCACCATCAACTCGAGGATGTCCGCCGCCTCGCCCAGCTGCCGACCACCAAAGGACGTCTGGCCCATGGCGGTCAGCAAGTCCGAGAAGCCGTGGCAACGACCCAAATCGAGCGGCCGCGTAGGAGTCAGTCCCAGGTCATGCCCGTCCTTGAACTCGCTCTTCACCCGTGATCCGCTGGCCTTCACTGCGCTCAATTGGTCCTTTGCCTTATCCGCCATGTCAAAACCGAGCCGAGCATGCACGGTACCCACGATCAGCGCAAGCGCGGAGCGATGAGCTCCTCCGCAAGCGAATGGGTTGACGGCGTGCGCCTAATCAAGTCCGCTACCCCCATGCGAGTCGTAGCGTTTTTCCAACCCCGAGCTCACCATGCCCGCCTGGCTCAATCCCTCCTCGTCGGCTCTCTCCTTAGTTGTCAGAGCGGGCCCGTGAGGCCCGAAGGGTCGAGCGACACGGGCGGGCTGACCGGCGCCGCAACGTCGACCGGCGTCACCTCCGCCAAGACCGGAGCCCCCGGAGGCGCAGCCTTGGTCGTGACTTTGGCCAACGGCACGACCATCCGTGTCCCCAATGGACTCAGAAAAAAGGACACGAGCTCGCGAAGCTTGCCGACCGAGATCGCTCAGATGCAAGTCTTCACGTGGCCGGGAGGCGATCGACTGCTTTCGATCAGCGAAATGGCCAAGGACGAGAAGAAGGGCTGCGCGCAGCTCCTCGACGACCAATGGGAGCGGATGAAGAAGTCGCAGGCGGAAGACAAGGACAAGCCCTCCGGGATGACCTTTGAAGACACCACTGTCGCCAAACGGCGCGTGCTGTTCTTTTCCGGACTTCAACAAGGCATTTACGGAGCGAAGCAAGGAAGGCCGAAAGTCGCGACCTCGACACTCACCGCCTGTGAATCCGGTTCGCTGGTGCTCTTCGCCCACGCAAACAAGAAGGCCACAATTGCAGGAGAAGGTCGCCGTATCTTGTTCTCGCTCGTCTCGACCATGCGGTCGCGCCGTAAATGAAGTCCGAACTGGAGACCGCGCGTCTTCGTCTGCGGCCCTTCCGGGATGGCGATCTCGACGCGCTGACGTCCATGTTCTCCGATCCCATCGCCATGCGATATTTGGGTGGTCCGCGGGACCACGAGCGTTGTTTGAACGATCTCAGAAAGTACGTCGCCACCTGGGAACTTCATGGGGCCGGCCCGCTTGCAGTCGTTCGAAAGAGGGACGAGCGACTGGTCGGTCGGTCCGGCTTGTGGCCCTGTAAGGTGGACGGGGTCATTGAACTCGAGGTGGGCTACTTCATCGAGCGCGAGAGCTGGGGCCAAGGCTACGCAACCGAAGCTTGCCGCGCCGTCCTTGCGGCGGCCATCGAGCACGGCATCGACCGGATCGTCGCCCTCGTCGCCCTGGACAATATCGCCTCAATCCGCGTTGCCGAAAAGTCAGGCTTGAAGTTCGAGAAGACCACGACAATCGAATCGGAGCGACTTCAGCTCTACGTGAATGCCAATCGGTAGCCCACACCCCGGACCGTCAACAGCAACAAGGGCGCGGTGGGATCTTCCTCGAGCTTCCCGCGCAGCTGCGCCACGAAGTTATCGATCGTCCGGTGCGTGCCGTGATGCTCTTCTCCCCAAACTGACGAAAAGATCTGCGCGCGCGATCGGGCGCTCCCACCCGCTCTCACCAAGGTCATGAGCACATCGAACTCCGTCTGGGTGAGATCGACCGGCGCGCCCGCCTTGTACACCTCGTGCTTGTTCGCATCCACGAGGACATCGCCGAACTCAAACACGGTGGGAGGTTTCTCACGACGGCGTCGCAGGATGGCGCGAACGCGCGCCAGCAGCTCCGGTACGCTGAAGGGCTTGGTCATATAGTCCTCAGCACCCAAGTCGAGACCGACCACCTTGTCCTCGTCCTCCGTGCGGGCGCTCAGCACCATGACCGGCTTGGTCCGAATTTCTTCGCCGAGCCTGGACAGAAACTCATAGCCATTGAGCCTCGGCAACATGACGTCCAAAATGATCAAGTCCCACGACGTCGCTCGCGCCTGCTGCAGTCCGTCGAGGCCATCTTCGGCGAGCGTCACGGCGTAGCCCTCGCGCTCGAGCGCGATACGGAGACCTAGTAAAATGGACGGGTCGTCCTCGACCACGAGAATTCGGCCAACGGGATCCAGAGGTTCAGCCACTGTGTGTTTTCTCCTCTCGCTTGGCCCGGCCGTCGATGGCCGGCAGCACCAAGCTGAAGGTGCTGCCATGTCCAGGCTCACTATCGAGTTCGACACGGCCCCCATGAGCCTGCACGACGTGTCGGACGATGGCGAGACCCAAGCCGGAACCCTCGAGATCCCGCGAGAGACGGTCGTCCACCCGATAAAACCGTTGAAACACGCGTGAGTGCTCGAGCCGGGGGATCCCGCACCCCTTGTCACTTACTGAAATGCGTACCCAACGCCCATCTTGTCGTGCTCGTATTGCGATTTCAGGCTCGTCGGTACTGTACTTCACGGCGTTCGATAAGAGGTTCACGATGGCATCCCCTAGCGCCCCTCGATCGACCTCCACTTGGGGCAGGTCTTCTCCGATATCCACTTCGATATCTCGTTTGCGACCCACCCACGAAGCATCAAAGGCAACGAGCGCATCACGGACGACCGCTTCGACGGTGTCGGCCTGGCGATCGTAGATACGGCGACCGGCCTCCATGCGCCCCCAATCCAAGAGCCGTTCGATCCGATCCGTCAATCGGCCTGTCTCCTTGTGGAGCACTTCGAGGCAGATTCGGCGCTCTTCGCTGTCGTGCGTCTCCTGGAGCATTTCGACGAACATGCGGATCGACGTCAACGGCGTCCGCAGTTCATGACTCACCTTCGAGACGAAGTCGAGCTGAAGCTTCGAGAGGTTGGCCTCCCGCCGAAGCAAGATCAAAACGAGGATCCCGCCCGCCACGAGGCAGCCGACGAAGGTCACCACGAGAATACCGAAAAGCAGATTGAGCTTCTCCTCCCAGAAGACCAACATCATGATCCCCACGGCGAGCAAGAACACCGTCGGGACGATCACCAGGGCCACAAGCGACGTGACGATGCGCCTAAATCCTCGATGGTGATTCGCCGCGCCGGCTACGAGTCCACTCTTCATCGTCCGGGGAGCATAGCAGCCGGTTTCGCGTGACGAGAACGTTGCTTTCGCCAGAACGGGCGAGTCACTAATCCGCGACCCTAATCGGCGGGAGTCATTAGACAATTCAACAAACCCGACATGCCCCCGCCAACAATATTTGAACTTTCTTCAGCGAATCTCTCAAGGGAATTGTCGCTTATCCGTTTACCCCTTTGAACGGATCACATCTCGCCAACCGCCGTCATGACGACGGCAAGTCCGTTCAGACTCTAAGAAGGAGTTGCCATGTTCCGCCACGTAAGCACGACTGCTTGCTCCATCGCGAGCACGGATGGTCTTTACCATGCCGTCACGCCGCAGATGATGCGCAGCAGCTAACGACAAAGTCCAAGATTCACAGTTGGCCTTTGCTGTGAAAAATACCCCGCCACTCCGTTAGGAGGCGCTACGCATCACCGAGCTTGATGGTGCGTAGCGACCTCCGCTTTTGACGAGTGAGGCGGGGCGAAAGCCAACTGCACGGTGATGTCAATCACCACTGGAGAGACGCCATGGTGGCGTTCTCTTACTGCACCGCCACAAGCTCAAAACCCATAAGTCGAACTCAGTCATACATGGGCGTCATGAAGACGTTCAGGGTTCGCGCACTCTATGAAGGAGTAATCCATGCCTCTCTATATCAATACAAATATCGCCTCGACCAAAGCCCAAAACGCTCTCTCTCGTAACCAGTTCAGTCTCCAAAAATCCTACGAACGTCTGTCGAGCGGTTTCCGCATCAATACTGCAGCCGATGACGCTGCAGGGATGGGGATCAGCGAGAGCTTGAAAGCACGAATCCGCAGCTTCACGGTTGCCGAACGCAATACGAACAACGGCATCAGCATGGCCAAGACCGCGGAAGGTGGTCTCGGTGAAATCAGTACCGTCATCATTCGTATGCGCGAACTCGCCGTCCAGTCTGCGAACGGTGACTTGACGTCCACAGACCGCTTGTTCCTCGATACGGAGTTCCAACTCCTGAAGGACGAAATCCTGCGTCTCGCCGAAACGACCCAGTTCAACACCAAGGAAATGTTGGCAGGTACGCAGGTCTCGGTCGCCTTCCAGGTCGGTATCAACACCACGACCTTCGACACCATCTCCGTTACCTTCGGTGGCATCTCCATCAGTGGTCTCGGCCTCAGTGGTATCGACGTTGCCGGCGCGACCGGCGTGAACGCCAATACCGCGATCGACGCACTCGACTCGGCGCTCACGAGCGTGTCGACTCGTCGCTCTGAGCTCGGCGCGGCGGTCAACCGTCTTGCCTACGCGGTGAGCAACTCGCAGACGATTCGAGGCAACCTCGAAGCTGCGAACAGCGCCATTCGCGACGTCGACGTGGCATCCGAGACGTCGAACCTGGCGCGCTCGCAGGTCCTTCTGCAAGCCGGTACCTCCGTGTTGGCGCAAGCCAACCAGGCACCTCAGGTCGCTCTTTCGCTTCTGGGCTAATCCCTCGCGATCGAGATCACCCGCCACATCGCTTCGTAGCGTGAGGCGCTAGGTCAACGTACCTGCGCCTCACGTCGAAGCCCAACGAAACCCGCATCATGAAACAGACACCAACACAGGCAAAGCACGCACCGCGCGCCCGCGCCGCTGGCGTCTGTTTCGCGAACCGCGCGTCGACGACCTTAGGGATGGGGTCGCTGCCGCACGGTTCGACGAGGGGGCTCGAACACCACGGACTTGGGATGGTCCGTGTCACTCGAGTTCCAATTGGGGGGTTTGGCCGCACGCAACTAGGGTGCGGCCAAACCTCGGGTCATTGCGTCTCACTGCGTAGCAATACGCGGCGTGGTGCAAGGGCTTACTGCAAGACCCGCCAACAGCCGACTGACAGTGTTGCTCCGACAGGGATGGCTGAGCAACGATGTTTGTCCCCCGCTCTTTCGCCACCGGATCCTTTGGATCCGTTGGAAAATAGCGAGGCTCTCGTCCAACACGCGACCCTCGCCCGCATGCACCCACAGGGATTTGGGTGCTTGCGAGCTTGTCGCAGCCAGGGGCGCGCCAGGGGGAACACTGGGAGCGATGACGACCTCATCTCTCACAGACTGCGACCCACGGCTATGGCGCGCTCCGAGGACAACAGCGTGCGCTGTGCAATCGAACCTCCGCCAGAGTTCGCACAGCTCTTTCGCTGCCATCCACCAATACGACACAACCGTGTTCCGGAGTCGGTGGGGTCACCAATCGTCGTCATCTAAGCAGCTCCGGCGGCCGTCGCCGTCGGGGCTTTGCTCATACCAACACCACTTTTTTTCCATGCAACCACCACACGCCAAACCGAGCTCGCGCGCCTCCAAAGCGCCGCAGGGCCGCATGCTGCGATGGCCTGCGTGTGCACCTCCAAGGCCGTCCGAGACGCTGCACGACGTCCGGATCCGCCTCCTGTCTCACGACCACAGCTCACTCGAAGTCGCGGAGCGACTCGGGCCACCCATTCTGTGCTTCTGCCGCCCGCCACCTACGCCGTCGGAATACGCCACGAGGGACAACGCTTCGCCGCCCGCACCAGTGCGACGGCATCTCGAGCACCATACAGCCGGCGTGGTCCAAGAATCAGCGCGCGGCCCCACGGGTCCATCGCGAGCGCCTCCACCGGGCTCCTACGCCACAGGTCCATACAGAGAGCCTCCACCCTCACTCGACGCCACGGGTCCATCGCGAGCGCCTCCACCGGGCTCCTACGCCACGGGTCCATACAGAGAGCCTCCACCCTCACTCGACGCCACGGGTCCATCGCGAGCGC
>JAPYTK010000020.1:28733-43554 GCA_029941785.1 Polyangiaceae bacterium | reverse complement strand
AGTGGAAACATGGGGAAGACTTCGCGAAGCTGCTCGACGGTGTGCGCGTACCAGTACTTCGGATTGTCTGGATTGAGCCACACGTGTCTCGGAAATCGGTCGGCCAGTAGCTGAAACCACCCGTAGGCCGAGGTTCGTTCTTCCGCCGTCGCGTGAGCACGATACCAGGGGCCATCACTGTGAAGCTCTCCGGGATGCATCGCCGCGTCGCCGACAACGACGAGCTGATACCGCTCCGATTCGCACTCCCGCAACAAGGAGGACACACTCACTGGATCACGGAAGGACTCCGTCTCGAAGACCTGACCGTAGATGGCGTTGTGAAAATAGTAACTACGAAGCTCGCGAAAATGCGTCGCTCGTTTTGCGGCGGAGAAAAGCTCGGAGACGAGCTTGATGTGCGGGTCCATCGATCCACCCACATCCATGAGCAAGATCACGCGCACGTTGGGCCGTCGAGGAGGCCGGGTCACGACCTCGATCTCACCTGCGTTGCGCGCGGTCGCGTCGATCGTCGCTTCGAGGTCGAGTTCCTCCTCGGCCCCTTGCCGAACGAAGCTACGTAGTTTTCGCAGTGCAACTTCGATTTGTCGAACATCGAGCACGAGATCGCTGCGATAGGGACGAAATCGCCGTGCATCGGCGACGCCAATCGCGCTTCGGCCCCCGCCCGCAGGCCCGACCCGAAGACCGCTCGGATGGGCTCCGCCAGCACCAAAAGGGCTCGTTCCGCCGGTGCCGATCCAACGATTGCCGCCATCGTGCCGCTCGTCTTGCTCGCGCATGCGCTCTTCGAACAAACGGCGGATTTCGTCCATGTCGAGTGACTCGAGCAAGGCCCGTTCTTCTTCTGACAGGTGGAGAAGCTGGGCCGGATCGCGTAACCACGCCTCGAGTTCGGATGCGAGCACATGTGCTTTCGCTTCGATCCCCCGAAAATGCGCACCAAAAGCCTCGTCGAACGCATCCAGCTCGGTTTCGCTGTGAACCAACAGGGACCGGGCCACGTAGTAAAAACCCGTCAAGCTCGTTTCGTGCACATTCGCGAGCAGCGCGCGCGCCAGGGCTCCGATTTCAGTTGGACCGACGGGCAACCGGCGCTTGCGCAGCTCGAACAAGAACGGGACGAGAAGCTCGCTCATGGCACACTCAGAGGCTGCTACCGCTTCCGCAGTGACCCGCACCCAAGGTGCGCACATAAAGTTCGTGATCCCCGGTAGGCACAGATGATGGAATGACGACGCTGCCGTCGTACACGCCTCGAGCATCGGTCGAGAGAGCGCCAACGACGCGCTCTTCTTCCGCCACGCGGATGACCACGTCGACTCTCGCCCCCTCGCAGCCCCGACCTTCCGCTCTCACGCGTCCGCTGAGCTTGAGAGCAAGGCCACGGAACACGTCGTGATCGATCGCGTCCACGGTCACCGTGGCCGGCGCACCCGCTTTCTGGGGCGCCACCGACGGCGGCGATGGTTGCGAGGGCTCGTTTCCTTCGCCAGAGTCCGTCGAAGACGAAGAATCAGCGGCTTCCCTCCGCTCGCGGCGAGCGAGTTCGGCACCCGAGTCGCGCCCTTTCGGCCAGGCAAAACGGTCGGGGGGCGGTTGATGGCTCGGTCGATCTCCCTGCGAGGTCTGCGCAAGATCCGACGCCGCACCGCCCAGATCGATGCGGCGCCAGCGGCCACCGTCGTGCACCTCGACCCATGCGTGCGCCTCATTGTGGATGAGCCGCGCCGGAATACCGACATTCAGCGCCGTCACGAGAAAAGCGAAGGCTCGGTGGCGGCAAACACCCTTCCGGCCGAGCGCCAGATCCAGATAGATGTCCGCGTGCTCCGCGGGCAGCTCCGCAGATGGCGCAAAGGAGCGAAAATACGCCACCATCTTGGCCACGACATCTTTGGGTCGCATGGAATGACGCGCGATGCCGATAGCGCGCGCGACCTTCGAGAAGGCCCGGCGATGACGGGCGGGCTGAAGTGGCACGCGCCGCAAACGACTCCAGTCGACGTCGTCGTAGGTGCTCGCAAATACCTCTCGCTCGATCGCGAGTTCCGTGACGAGGCGGATGCGTCCGGTCGCGTCAGCGGTGACGAACCAATTGTCGGCACCATCACGCCACACACGAAGATCGCGACGGGGTCGGGTGGTCAACTTGATCAAACGAGCGCCTGGTCCGACTGTCGGGATCCTCACTTTCGCTCCCGGCGCAGCCATGATCGTCAGGTCGCCGAAAAAACCATCATCGTGGGCGTTCACCTCGCCGCCGAGGTGGATGGGACGCAGCTCCGAATCGCGAACGTAGAGTCGGTAATCGTCTCGAACCGCGTCGTAGGCATAGCTACGCTTAAAAGGGGTGACGACGGGCGAAAACGGATCGTCATAACGCTCGACCTCAGGCCGGCGCGTGTCGCGATCGGGCTGAAACGGCGCAATCTCGCTGCTATTGTAGAGTGTTCGAGGATCCGCCGGGCGGGTCAGATTGGGTGCGACCGCTATCCCACTTGGCGTGCGCAAGGCCGATGACAGTTCCCCCTGACCTGCATCGCTGAGCACGGCGTCTTCGCTCGGATCGACGCTCAGACGCTCGTGCAAGATCGGATAGGCCAAAGCTGGCACGCTGAAGCCGAACAGCGCGAGCGCGAAGAGTCGGCCTCCCAGAGCCATGTTTGAGAACGAGTCGCACTGACGACGAGTCACGAACGGCGTCTCCGCACGGGCGGCTCGTAGTCCTCTCTCAGGCCATCGATCACGACGAGGGAGCGGCCCTCGGAGATATGGTCAGCTTCCGCCACATCGAGCGCCGCCGGGTAGATCTCCGACCGGGTCATGCGTCCAGGACGACCGCGCTCGATACGAGGCAAGCCGGTCACGATGCGACGCATCCCATCGGCGCAGCGGCGGGTGATGGCCAGACGCTCGCTCAACAGCCCGATGAACTGCGTCACCGCAGCAGAGCGATCGCGCTGCCCCTCGCAGCTCTCCTTCATGGCTTCGAGGAGCAGGATGCTCCACAGGGTCGTGTCGTCCAGAGGCTTGCGCTGCCGATGACATTCATCGATGAAGCTCAGCTGCCGCCAGACCCGGGCCCCTGGCGTTCCGTCGCCTTCCGCGTCGTACAACAAGGCGGCCAGTTCGGGGAGCAGAACGTCGAGCACGCCTGTCTCCCAAGCGATGTAGATGCTCCGCCGTGCCTGCCCACCGCGCAAGAGCCGCAAAATCTCTTCCGCCACCCGCGGTCGCGCCGCCTGGTGAAGCGTCTCGCGGCAATACACGATCGCGTCGTACACCTCGGGGGCAATGCCGAGGTTCAGACGGCCCGCGAATTTGATCGCGCGCAAGAGCCGCACCGGATCCTCGCGAAACCGCGTTTCCGGATCCCCGATGGTACGCACCAGACGCCGACGCACGTCTTCGAGGCCACCCACCCAATCGAGAATGACTCGTTCTTCGACGTCATAAAACAGGCCGTTGATGGTGAAATCGCGCCGGCGGGCATCGTCTTCCGCTTCCCCGTACACATTGTCGCTGCGAATGAGGAGGCCATCCTCAGAATGTTCCGGCGTCTGCCGAAACGTCGCCACCTCGAAGATCTTCCGACCCTGGAACATCACGTGCACCAAACGAAAGCGTCGGCCGATGATCCGCGAATTGCGGAAGAGCTTGCGCACATCCTCGGGATGCGCACTCGTGGCGACGTCAAAATCCTTCGGCTCGTGGTCGAGCAAGAGGTCCCGGACGCAACCGCCTACGAGGTAGGCCTCGTGCCCGTGTCGGACCAAACGGCGCGTGACCTTGCACACGTCCTCGTCGATACGTGATTCATCGAGCGCAACGGCGTGCCGATACGGCGCGTCTGCTTCGTCGTAAGTCAAGCTCAGCTCGTGCTGATCTCGATTCTTGTCGGCGTCCTCGTAGGGGGTCGAACGACCCATGATTTGTTTACCTGGGTATCACGTTTTGGGGTGGCGCGCAGTCTCCACCGGTCAAACCGCCACCGGTTTTCGGGCAGGAACGGCGCACCACGCCGAGAGGCTCAAGCGATCAGAGGCGCCATAACGAGCGCCACGATGCTCATGAGCTTAATGAGAATATTGAGAGAGGGACCCGATGTGTCTTTGAAGGGATCGCCCACGGTATCGCCGATGACAGCAGCCGCGTGGGCATCGCCACCCTTTTCTTCGCCCTCGAGTTCGCCCTTTTCAATGATTTTCTTGGCGTTGTCCCAGACACCGCCAGCGTTGGACATCATCAGCGCAAGCAACACACCGGCCACCGTCGAACCCGCCAGCAAGCCACCGAGCGCTTCGGCGCCTAACACCATGCCGACCAGCACCGGCGCAATGAAGGCGAGCAGGCCGGGTGCGACCATCTCTTTGAGCGCGGCGGTCGTGCTGATGTCGATGCAGCGGCCCGGGTCGCACTCCACACCCTCTTTGCCTTCGAGAAGGCCAGGGATTTCACGGAATTGGCGGCGAATTTCCTCCACCATCTCTCCGGCTGCTCGACCGACCGAGGTCATGGTCATCGCGGCCACCAAGAAGGGCAGCATGCCACCGATGAACAAGCCCATAACGACCTGTGGGTTGGTGATTTCGAGGCTGAAGCCCTTGGCTCCGCGGATTTGCAGGATCGCTTGGCTGTAGGCACTGAAGAGCGCAAGGGCCGTGAGGGCAGCTGAGCCAATGGCAAAACCCTTGCCCATGGCCGCTGTGGTGTTGCCCAAAGAATCGAGCCCGTCGGTGATCTTGCGAACATCAGGTCCGAGACCGGCCATCTCACTTATCCCGCCCGCATTGTCGGCGACCGGGCCGTAAGCATCGACGCTCATGGTGATGCCGACCGTAGCGAGCATGCCCACCGCGGCGATCCCGATCCCGTACAAGCCACAATAGGTATTGGCCACATAGACCGCCGCGACGATGCAGAGAACCGGCAGCGCGCAGGACTCGAGCCCCACCGCCAAGCCGTTGATAATGTTGGTCGCGGGACCCGTCTTGCTGGCCTCAGCCACGCGCATCACCGGCGCAGCGCTCGTGTAGTATTCGGTGATGAAGCCGATGAGCACCCCGCAGACGGTGCCAGCGATGACAGCGATGAACACCCCGCTAGGCAGTCCGAAGCCACCGATGACGTACCAAGCGCCCCCGAGAAAAAGGACACTGGCGAGCAAGGCCGAGTAGCGCAACGCGCCAGCCGGATCCCAGTTCTTCATTACGCCCATCGACGCGATGCCGATGAGGCTGGCCACGAGGCCCGTTGCGGCGAGCATCAGAGGCAAAGACATCAAAGCCGCGGTGTTTGCTGCAACGGCGCCGCCCGTGACGAGTGATCCCAGAGGACCGCCCTGCGTGTTGAGCACGGTGGCTCCGATGGCGATCGTCGCGATAATAGCGCCAACGTAACTTTCGAAGATGTCAGCGCCCATTCCGGCCACGTCACCGACGTTGTCACCGACGTTGTCGGCGATCACGCCGGGGTTTCGAGGGTCGTCTTCCGGGATTCCGGCTTCGACCTTGCCGACGAGGTCGGCTCCAACGTCCGCCGCCTTCGTGTAGATGCCGCCGCCCACGCGCGCGAACAGAGCGATCGACGAAGCGCCCATCGCGAAACCGCTGATGTACTTGTGATAATCAGCCTCAAGTCCCTGCGAGCGGAACCACGCGATGAAACCCGCCACGCCGAGCAAACCGAGCGAGGCTACGCTCAGACCCATCACCGCGCCGCCGTTGAAAGCTACGCTCAAGGCCTTGGCTTGACCGCTGCTGCGAGCCGCTTCGGTGGTGCGGACATTCGCCTTGGTCGCTGCCTTCATCCCGATGAGTCCGGCGACGATCGAACACAATGCGCCGCCCACGAAGGCAGTCATCGTCTCCACGTTCATCTTCCAGCTCAACAAGGCGGCCACGACCGCGACGAATATGGCCAGGTAGGTGTATTCTCGCTTCAGGAAAGCCATGGCGCCGTCCTCGATCGCCTCAGCAATCTTCTTCATCTTCTCGGTGCCCACGGGAAGTTTGGACAGGGTGAAGTAGATGATGAGCGCGATGACGAGACCGACGACTGCCAAATAAGGGATATACGCAACCAAGCTCTGCACTTTGAATCCTCCGGTGCCCCAAGCCACTCAGCTAGGGCGCGGCCGCGATGTATACCGCTTTTCCCGGTCGCGCAACTCGTGAGCGAGGAGCACGAGGCGAGCGAAGGCCGCCGGACAGACCAAATGCATGTAATCACTTAAGTAATTAACAAAAACTCGCGCCAAGAACATGGCGCTTCTGAGGGGTGAGGACGTCAATGGCTTGACGTGCGCGCCAAGCCGCCAACACCTGCACGGTGGGGGTGAGACTCACAAATCTGTGTGTTTTCAAGCCCTCACAGGTTGGCACGCCGCGTGCTTTACCCTCAAGCGACACTCGGCCGATCACGCGGTTGAGGGAACGTCAAGACGTCAAGATGACGTCGTGAAACGCAAGAACTCTACGAAGGGGTGGCGCGATGGCCCTCTATATCAACACGAATGTTGCTTCTCTCGAATCACAAAAGAACCTAGCGACTTCCCAGAAGCGACTGCAGCAGTCCTTTGAACGATTGTCGAGCGGCTTTCGCATCAACAGCGCGGCCGATGACGCCGCGGGCATGGCGGTTAGCGAGAGTATGCGTTCGCAAATCCGCAGCTATCATGTAGCGGAGCGCAACGCGAACAACGCCATCAGCATGACGCAGACGGCGGAAGGTGGGCTCAATCAGATCAGCGGCATCCTCATCCGTATGAGGGAGTTGGCGGTGCAATCGGCGAACGGCGACCTCACCTCGACCGACCGCGGCTACATCGACACCGAGTTTCAGCTGCTAAAAGAGGAGATCATCCGCCTGGCTGAAACGACAGAGTTTAACGGAAAAGAACTGCTCGCAGGCACGGCGACCAATTTTGATTTTCAGGTCGGCATCAATACCTCGAGCTTCGATACGATTTCCGTCAGCTTCGGCGGGGTCGATCTGACCGTCCTTGGCATCGCGGCTTCCTCACTCGCAGGCGCCGATGCGACAGCCTCTGTCGCCTCAATCGACTCTGTCGACGCGGCCTTCACAACGATCAACACCCAACGTTCCAACTTCGGTGCGGCGCAAAACCGCGTCGAGGTGTCCGTCGCCAATACCCAATCGATTCGCACCAACCTCTCGGCCGCCAACAGCCGCATTCGCGACGTGGACGTCGCCGAGGAGACCTCGCAGCTCGCGCGCTCTCAGGTGCTGCTGCAGGCTGGCACCTCAATCTTGGCCCAGGCCAACCAACAACCGACCATCGCGCTGTCCTTGCTCAACGGCTAGGCGGCGCAGGTCGCCACCGGCGACCGATGACAGATGTACTCAGGAGTGGTGGGTCGCTTAACGCAACCCAGCACGAGCGGCGCTCGCAGGTCCCGCCAACTGCGAATGCGCCGCTCTTTTTATTTTTGTGGTCTCGACCCGCTACTTCGGATCGATGACCACGGTCTCCAAGTTGAGGCCCGCCGGCAACATGTAGCTCGTGTACGAGCCATAACCGTAGGCGACGATCCCAAAGTTCTTGTCGCCAATCATCCAATGACTGCCGCCCTCGACTCGGTGGCGAGCCACGCCGTAGCCGGTACCGCCGATGGGTGAAAAGCTGCTCGGCGCAATGGGCTGTCCGTCGATGGTGATGGTCGCGCCGCTGGGGGCGACCACGTTCACGTAGTTGAAGGTGTAGCTCGATGGAGCCAAGAAGGTATAGGCCGCACGGAATTGCTCGGTCGGAATCGCCACGGACTGCGCAGGATCACCTGCCCCGGCACTCTCGCCGCTGAAATTCTCGCCCACCATGTACTGGCTGACCATGATCTTGTTGTCAGCGAGAACCCGAAAGTCCTGCTTGACCGGACCGATCTCCATCCACTGACCCGCGTTGAGCGTCACCGGCGCGTTGACCGCCGGTTCGAAGCTGATGTTGTTGTTGTCCACCGCCGACAAGACACGGACGAACGTGTTGTCGGGCGTACTCACGCCGCTCTCGATCGCTGCCACCGCTTGCGGCGCGGTGACGAACAAGTCCTGGCCCAAGGCCTCGACGGGAAACATGCTCTCTTCGAGGTGGTCACAAGCGAAGCGGTTGTACGGAACGAACGTGCAATCGTGACCGCCAATGACGCTGATGGGCTTATCGGACATGACCCGAGTCCCGGTGAGATCGTACTCCGGCCCCGTCGGGCACTTCGTGATCTGCGTCAGACCATTGTTGTCGACCTCACAAGGCTTGCCCGGTTGGTGGGTCGCGGTCGCCGGAGGCTCCGCTGTGCTCAACATGAGCACGTCCCCCCTGTTTAGGGTGTAATTGCCTTGGCCACCGGCAGCGATCCCCGCCACGCCGCTGCCCGGTCGAACGTGGGCCGAGGAGTAGACCTGAACCGATGTGCCATCAGCCGTCGCGGTGATCGCGACGAAGCCTGGGTTGTCGGACCACGTTGGCTGGGGCGTGAAGATGTCGCTGAAACCAATATGGAATGTCGGGTAACTCATCACGAAGTAGTCGTTGCGCAGCGCCGAAGTGGGCAGGAGCAAGGAAGCGTCGTTCGTGAAGGAAAAACAGCCGCCCAGCTCGAGCCCGTTCGGACAGTCGGGCGGCGTCGAGGCCAGTTGAAATTCCAGAGGATTGAACTGATAAAGTGTGATGGGCACGCTCGCCGTCACGCGGTAGGCCCCCCCCTGCGCCAAGACACTGGTCATCCCGCTGCCGTCGCCATTGGGATCAGCTTGCTTGAGCGCGTCGACCCACGGGAGGGGGATCGTCACCAGATCCGCAGGTGCAACCGTGTGCTGGGCGAGCTGCTGACCACCGCGCTCGACGGTAACGACAGCGTCGCTATTCGTCGGATTGGCCGCGACGATGGCGAACTCGAAACTGGTGTAAAGGCCCGCGTTGCTGGTCACCGTCGGCCAATACTCGCAACCGAGATAACTGTTCTGTTCGAGAGCTTCGGCGCAGGTCTGCGGCACACCGACCTTCGGCGCGCCACCTCCCACACCGACCGTAATGCCAGAAGACTCGGTCGCTCCCGAAGCCGCGCCGGCGCCCCCGTCGTCCTCAACATTGGCATCATCTGTGGCGCTGCACGCCGCTATCACGACGGTAAACGCTCCCGCCCAGACACCCATTTGCCCATTCATCTTGCTTCACCTCGATCGAAAGAAAGAAACGCCACGCCCGACCATCTCGCATGGCGATGCAGCCCGGCCCGTGGCTGAACCTATAGCGCATCAAGGGCCGTTTCGTCACTTGAAGAACCAGGACAGAACGATGACGACGAGCAGCAAGATGAGGATCGGCCAGCCGATCCACTGGAGAACCACCAGCCATCCGCCAGCCAGCGAGCGTCCGCCAGAGGCATCACAAGACAGACAAACCGCCCACGTCTTCGCGCTTCCTTCGGTAAGCACACAGCAATCCCCGCACACCGGGTCGTGGCAGCGGGCGCAAGGCCCGACCGCCAAGGCGCCACAGCCTACACACCGTGCGGCATCCGGTTCACGAAACTGAAGGCCGTCCACGTGCTCAACCGTAGGAGCGAAGAATGCGGCGAGCAGCAGACACTTTGTGCACCTCGTCTGGGCCGTCGTAGATGCGCGCGCCCCGTTCGTGCGCGTAATAGAACGCCAACACCGTGTCGTCGGTGAGCCCCAGCGCGCCGTGCACCTGAATGGCCCGATCCACAACCTTCATCATGACGTCAGCGACGAAGAACTTGATGAGGGAGATTTCGACGCGTGCAGCTGAAAAACCGACGTTGTCGATTTTCCAAGCGGCATCGAGCACCATGAGCCGTGCCGCGTTGATCTGTGCTCGGGACTCCGCGATGAAGGCCTGCACGAGTTGCTTGTGGGCGAGTGTCTTGTCACCGTCGAGCTGACGGGAACAGGCCCGCTGGCACATCATGTCGAACGCGCGCTCGCAGATCCCCACCCACCTCATGCAGTGATGGATGCGCCCGGGACCCAGACGTTCCTGAGCGATGAGAAAGCCCGCGCCCTCTTCACCGAGCAGGTTGGTCCGCGGAACCCGACAATCCTCGTAACGAATCTCGGAGTGACTCGCCCATCCCTCTCCGCGGTGGCCCATCACGGGAATGTTCCGGCTGATCGAAAAGCCTGGCGTGTCGCACGGCACGATGATCTGGCTCGCGCGACCGTGTTTGGGGCCGTCGGGGGTCGTGACCGCCATGACAATCGCGAAGGCAGCGCCATCGGCGGCCGTGGTGAACCACTTACAGCCATTGATGACGTAATCGTCGCCATCCTTGACCGCCGTGCAAGCCAGCTGGGTGGGATTGGATCCGGCAGTGCCTGGCTCGGTCATCGCGAAGCAGCTGCGGATCTCACCTCGGCTGAGCGGCTGGAGAAAGCGCGCCTTCTGATCCTCGTTGCCGAAGAGGTGCAATATCTCGAGGTTGCCGGCGTCTGGCGCCTGGCAGCCGAACACATAATGGCCATAGGGCGAGCGGCCCAACACTTCGCTCACCAAACCGTGCTCGAGCACGCTGAGGCCCATGCCGCCGAGTTCTCGTGGCGCTTGCGGCAACCACCAACCCTTGGCCTTCACCTGCTCGCGCAGAGCACCGAGACGTGCTTCAGCGGTGAAAAAACCAGTCTGGAGGAGCTCGGGTTCCTCGGCGATCAACACCTCGTTCACGAAGTCGTGGATCTCCCGCAAGACGGGCGCCAATCTCTCGGGAATCGAAAAGTCCATTCGTCTCCAATTGCTCAAACGTGGGTCAGCAGCTCAGCTTCGCGGAGGTGACCGATGCCATTGAAGCCCATCAACGTGAACCGATCTTCGGTGAATTTGAAACGGGTGATGGAAGCATTGTGGACAATCCACATGAGGTCCACCGCGGCGGCGGGCTCAAGAGCAAGTGCCAAACGAACCGCCATGCAGACCGGGCCCCCGGAGGTGATCACCGCAACATTCTTGCCACGCCCCTGGTCGCGCATCACCTGACTCAGCGCTGCGCTGACGCGCGCATAAAACGCATCGAAGGTCTCGATGAAATCGAGATCCTGGGCTGCCCACCGCTTGAGCAAGGCCCGAACGATCCCGCCATAGTGGCGCATCGCCTCGCGCCCCGCGTCGGTCATCTCTCGCTTCCGTATTTGCTCGGGTAGATCGGGACAGCTTGGCAGCACACGGGCCATCGCTTGATCCGTCACCGCCTGAATGTCGATCTCGTCAAAGGCCTCGAGGAGCTGGGGCTCGGGCAGTTGATGACCCGCCTCCGCCGCCGCTTCGCGAAGGTGCTGGTAGGTGTCGCGCTGCCTTTGGCGAGGCCCGGTGTACACGGCGTCCATCTTCAATCCTCGGAGCGCGCAATCTTCGCCCAAGACCCGCGATTGGCGGACGCCGAGATCCGAGAGTTGGTCGTAATCCTCCGCGTGAAAGGAAGCTTGACCGTGCCGAACGAGGTACAGCGTACTCACGGTTTGAAACTGACGATTTTGCGGCCGCCCAAGGGCTGGACGAGACGGTTGTTTCGCCCCTGCATCTGCTCGCGTAGCTGACTGATCTGCTTGGAAGACACCGTGTGCGTCTTCTTCAGCAAGTACCAACTCACCCCTTCCGAACACGGAGGCGTCGTGAGCGATCCGGTGTACGAATCGTAGCCCTCTCGTAAGGACAGCAAGCTCGAGAGGTCGGCGCTCTTCTTTTTGACGATCGTCACTTCCTGACTGACCTTCTTCGGCATCTTCTTCCACACCAGCTTGAGCGCCTCATTGGCCGCTCCGCTCTTGAAGAGCACGGCGACGACAGCCAACTTCTTGTCGGCCGCCTTGTGCACGAGGTGCATCTCCAGATCGTAACGCTCGCCGGCTATCGTGTGCTCGCTGGGACTGTGAAAGTGAAACTGGATCAGCTCGTAGCGCTTCTTGCCGATCGTCAGGTAGTTGTTACCGACGTTGTCGACTTGGATCGTGTGGCCGTTGTTCTTGATATGCAGGGGAATGGGTAGGTAGTCGATCGCGAGCCGTTCGGCAGTCTTGGCGGTCTCGGTCTTGCTCGGAACGTCGATCGGACTCTGCAGCTTGCCGTCACGACACGTCGCCCAGCCGGCAGACAGGTCGCCCCAAAAAACGGGCCCGGTCTTGCCCCCATAGGTCCATTTACCGTGGCCGGCGTGATCATGCGTCGCACTCGAAGCAGCGGACGCGGAGCTCGATGGGGCCGCAGAACCCGAAACTTCCGGCCCTGCTGACGAAGAGGCCGATGCCGACGGTGAGGCCGGTGCGCTAGAGCTAGCGGCGGTGGTCGACGCGCTCGCGGAAGCCGCTGCAGGATGTACGGGATCCTTGTTGGCGCATGAAGCGAGTAGACCGCAGCCAGCCGCGAGTACCCATAGCGTCGGGCGATGTACCATAGCCGGGACCTATCACAGACGTCGCGGCGCGGGTATCGGAGGCCCCGCACGCCTTCGCCTCGTGGACGGCGGATGACCACGCCGTCTCGGCAGACGGCCCAGTCTACGGGCGCTTCTTGCCGGTGATGCTCAAGCTCTGGTCACGGCTCGCACTGCCTACTCCGCCGAAGCTCTGCTTGACGGTATCGGTTGTCCCCGTCTCAGCGACAGCCCGTGGTGCGGCAAACTCGAACACGAGCTCGCCCGGTTGGTCGAAGGCCTGGTAGCTGGTCGATGTCGCCGGGTCCGTGGTCGTTGGCGCTTTCGCCTCGATGGTCGATGACTTGGCGCAGCCCACGCTCAGCAGGCCAGTAAGTAAGATGATGATGGTGTGTTTGTTCACGTTCAGTTTCCTCCCGTAGGGGGCTATTGCATAGGTCGTGCCATGCCCGGAGACGCTGTAAGTGACGAGAATCACGCCTTCGTCACAATTCTAACAGGATCGCAAAAGTACCAGTCCAGTGGATCGATACAGTCTCGAACGCTCAAGTGGAACACCGGCTCGTGTCCCGGTTTCGCTCACCGGCTCGGCTGCTCAGCGAACGATTTCGCCGGGCTCGGCGTCGACGCTCACCAAATCGATGACGTCCTTGTCGCCGGCCGCGAGCAGCATGCCTTGTGACTCGACCTTGCGGATCTTCGCGGGCTTGAGGTTGGCGACGACCACCACCCGACGCCCAACGAGCTCATCCGGCTGAAACTTGCTCGCGATGCCGGCCACGATCTGTCGCGGCTCCGCTTCACCGATGTCGACCTTCAGCACGAGCAGCTTGTCGGCATTGGGATGAGCCTCGGCCGACAACACCTTTCCCGTACGGAGTGCGATCTTGCTGAAGGTGGCGAAATCGACGAGCCCGTCCGCCGGCTCATCCGTGCCCGCAGAGTCCTTGCGCTTCTTCTTCGAGGAGTTTTTGCTCCGGGACTTGTCCTCGATGGCGGCGGCCTGCTCTGCCGGCGCGGCGAACAAGGCTGCCACCTTCTCCGGCATCTCACGAAAGCGCGGAAACAGAGGCTCGCCTACCTCGAGCGCGGCCCCATCGGTCAACATGTCGAAGCTCAGATCTCCGGCATGAGCCCGTGCAAACATCTGGCTCGCGTCCTCGGCGATGCCCTCGGTCTCGCGACCCAGCTTCGTGAGAAGCTCGCGCGACTTCGTCGGCATCACGGGCACCGTCATCAAGGCGGCGAGGTGACAGATCTCGAGCACGTTCCGCTTGACCGTCGCGAGCCTATCCATCTCGCCCCTCTTGTGGAGCGCCCAGGGCTCTACGTCATCGATGTACTTGTTGCCTGCGCGGACGAGGGTCCACAATGAATCGAGCGCCTTGGAAAAATGGAGCTGCTCGATCTCCGATTCGTAGCCGAGTACCGCCGCTCGAGCCACCTTGAGCAGCGCGTCATCCACGGGCTCCGACGGGCCGACCGGGGGGACCTTCCCACCGAGCCATTTGGCTGTCATCGACAAGCCGCGATGAGCGAGATTGCCGAGGTCATTCGCCAAATCGGCGTTGTAACGGGCCAAGAAGGCCTCGTAGGAAAATCCCCCGTCGCCGCCAAATGCGATCTCACGCATGAAGAAGTAGCGGGTCGCGTCGACGCCAAACACCTCCGTCAACAAGTCGATGTCGATGGTGTTGCCGAGCGACTTGCTCATCTTCGCGCCATCGCTGCTCGTCCACCAACCGTGTGCGTAGAGCGTCTGCATCGGCTCGATCCCGAGCGCGAACAGCATCGTGGACCAATACACGGCATGGGTGGTGAGGATGTCTTTTCCAATGATGTGATACTGCGCAGGCCACCACGTGCGCCAAGCGTCAGCCTGGTCGCCTTCCTGATCGGGGTTGTAGCCAATCCCGGTGAGGTAGTTGAGCAAGGCGTCGAACCACACGTAGGTCACGTAATCTGAATCGAAGGGCAGCTCGATCCCCCAGCTCATCCGCGACTTGGGTCGCGAGATACACAAGTCGCCGAGGGGCTTGCGCAGGAAGCCCAGCACCTCGTTGCGACGGGAGACGGGCTGTAAGAACCCGGGGTTCGCGTCGATGTGATCAATGAGCTGCGTCTGGTACTTGCTCATCTTGAAGAAGTAGTTGCTCTCGGTGATCTCCTGCACCGGCTGCCCCGTGTCCGGGCACTTGCCGTCGACGAGATCTTTCTCTGTCCAGAAGCGCTCGGCCGACACCGAATACCAACCGGTGTAGTCCGCACGATAGATTTCATCACGTTCCCACAGCTTCGCGAGCACCGCTTTGACCGCCGCCACGTGATCGACGTCGGTGGTTCGAATGAAACGATCAAAGGTGATACCGAGGCGCTCCCAGGTATCTTTCCATTGGACGACCATGTCGTCGCAATGG
>JAPYTK010000020.1:0-28723 GCA_029941785.1 Polyangiaceae bacterium | reverse complement strand
TCGCAATGGGCCTTTGGAGACATCCCCCGCTCGCTGGCTTTCTCCAAGACCTTCTGCCCGTGCTCGTCCGTCCCCGTCAGGTAATAGACGCGCTTGCCTCGCAATCGATGGTAACGAGCCGCCGTGTCCGCGCCGATGGTGGTGTAAGCGTGACCGATGTGGGGCTTACCGTTGACGTAGTAAATCGGCGTCGTGATGTAGAAGCTGTCTTGGGTGCTCACCGCGTCCTCGATGTAACGTTTACTGGGCCCGGATGCGCGCACCGCGGCCCGGCGTCAAGGCCCAGCATTCGATCGAGTCAGCTACTTGGGTGCCGGTTTCTGGCAGAAACCTTGGATGCACTTGACGTCGGGAAAGTCACAGCAATCCTCGTCCTCAACGCACGCGTTACCCGTTTGAACGCACTCGTTGGGATCGGGCTCGCCGCACACGTACTTGTCGAGCATCTCGTCGTAGATGCACTGGCCATTGCAACATTCGATGCCGTAGAGACACTCGTCGCCCAGCTCTTTACAGGGATCGAGCGCGTAATAAGCGTTCTCGCTCTTGCCGCAAGCCTCCTGGCCTCGCAGATAGAACGCCGGATGCGAGGGATCCCCCACGCCCGGAGGATCGTTGACCGCCGTGACCCACAGCTGTTGCCGGTTCTGACTGACCATCTGGTTGCCGTAATCACGACGTGAGATGAACACGAGCCAGCTGTAGCCACCGGCTCCCTTCGGGGCAAAAACCGGGTTGAAGCTCTTCGTGCCGCCACCTTGCGCATTCTTCAGCTCGACCGCGCCGCTGCCGTCCGTCTTGACGAGCCAGAGCGTGCCGTTGCCCGTCGAGCGCGAGCCGGTAGTGGGACGGCCGTAAGCGAGGTATTGCGAGTCCGGCGAGAAGCTCGGGTACGCCGGGCGACCGGCGAGGCTACCCTTGGGCACGACGAGGGCTGAGGCCCCGAGCGCATCGTTGGGTTTGTCCCAGTCGACAACCTGCAGATCGCCGTTGGGCGAGTCGAAGGTCCAATTGTTGCCGTCCATGTTGCAGATTGCCGCGATCTTCATCCCGTCAGGCGACCAGGCGCCTTCGCCGCAGCCGGGGCCGATGGCGTCCTGCTTGATGAACTGCCCCGTTTGCGCATCGACGATCTGCAAATAGGTGCTGCTCGCTCCCTTGCCGCTGCCATTGTACGAATAGAGGATCCGCGTGCTGTCGTCGTTGAAGGCGCTGAAGGTGCCCGTGAGACCGGTGGTCGTCGTGATGCTCCCGAGCACGGCAGGGTCTTTGGTCAGGTCGATGGTCTGCAGAGGAAAGGGGCTTCCTCCCTCGAAGGTCGCCATCATTTGCTTGCCGTCGCGACTGACGGTGTGACAGCCCCAGCAGGTGCTCGACTGGAAGAACTCGTCGGTCTGGGCCGAGTCTGGCTTGATTCGCAGAATCTTGCCGTTGGAGGCCCCTCCGCACACGCCTGGCAGCTGCCAATAATAGACGCTGCCGTGGATCACGCCTTGGGCGATGTGTAGCGTGAGCGTCTTGGCTTGATAGACCGTATTGCCAGAACGTCGTGCCACCTCGACCGTGAGCGGATCGCTGACCGGACCCGTGCCCGAAAACTCGATGTCCTCCCAAGCCTGCTGATCCAGCGTCTTGAGTCCTGGCGCGGTGTCCCCAAAGTACTCGGTGTAGTCGATGTATTTGGAGCTTAGCCGCAAGCGGACCAAATCGTTCGTCTGACCGCCATTCCATTGGATCTCGGGCGCCATCACTTTCAAGGGAAAGGTCGTGCCGTCCGACGGGTAGACGATGGCGAGCGAGGGATCGGGCGTTACCGCCGTGTCGAATGCCATCTGTTCGGCTGGTGTGACGCCAACCGGATTCACCACCCGCTTGACGTAGACCTCGACCGTGGCCTCGCCCTCCGCCTTGTCATACAGCGCTTGAAGCTTGCCGATGCCGCCCACCTTGCCACTGGGCACGAAGATCCCCGCCGCCGACATGTCACCGATCGCTGGCTTGTCGTACACCCACGTCACCGAGTTGGTCACGTCCTTGCTGCCCATCGTGGCCTTGAACGGCTGGGTGGGGATCATGTTGCCGTCGACGGTCAAGGTTGCCATCTTCGGTTCGATCACGAGCACCTTGGTGTTGCTGTTGCCCCCTGAGCAGCGCCGCCGCAGCCAAGCAAACAAGGCTCCGCTCCGCCGGCCGCGCCTGTCCCAGTCGAGGATTTGCTCGTGTTCTTGTCATCGATCAATTGGCCTTGGTGTGTTGCCTGACACGCCCCGACCAATGCCGCTGCCGCGATCGAAACCGCTGCCAGCCAACTCCAACGATTCCTAAGCATGGATTCTCACTCTCCTTTTGGCGTTGAGCCGCACGGCAGCCAACCTCCATTCATCGCAAGCGCACAGTTAGACTACCGCTGCAATGTCATTTCGTCGAGCAGCCATACGTTGACGCTCCGCGGCCGAACGGGTCAGCCCGCAGAACGTCAACCCAGCTCGAGGAAGCCGACCTTCTGCAACAGCACCAGCACGACGAGCACCGGAGCGACGAAACGCACGAGTAGAAGCCAGGTCTTCGTCAAAGCCGGTGCCGCACCCTGTAGCTCCGCATCCCGCATCTTGGCGGGCATGACCCAGCCAGCGTAAATGCTGATCAACAAGCCGCCGAGCGGCAGCATCCAGTTTGACGCGAGGTAGTCGGCCGTGTCGAAGAAGTTCTTGCCGAAGCCGGGCTCCCAGGATGTGAACAGACCGCCCTCGTCCATCGCAAACGCGCTCGGGACGCTGAAGGCGAAGATGGTGCCGCCGAGCAGCCACGCCGCCTTCTTACGCGTCCAACCCTTTTTGTCGATGAAGTAGCTCGCCACCACCTCGAGCAAGGAGATGGCGGAGGTGAGGGCGGCGAACACGAGCAAGCCAAAGAAGAGGATCGACAAGAGCATCCCCCCCGTGCCGAGCTCGGCGAAAGCGAGGGGCATGCTGATGAAGACCAGGCCGGGTCCGGCGGAAGCTTCTTGCCCGTAGGTAAAGACGATGGGGAACATCATCAAACAGGCGAGCAAGGCGACCAGCGTGTCGATGCCCGCGATCATCACGGACTGCGAGACAAGGCTGCCCTTGTCCTTTTGGTAGGAGCCGTAGGTGATCATCGCCCCCATGCCGAGGGACAAGGTGAAGAAGGCATGGCCCAGCGCCTCGAGCACGCCGCTCGCCTTGAGGCGACTCGCGTCGGGCTTGAACACGAAGCTGACCGCCTCACCGAAACCGGGCAAGAACATCCCGTAGACCACCATCAAGAGCATGATCCCGATCAGAATCGGCATCAGCACCTTGCAGGCGCGTTCGATGCCCCCCGAGATCCCGCCCGACACCACCAGGATGGTGACGAGCATGAAGAGCGCCGCCCAAAAGGTCGAGGTCCAGCCGTCTTTCGCCAGACCGATGAAGGTGGCGCCGACCTTGTCGCCGATCACCTTGCGCCGCTTGCGAGCCTCGGCCTGATCACGCACCGCTTGGTCCGACAATTTATCGATCTCGGCTTTGGCCGACTTTCCTGCACGGTCCTTGGTGGCCGCGATGCGCTTGTTGAGCCCCTCAATGATGCTGACCGCGGTGGCGAGCTTCGGATCCTCGAGCAAGATCGTGCGGGCGGCCTCCTTGTCGGCCGCCTTGGCGAGCGCCGAGGAGAAGCGTTTGTGGTTGGCCCAGACCTTCTTCGCCGCCTCGCCCCGAATCGTCGTGACGTCGTTCTTCGCGAGCTTCGCCGCCCGCGCCTGGGTAAGCTCGGCCTTCATCGTCTCGAGCGGCGTCGTGGCCCGGTAGATGCTCGCAGCCTGAGCCGCCTCTTGCTGAATGGGCTTCGTAAATCCCACCACGCTCTTGAGCGTGAAGTCGAGCGCCCAACCCGCGACGACAATGTAATAACTGAGAATGACGAAGCCACTGAGCACGCCCAGCCAACCCACGGAGGCCCAAGGGGTGCGCCCCCCTTGCAAGGTCTCAAAAGCAACGATCGGCTGCTTTTGCGCAGACCGACCAATCATGATCTCCGCCATCAGGATCGGTAAACCGACGAAGGCGATGCAGGCCAGGTAGATCAGAACGAACAGGCCACCGCCGTTTTCGCCCGTGATGTACGGAAACTTCCAAATGTTGCCGAGTCCGACCGCCGAGCCCGCCGCCGCAAGGATGAAGCCGATCCGCGATCCCCAAGCCCCTCGCTCCGGGGTCGACTCGCTGCTCACGCTTCTGCCCCTTCGGTCCCTTCGGTCGAAGGATCGTCGGCGCCAGGATCGTCGACGCCACCATCACCGGCGCCAGCATCTCCCGAGCCGGCGTCGCCACCGCCCGCCGCCATGCGCTTGAAATAGTCGTTCGTGATCTTCACGACCTCGGGCATGAGCAACACGACCGCGATGAGGTTGGGCACCGCCATCAGGCCGAGCGCGAGATCACCAAAGTCCCACACGATGCGGAGCGCCGCGACAGATCCGATGAAAACGAAGACCACGTAGACCAAACGGTAGGGCAACACGAAGCGCGCACCGAAGAGGTACTCGATGCAGCGATCGCCATAATACGACCACGAGATCATCGTCGAGAGCGCAAAGAGGAACACGCTGAAGGTGACGAGCAAATTGCCCCAATCCCCGATCGGGCTCAGGCCCCGGTCGAAGGCCCACGCCGTCAAGGCCGAGCTGTTCTGGAGCATCTTGCCGCGCACCCTGAACTTGAGCTTGCCGCCCTCCTTCGGCGGCTTGAGCGCCGCGGCCTGCACCTGAAGCGTCACGGCTCCGTCGTAGGGCTTGAAGCTCCCGTCGGCGGTCTTGACCTCGAGCACGGCGGCGTCGATGAACGCGTCACGTCCCACGAAGGCGAGCGACGGACAGCGACCCGCCTGGCACAGCGCGGCCAAGCCCAGCTTCGGATCGGCATTTTCGGCGATACCGACCGCCGTCGCCACGCGCGCCGCTTCGCTACTGCCCTTCTCTGGAACGCTCGCGGACGCGTACGTCTTCACTTCCCTGATCCCGAGATCAGCCTGCTTCTTCTCGTCCCACACGCCAGTGGTGACGATCACCAGACCGGTCATGGTGCAGATGATCAAGGTATCGATCAGCGGCCCGAGCATGGCGACAGCGCCTTCGCGTACCGGCTCCTTCGTCTTCGCCGCCGCGTGCGCGATCGGCGCGCTTCCCTGCCCCGCCTCGTTCGAGAAGAGACCGCGCTTCACACCCCAGAGCAAGGTCATGCTGAACACGCCCGCCACCGAACCACCGAGACTCGCGCGTGGATTGAAAGCCTGGGAGAAGATCTCAGCAAACGCGCCGGGGATCGCGTCGACATTCATGATGAGGATCAACAACGCGCCAGAGATGTAGATCGCGGCCATCGTCGGCGCGAGCGTGCTGCTCACCTTGGCGATTCGCTTGATCCCGCCGAGAATGACGATGCCGACCAAGGTCGCGCTGACCAAACCCACGACCCATCCCTCGATGCCGAAATCGCTGTAGGCACTCACCGCCACGGTGTTCGCCTGGTTCATGTTCCCGCCACCAAACGAACTGATGACGGCGCACACCGCGAAAAAGATCGCGAGCGGCTTCCACTTCGGGCCGAGACCTTTCTCGATGTAGTACATCGGCCCGCCCGAGGCGTTCCCGTCGGCGTCGAATCCGCGGTAGTGCATCGACAAGGTGCACTCGGCGAACTTGAGCGCCATGCCGAAGATCGCCGTCACCCACATCCAAAACAGCGCGCCAGGACCGCCGTAATGAATCGCCATCGCGACGCCCGCGATGTTGCCGATCCCGACCGTCGCACTCAGCGCGGTGGACAGCGCCTGAAAATGGCTGATGTCGCCTTCGTCGTCCGGGTCGTCGTACCTGCCGAGCACGGCGCGGATGGCGTGCCCGCACTGGCGCAGCTGAATGAAGCTCAGCCGAAGGGTTACGAACAAACCCGCCAGCAGAAGTACCGCGATCATCCACGGAAGCGCGGAAGGGGTGCTCCATACGAGAGTGTTACCAACATCGATGATTTCTTTGAGTAGGTCCAGCACGCAGCGGCCATAACCCAGCTTTGTCTGCGCCGCAGCACAACGGTGGACTCCGCTCTGCCACCCCGCGCCCACCGTGGCGAAAAAGCCACAGCGCCGGCGCCACGCTGCGGCCCGGGTGACGCAGGACAGCCACTACATTCTACATAGTTAGACCGATGTCGTGACTCCAGATGGGATGGCACGTGCCTTGCGATATGTCTGGCCAAGGGCGCAAGGACAAGCGCCACGCAAAGCCATCTCCGACCTCTAAACACAACCCGACCTTCCATTTTGATCGAAAGGTGCACCCCATGAACAAGAATGAAACCCCCAAACGCAATGTCTACAAGCTCACCACGATGGCCCTCGCCGGCGCTCTCGCCTTCGTCATCGCCAGCCCCGGCGGCGGCGTCGCGGAAGCCAACGCCGAAGCACAACCTCGAATGCGCACCGCCCTGTACACCCTGAAGCGGGCGGAAGGACAGTTGAGCAAGGCGAGCCATGACAAGGCTGGCCACCGCGTCCGCGCCCTGGTCGCCACCCGCGCCGCCATCAAGGAAGTGGAGCGAGGGATCCGTTACGACAACAAGAACTAGTCGTCCTCGTCCTTCTTGCTTGGCAGCAGGCGACCGCCATGGCGCGGCTCGTCTGCTGCCTCTTTCGTTTCGGCGTCTCCGTTAGAGCCGCCCGGTTTGGCTTCGCGATGACCACCAACAGCCTACATTGCTGCGGGACTCCGGACGCACTACACACGACCGCGTGATCCAATTGACGCGAGAGCACGCGAGCGGCTGGGGTAACTCGATGCAGCTGCTCAAGCTCGATGACGGCGGCCTGCTGGTGTACAGCCCGACGCGGATCAGCCGTGATGTGTTCGAGCAGATCGAAGCGCACGGCACGCCGCAGATCCTCATCGCCCCCAACCACTACCACCACGCCGCGCTGCCCGTCTTCCGCGAGCATTACCCCGATGCCTTGGTGGCGGCTCCGCGCGTGGCCATCCCGCGACTCGAAAAACAGGGGCGCCTCGGGCTGTCCAGCCTCGACGCGGCGCGCGAGCGCTTGCCCGAGGGCGTGAAACTCATCGAATGCGAAGGCACCCGCACCGGCGAAACCTGGCTCGAAGATCGCCGGGGGGATGCTCCACAGCTGGCGGTGTGTGATGCCTTTTTCAACGCCCAAGGCCTGATGCGCAAGACGATGGGATTTGCCTTGCGCGTGCTCCGCGGCGCGCCCGGCTTGTGCATCGGCAGCACCTACCGCTGGCTGGGACTGAAGGACGAGCGAGGCTACCACGCCTGGCTGCGCGACTATCTCAGTGAGCTCGCGCCGGCGAAGGTCAGCTTTTGTCATGGCGTGCCGATCGAAGGTAACGACTGCAGCGAGCGCCTGCTCAATCTCGCCGAACGCCGACTGCGCCGCTGAGCCGGCGGCGTACCGCCGAGGGATCGGAGCTGTGCAAGACTGGGCCAACGGGTCCCTGCAAGTGACACGATCTGGCACATAGCCGCAAATTGCCTAGAGGATTACAGCATCTTAGGTGTTGGCACAGTAGGTGCTTTAGTCATGGGCATCGACCGCAACACACCTATCCCGTCCTCGGAGATGACAGCCATGAAACAACGACTTGCCAGCCTTCTCATTCCCCTCGCCACCCTCAGTGTCGCCTGCGTGCATTCGGTCCCCGATTGCGCCGACGCCAACTGCAGCGCCGAAGAAGGTGGCGGTGGCAGCGAGCCGATCGACGAGTGCGAACACCTCGACACGCGCAGCTGCGACGTTGACGGCCTTCCGGGCCTCCAGCGCTGCGAGCCGGACGAAGACGGGTACATTTGGGGCGACTGCCAACTCGAATCCTCCACGGCCTCGACCCCTCTGGTCCTGTCCTTCGACAACGCCCCCGTTCAGTTTGGCCCGGAGGCGTCCGCGAGCTTCGATCTGAGCGGGACGGCCAACTGCCAGGGAACGAACTGGCCCTCCGCCACCACGCCGTGGCTCGCCCTCGACCGCGACGGCAGTGGAACGATCGACGACGGCGCAGAGCTGTTCGGATCGATGACGCAACTCTCGACGGGTTTGCGCGCCAAGAACGGTTTTTTGGCGCTGCGTGAGCTCGACAGCAATCGCGACGGGAAAATCTCCGCCGAGGACGAAGCCTTTGGACGGCTACAGCTTTGGGCCGACGCGGACGGTAACCGCCTCTCCAGCGCCGGTGAAACACGCAGCCTCGCGTCGACGGGGATCGTCTCGATACAGCTCGATTACGTGGTCGTCCCGCGCTGCGACGAGCGAGGCAACTGCGAGCGTGAGCGCGCCAGCTTCAACTACCGCGACGCCAACGGAAACGTTCAGCAGGGGTCGATCGTCGACGTTCACCTGCGCCACCAGTAAGAGCGCTGCGGGAACGAGATGGCGCTCAGTCGATCTCGAGCCGATAACCGACGCCGCGTACCGTCTTGATACGGTAGGCGGCGTTCTTGGTCCATCCGAGCTTCTTCTTCACGCTCGAGACGAAATTGTCGACGGTGCGTGGATCCACCATGACGTCGGGATCCCAGGCGCTGCGTAAGATCTCATCGCGCGCGAGGGCCCGATCGCGATTGCGCAGCAGACAGAGCAACAAATCGAACTCGGTGCGCGTAAGCGGGACGTCTTCACCCGCGGCGCTCGTGATGGTGCGCGCCTTGGTATCGACCGCAAAACCGGCAAAGTCGAGATCCTCGGCTTCCCCTGGCTGCGGCCCGCCCCGGCGCCGGAGCAAGGCCTTCACCCGCGCGAGCATTTCCCTCAAGCGGTAGGGCTTGGTGAGATAATCGTCGGCGCCGGCCTCAAAACCTTCGACCAAATCGCTCTCCAGCGTGCGCGCCGTGAGCATCAGCACCCGCACGGGTAAGCTCAGTTCGCGCAAGTGGCGGCAGATCGAGTAGCCGTCGGTGTCCGGCAACATGATGTCGATAATGGCCAGCTCGGGCACGTCCGACTCGAGCACGCGGATCGCGTCGCGACCGTAACCGACCGCCGTGACGCGGTAACCTTCGTCCACGAGGTTGTCCTCGAGCGCCATGCGAAGGTTTTCGTCGTCCTCGACGATGAGAATGTGGGGCTGCGTGGTCATGACTCTTCCGCCTCGTCAGCATGCTCGATAGGCGCGGCGGCAGCAAAGCTCATCTCGAAAGTCGTTCCCTTTGGGCCTGTCTCGGCCACGCTGAGCACGCCCTCGTGAGCCTCGACGATCTTGCGGCAGATCGACAGGCCCAAGCCGCTGCCACGTTCGCCGCGTCCCGTAGGATCGGTGGCGCGATAAAAATCGTCGAACACGCGCTCACGTTGCGCATCGGGGATCCCCACGCCATTGTCGCGCACGCGGATCACGACGCGCCCGCCCGAGGCTTCGGCCACGATGCCGATCACCGCCGGGTCGCGCTCGCCGTACTGAACCGCGTTGCGGGCCAGGTTCGTGAGCAACAGCAGCAACAGATCCGGATCCGCGTCGAGAACGAGCTCATCCAACCCCTCGCGCTCGAGCTCCGCCTCGCGGCGCGCCCAGGTGTCGCGGTCCCGATCGAGCTTGTCGACGATGTCCGAGAGAAGCACGCGCTGTAGCTTCGGCACCCAGCGACCGTGTTGCAAGCGGTCGAAGGACAGGATGTTCTCGACCAGGAAGCTCAGCCCCTCCACGTCGCGAACGATACGGGTCGGGTAATCTCGCGCGCCCTCGACGCCCTTCGTGCGGCGTTCGAGCGTCTCGGCCATCAAGCGGATCGACGCCAGCGGGGTGCGCAGCTCGTGCGACACGGCCGACACGAACTCGCTCTTGAGTTCGAGGAAGCGATTGCGCCTGCGGTAGACGATCACCGACAGCGCCACGACGCCGAAACTGAGCAAGGCGACGATGAACTCGAGAAGCGACTTGAGCCGATAGCGCGACTCGGCCGCCTGCGTGAGCGTGGCCCAGCGGGACGAGTTGGCCGCCGCGACGACAGAAGAGAGCGTCGTGACGCCGGAGCCGATCTCGAAATGCAGCCCGTCGCCCGCTTCGATGAGCTTGCGGTCCATCATCAAGCGCTCAATTTCTGCCACCAAGGTGAATAACTCTACGCGAACGCCCACGAGCCGCCGGCCTCGTTCCGGCGTGACAAACCAGAGAGCTTGTCCATCGCGTACGAGGCTGGGCTCATCGAGCGTCTTCGGCAATCCGAGTAAGCTGAACCGTTCCGCGAAGCGGTCCCGAAAATCGACGACGGCCACACCCGCCGGCTCGCTCAGATCCATGATTCGCTTCCCAAAAACGGAAAAGCCGTGCTCGCTAAAGCGATCACGACGGGACAGCAGCATGCGCTGCAGCCCCTCGATGCGCACACCATCTGCCGCGTAACCATCACGAAGCAACAAGCTCATCAACTTGCGGTCGGGACGAGCAAATTTCGTCAGCTGCTCCACCATGAAGAGCGTGAGCGGCAGCTCGAGCCGGACGTCGATCACGTACAAGGCGCGGAGGCTCAACATCTTCCGCACGCCATCTTCAATGGAGTCCCGATCGACAGCCGCCAGATCTTTCTCGAGCGCCCGGAAGGTCGCGAGGCGCTCTTGAAACGGGCCCTCCGTCGGCCAGGGGACGGCGTTTCCACTCCCGTCACAATGCGACCTCAAACACTCCCAAACTCGCCCAGCTAGCCCCGCTTCCTCGCGGGCGAAATGCGCAGCCCGTGGTAAACGCTGCTCACCCTCTTCGATGAACACGATGTCTTTCGCGGACAAGAGAGGATCCTCGAGCGCCGCCGTGATCGTAGGGCGAGCCTGGGCGAGCTGCTTGTTCAGGCGCGCGCTGAGCTCCTGGTGTGCATACTCGGCGAGCGCGCGCTGACGTGCCACCACCGCGTCAAGCGCGTCCTGGCGCTCGTCGCGGAAGATGCTGTGCAAGTGCACGAGCCCCCAGATGAGGGCGATACACCCGCACCCGAGGGCCGCCATTGCGCTGAGCCGTTTCGCTCGCATGGGGTGTTCTACCTCAGAACCGGCACCTTATCGAAGGTCATCATCGCCACGGGCGCATCCTTCTCGAACTTGTCCTTGCGAGGATCGAGCTTTTGAGCCCGTTCGATGAGCTTGCGAAGCTCCCGTACCTTGGCTTGATTCCGGAGCTCAGGCGCGACGCGCTCGAAGCGAGCCAACATGTCCGCGTAGCTCACGGTGCGCGCCCAGTAGGAGCCGCGCAGCTTCTCGGCGAACTGACCGGCGACGAGCGAGAGTTGGCTGGGCGAAGTGAGCGCATCCGTCGAGCCGCGCACCACGCTCCGGGCCAAGGTCTTCTCGATGAGCTGCGAGGTGTTGCCTTGCGGCGCCTTATAGCGGATCCGGATCTTGCCGAGATCGCCCGTCGCGCCGTCACGCAGCTTCACCTCGTACAAAGCGGTCACGGCGTGTCCGGCGCCGATCTCACCTGCGTCCACGCGGTCGTTGGAAAAATCACGCGCCTTGAGCTTGCGGTTCTCGTAGCCGATGAGGCGGTAACGCGAGACGACGGCGGGATCGAAGGCCATCTGCAGCTTCACGTCCTTGGCGATGACCTGCAGCGTACCGGTGAGGTTCTCGACGAACACCCGGCGGGCCTGAGCGAGCTTGTCGACGTAGTGGTAGTTGCCGTTGCCCCCCTGGGCGAGCTTCTCCATGAGCACGTCGTTGTAGTTGCCCATGCCGAAACCGATGGTCGAGATCGTGATCCCCCGTTTCGCTTCGCGATGCACGGTGTCGAGGATCCCGCCCGCGCCCGTGAGGCCCGTGTTGGCCACGCCGTCGCTGCACAAGATGACGCGGTTGACGCCCCCCGGCTTCATCGCCGACGCCGCGATCTTGTAACCGAGCCGAATCCCCGCCTCCGCGTTGGTCGCCCCCTCCGTCCGCAGAGAGTGAACCGCGGCCAGGATCCGCTGCTTGTTGTAGGCGCTGGTCGGCGCGAGCACCTGCCGCGCGTTCGTGCCGTAGGCGACGATGGCGACGGTGTCATTTTCGCGAAGCTGCTCGGTCAGCAAACCCAAGCTGCGCTTGACCAAGCCGAGGCGGTTGTCGCCGCTCATCGAGCCGGAGACGTCGACCACGAACACCAAGTTTGAAGCCTTGCGCTCGCTCGCGGCAACCTTCTTGCCCTGCACGCCGACGTGCAGCACGTGGTAGCCCTTACGGCTGGGAGACGGTGCCGCCTCGGCGTGCACGCTGAAGGTCTCGCCGGTCGGCGCCTGGTAGGCGTAATCGAAGGCGTTGATCACCTCTTCGACGCGGACCGCGGCCTCGGCCGGCATGCGCCCACGCTGGAGGAAGGAGCGCGTCATCGTATAGCTCGCGGTGTCCACGTCGACCGAGAAGGTCGAGCGGGGTTGTTCGGCGGTGTCGATGGTGGGGTTTACGCCGTAGTGGCGAAAGTACATGTCGCCGAAGCGATCGGCCCGCTCGCGCAGCAGGCCGTCGTCGGTCGGCACCGCGATCTGTGGCTTGCTGATCCTGCGCGGGCTTTGCCCGACCACGCCCCCGAGACGACCGTGCCCCGAGCCGAAACCAGGCGCCGCGGGTCGTCGCATACGACGTTTAAGCTTCCTCTTCAGTCTTGCGACTTCGGGCTCGGTTGGTGGGGCCTGCGATATTCCCTCAGCGCGGGCCGCAGCGCTCGCGGCGGGTGCAGGCGGTGGAGCCATCGAAGGAGCGCGGCTCGGCGCTTTGGAGCCGTCCCGCTTTCGCGTTCCCGCGCCCCCAGACTTGGCGTCCGATTCCGGCTTGAGCGGCGTACTGTTGTCGTCCATCCCAAAACGTGACTCGCCGTCATCGTCTTTGCTCTCCCGTTGGTCGGTGCGCGCGACGTTCGGCCGCGCCTCTTCATTCTCCGATGTCGGCGCGCCTTGGTCCTTCAGTGCACAGCCGCTGAGCAAGCTCCCGGCGGTGAGCACGATGGCGGGGAGGAGGAGGATTCGGGTGACGGGGTTCATTCGGCGCATGGTGGTTCTCCTGAGTGGGTTGCCTTCAATAGACGACACATCAGGGTCCCTCGTGGTCAGCTTTGCATCACACCGGGGGGAGTTTTGTCATCGAATCATCACGAAGGGCCCGAGCCGCGCGTTTGAATCGCTTCAGCGCTTGACCACGACCATGCTCGCGGGTCCGTTTTGAGGTGCGCCCGCACCGGCGACGCCCTGCCACCCGTCAGGCACGGGAGGATCGGTCCAGGAGAACAGGTGCGCCGCGTCGATCGGTGACACGTTGATGCAGCCGGCGCTCGCCTTCTCACCGAACTTCTCGTGCCAGTACGCGCCATGGATCGCAAACGGGGCACGAAAGTACTGCGTAAAGGGCACATTGTCGGCCCAGAATTTTCGCGGTGTGCTCAGCGGCGCCATCATGGTCGCCCGATCCTTGAAGGTGATGCGGTACGCCCCGAGCGGCGTCGTGCTGTCCCGGACCAGATCACCACCGGCGCGCGGCACGCCGCCCTGTCCGGGCGACATGAGAGTGGCGAACACGGGGGTAAGATCCTCGTAGGCCACCAACGTACCCTGCGTGATCCGGGCCACGATCCATTTTTCGCCCGGTCGCACGCCGCGTGGACGCTTCGTCCGTGCTCGGACCACCGTCGCGTGTCGCTGCGCGATGAACCGCTCGGGCGCCGACTCCGGCGTCTTCACCCGCAAATACGTGACCGCGTCCTGCACGATCTTCTCGTCGGTGATCATGACGAAGCTCCTCACGGGGTAGCTCGATGCTTCGGCAACGATCCGGCCGCCCTCATCGCGAGCGTACACGGGCCGCGGCCGCTGCCGGATCCAAGCGATGGGCAAACGGACCTCGCCGTCGAGTCGCGTCCCCTGAAACGCGCTTCGCCGAAACCTCCGCACGCGGTTGGCGGGCACCACCGTCAGATCGGTCGACAAGAGGAAGGTGCGGCCGGCCACATCAAAGGCCCGCGTATAGGACATCATCGCCCCGTGCGGGATGTTCTGGCGAAGCAGTGACAATGGCTTGCCCCGCGCCCCCCCGCCGTTGCGCAAGAAGGCCGGCATCGGACCCATCGCCGCGATCGGATCGCTGACCGCGAGATGCTCGTGACCACGCTGAAACATCGGCAAGCGGCGATGGGTTCCCGCCTTCCCGAAGCGCCATTCGTATCGATGTTGCTCGGCCCGGGTGGGCACCCGTCGGTACATCGGTGTGCCATTCGAGATGGCGTACTCGTAAGGAAACGGTCCTTCACGGGGGTCCGTGTGGGCATTGGCCCGCAAAAAAGCTGAATCCTCCGCGAAGGTCACGGTGCGATCGTGACAGACGTATCCCCGAGGCTCGATCGCGTAAAACCCTCGCCGACATCCCGCGCCGGGCACCGGTTTGGCCGAGCGGAGGGCGACGCGCTGCCCGACCCGCAGGTAGCCGAGAAATCGTTTGCCTTTTCGCGCACGTGGCCAGATGTAGGTCCGAAACGCGCCGCTTGTGAGATGCGTCGGAGGCGACGGTGCGGCGGCGACCTTCGACGCCGGCCGAGCCCGTACCGGAGACGAAGCCGCCCCTCCGAGGAGCAACAAACCCCCGAGCAGCACGATGGCGCGCGTTCCTTTCACCTCAACACTTCGTTGACGCGAGCCGCTCCGCGCCGCAAGCCCTGATTGACGTCCGTATCATGCTCGACCTCGCCCCACGCTGGTCTCGCGCTCCCGCGCTCGTGCGCGCTGAAATCCTCGCCGGAGCGTGGGAAGTCTTCTCCGTCCTGCTGTTCATCAGCGCGGTGTTGCCGCGAGCGTTCTCGAGCACCTGGCCAGCGGTGCTCTTCGCGTCGAGCCTGGCCCTCAGCGCAGCCTCCATCAAGCGAGTCGAGAAAGCCGGTGACATCGGACTCACGATCACCTTCGCCTTTCGCTGCGTGGCTTGGTTGGCGGCGGTCACGCCACTGTTGGACGGACTGGAAATCCGGGTGCTCATCGCGACGAGCGGCTTCGGGGTGATGGCGGGCGGTATCCGACGGGCCGTGTACCGGCTGTACTTCGACGAGCCGAGCGACGCGCCACCCAGGCGCTCCCTCTGGCTTACGCTCCGGTCTCGGTTGAGCGAGGGCGCGATGGTCGCGGGCATCGTAGGCGGTCACGTCATGCTGCTGTTTAGCGTCGCCTTTCTACGTACGAGCAGCCAAACGGTGTTTCGCGCGTGGTGGGAGATCATCCCGGTCTTGGCCATCCTGGCGACCACCTCCTTCAGCTTCGCGATCGGCCCGATTTCCGAACCGGTCGTCAACGCACTGGTCAGCGAGGCTGACCTCGACACGGGGACGGTGCGAAAAGCCCTGAACCGAGCCATCGCCATTCCGCGACGACTCGCACGACTCAACTTTCTGCTGTGGATCGGTTGCACGACCACAGGGGTGCTCTACTTCCAGATCGCCGACGGCGCGGTCAGCTGGGCCGCCGCCTTCATGCAGATCGCCTTTGGCGCACTTTTCGCGGGCGGGGTCACCTTCTACCAACGAAGCTGGCACGAAGACATCATCCAGCCGGCCGTCGCCGAGCTGCGCCAACGAGCGGGCACGCAAGCCGCGCCCGACGACGAGAGCATCCGCCGTCGCATGCTGCGCGACTTCGGCACGCCGGTCTTGTTCGTTCTCGCCTTGTCGTTGCTCGCCGCGATCAGTTTGTACCGTTCCTTGGGCGTCGGCCTCGATTGGCGCGAAGATTTCAACGCGATCACGGCCTTGTGCGCCTCTTTCCTCATGCTCGTCATCGCGGTTGGTGGCGTCTTCCTCCGCGCCGCCCGTCGGCTCGCTGGTCCTTTGAGCCGACTCGCCGAAGCCTCCGACCGCGTCGCGAGCGGCAACCTCGACGCCGCCATGCCCAACGTAGAAGGTCCTCGCGAGGTCGTCGCACTTGCTGAACGCATCGAAGACATGCGGCAGACGCTTGCAGAGACGATCGACGCACTCGAACAGGAGCGCTCGGGACTCGAATCGCGAGTCATCGCGCGCACGACCGAACTCGAGGAAGCGATCGACGAGCTCAAGCGCACCCAAGCCGCGCTGGTGCACGGGGAGCGGATGGCCTCGATCGGCGAGCTGATGGCGGGCGTCGCCCATGAGGTATTCAACCCTCTCAACGCAATTTCCGGCAGCGTCTCCGCCTTGGAGCGGCTCAGCGAAGAACTCGAAGCGATGCTCGCGGCGTACCGTGAACGTGAATCGCACCTGCCGCCCGAAGACCGAGAGGCACTCGAGGCCGAGCGCGAGCGTCTCGATATCGACGGAGCTCTACAAGACCTCGCCGGAGTCGCCCGCGTCGTGACGAGCGCGACCAAGCGCTGCGTGCGCATCGTGGGCAACCTCAAGCGCTTCGCGCGCGCCGCCGAGGACCCCGTGGCCACCGATCTCCACGCGAGTCTCAACGAAACGGTGGCGCTGCTCGCACATCGCATCAAGCAGCACGATATCGAAGTGAGCACCGACTACGGACAATTGCCGGAAATCTTGTGCCGAGACGGCGAGATCGGTCAGGTTTTCATGAACCTCCTCAGCAACGCCATCTTCGCGGCAGCCTCCGCTCAGGGATCACATGATGGCCGCATCCACCTTTGTACGCGTCGGGACGACGATCTCGTCGTCATCGAAGTGCAAGACAACGGAAGCGGCGTGCCGGAAGAACTGCAAGACAAGGTCTTCGAGCCCTTTTTCACTACAAAATCACGCATGGATGGCACCGGGCTGGGCTTGAGCATCTCGCAGGACATCGTTCGGCGCCACGGAGGCCAGCTGGCCCTCGTTTCGCCGGGTTTCTTGGAGGGTGCGCGCTTCCGCTGTGAACTGCCCGTCGCCGGTCCCAAAGCCCGACCGTCTCACAAGGGGATAGTCGGTGCACCCTCACGAAAATCGAGCTAGCGTAGCTTGGCGAATGAACGAGCGAGCCGAGAGAAGAGGAAGCCGCAAGAAAAAGACCCGAGACCCGATGATCGGCAGGGTCATCGCGGGTCGTTTTCGACTTGAATCACGCCTGGGCGAAGGCGGCATGGGCCTGGTCTACAGAGCGAGGCATGTGCTCATCGACCGCGTCGTCGCGCTCAAGCTGATTCGGCCGGACCTGCGCGGCGAAACGCACCTTCGTTCCTGGATGTTGCGCGAAGCAAAAGCCGCCAACCGTGTCGATCATGCTCACATCATCGACATCCACGACATCGGGGAAACACAGGAGGGCGACCTGTACCTGGTGATGGAGTACCTCGTCGGCACGCCGCTGTCGTCGGAGCTGGCGAATGGCCCGATGCCGATCGCACGCGGCGTGGACATCATCGAGCAGATGTGTGCAGCCCTGGCGCGCGCGCACGATCTAGGCGTGATCCACCGCGACTTGAAAAGCGATAACATTCTGCTCACCGAGCGCGGCGGTCGTAAGGATTTCGTCAAGATTCTCGATTTTGGCCTTGCTGCTCTCAAGCGCGATGCACGGCTCGCCCCCAAGGGCGCCGTCTTTGGCACTCCGGAGTACATGTCGCCGGAACAAGCGCGCGGCGAAGATGCTCAATCCTCCTCCGACCTTTATGCCGTCGGAGTGCTGCTCTACGAAATGCTGACGGGACAGCTGCCCTTCCGCGCGACGGATCGCGACGCCCTGCTCGAGATGCAGCAGCATCAGAAGCCAGCCGCGCCGAAGACGCTGAACCCGGACGTCAACCCGCACGCCGAAAAAATCGCGATGCGCCTGCTCGAAAAGAAGCCCACGCAGCGTTATCACGACGCGCACCATCTCAAAGAGGAACTGAAGAAGCTCCAGCGAAGCCTACCCTCGTCCCAGGCGTGGGAGCTCGCCGGCAACGCCAAACCCGCCATCTCTCCGCCCCCGCCCCCGCCCCCGCAATCGCCCGCGGTAACCGAGTGGGCAAAACGCGCGGCCGTTTTCACGCGGATGGCAGCCCGCGCTTTTTCTGGCCAAGACACGCCAAAAGACCTGACGGCGGCGCTCGCTCAGACATGGGACCTCGCGGCGCGCGCGAGCCGACTCGAAGGCGAAGTGGCGAGCTTGACCCGGAAGATCGACTCACTCGAGCGTCGCGGACGAGCCCTCCGGGCAGAGATCGGCCGTAAGGTCGAAGATCTCGCCGCCGAAGAGTCCCGGACCTTGCGGCAAGCGAAGGCTCACGCCAAGGACGCAGGCCGGGCCAAGAAGGACTTCGAGGCCCTGCAGCGTCACAGCGCAGAAACGCGCCGCCAAGCCGACGCATCCGCGGCACAAAAAGAGTTTAACCCTGGGATCTATGAAAGGGCCGGCGCCGCTTTGGCAGCCATGACCGCCAAGGCCGAAGAACTCGGTCGCTACGAACAGCGGCAGCTGACATGCACCGAACAGGCCCGGGGCCTGCGCCGCCAGATCGACCAGCTACGTGCTCAACTCGACCGCTACTTCGAGGCCCTCGAAGCCGACTTGACTCGGGGTCGCGAACAAATCGTCGAACGAACCCAGGATGGCCTGAAGCTAGAGACGGCCTTCGGGGAGACCTCCAACAAGTTGCTTCGCGACTTGAAGGACAAGCCCGAGTGCCGCGATCTGGTGCCTGAGATCACGCAAGCCGGCCAGCCGCTGGCCGGGATCCCAGGCCAACCGTATAGCAGTCCGTAGGCGCTCGGCGCCCGGATCGTGAACCACCCGCCCGGATCGTGAACCACGCTCAGGGGAGCTTAGCGCGCAAGAAGCTCTTCAGCTTGACGAGGCTCTTCTCGTCGCGATTGAATGAAGGGCACTCGTAACTCGTGGCCCAGCCGCTCACCTCGTTGAGCAAATCACCGCGAATTGCTGCATCACCCACGATGTCGTCGACGCTTCGACCACGCGCCGAGCCGTTCTTGAGGCGCTCGACATATGCCTCGAGTCGCGCGTAGTCCGCTTCGAGCAAACCTGAGATGAGCTCGGTGTCCTTTGCGAGCCGAGCCGCGATCGGCACGGTCTCCCCGCCCGCGGGCGACTCGGCCACGGCTCGGGCCATCGCGACGCGGATGACGAAGGCGTCGTCGAGATACCCCAAATCTTCGATCCCGTCAGGGATGAGATCGAGGGACTTGAACAAGTAATTGAGCCCGCCCGCCGCATAGCGTCGGACCGCATCGGGGGCCGTTTCATCAGCCACCGCGTCCGCCAAACCACGCGCATCGTCGGCCAACGCCTTCAGCCACGCAGGAAACGCCTCAAGGCAATTCTGTTCAAGCTCCGTCATCACGCCCTCCTTGGAGCGAGGGGTATACCCGAGAGAGGGCACAGCCGCCAGCACCACATCCCCACCTCCAGCCGCTGCATCATTGCTCTCTTGGCTAACCCCAGCGGCCTATGTTAGAAGCTCGGTCCGACCCGTGAGGCCGACCTGGTGGGGTAGCCAAGTGGTCAGGCAATGGTTTGCAAAACCATTATACGCGAGTTCGAATCTCGTCCCCACCTCCAGCTCGAATACCAACTCGATCCACCATCGATGCGAAGACACGGCGCACCCGATGAGGGCGAGCCTACTGCGATGAGGCCGCGGGAACCTTCGCGCCCGGCAGCATCGGCACAAAGCGCACCGCGCCAAGCACCTCTTTGTTGAGCTGCCCAGCCCTCTTGTGCCAGCGAACGAGGCTCTGTTGCCGCTGACCGACTGGCGCGACCAGTACCCCCCCCTCCGCCAATTGCTCCACGAGCGCAGCGGGCACCTCCGGCGGCGCCGCCGTGAGGACGATCCGATCGAAGGGAGCCTTCTCCGGCCACCCTAGATAGCCATCCCCGACCTTCGTTTGAACGTTGCGGTAACCGAGTTCATCGAGGCGCTTCCTCGCCGTACGACCAAGCTCTTCCACGATCTCGATGGAATACACTTCGCGCGCCAGTAAACTCAGAATGGCCGCCTGATAGGCCGAGCCGGTGCCGATCTCGAGCACCCGCTCTTTCCCCGTCAAGCGCAGAGCATGACTCATCAGCGCGACGATCGTCGGCTGGGAAATCGTCTGCGCATATCCGATGGGTTGGGGAGTATCCTTGTATGCCGCCGTCACACCGAGCTGCGGTACAAATCGATGCCGCGGCACGCGCCGCATCGCCGATATCACGCGCGGATCCCAACTCGCGTCTCCACCCCAGGGGTGGCCGAGGGTTTCGATCGCATGCACCAAACGCTCTCGCGCCAATTGGGCTTCAGGGGGATCTCCTGGGATCTCGTTCACCGTGCTCTGCGCCTTGCTGTGACTTGAGGCCGCACTCGCTTGCGACCTCTCGGACGGATTCACATCTCGGCATGCATGAACGAAAAGACCAATCGCCCAACCACCCGCAATAGCAAAATCCCGCCGCGCGAATTTCCGCACGCCTCGATTATCTCGCTCCCGGGGCCATTTTACCAGTGGGACCGCACACGATTTCGCCTCACCGTTCAGCGATCACGTAAACCAACCAGCCCTCCTGATTCTCCTCGCTACCCGTCTCGTGATACTTGCCATCGTTTTCAATGTCTTCCCACCAAACCTCGGTCCTCGAGAAACCTGCCTCGGCCATGCACTCGCGCACCTCGGGAATGGTCCAGAGCCGCCAATCGTAGGTGAAAGCCTTCTTCAAGCGCGACCCATCAGGGAATTCGAAGTGGATGTGGCAAAGGGTCTCGCGGGTGATCGGGTTGAATTTGGATTGATGCCACACGTAGTCGAAGCCCTTGAATTCTCGCTTCTCCTTGAGGTCGACGATCGCTTCCGTCCCACCGTAAAGCTCGCAAAAGAACAGCCCGTCCTCCTTGAGGCCGCGGCGCGCCACCTTGAAGTACTCAATGAGCTGCTGTCGCTGCTTGAAAATGAAATAGCTGAAGTTCATCGCGCAGGTGATGTCGACGTTCGGACCGAGCCCCTCGAGGACGTCAGCCCGATGCAAGCTCACCCGAGCGCTCACGTCTGTCCCGACCTTTGACAGGACGTTCTGACGCCCCCAGTCGAGGGTCGGCTCATCGAGATCGATGCCCACGGCGGTACGCTCGGGGTGGCTGGTGCACCACTCGGTGGACAAGAACGCCGTTCCACAAAAGTCTTCGCGCATGCTCATCGGCTTGCGACCGCGCTTCTTGCGGAAGACCTTGTTGAAGAACGCAACCTCCGCTTCGGGGCACTGGACCGATTTTTGGTAGAGCAAGTGCTTGTCCGCGTTGGCGGCGGTCTGCCTGCTGCGCTTTTCCTTTGCCATGAGCGGGCGCTTACGATGGCACTGCGCGCGAGCCAAGCTCTTCGAGCAACATCTTTTCCTTCCGCTCGGTGGGGGCGAACGAGGCTTTGCCTTGGGCACCACCGGTGCTATCCCTGCGCCGCATTTCACAAGGAGATCGTGATGTACGTCGCTCGCCTCATCCCCCTCGCCGCGGTCTTGGCCGCCGCTGCCTGCAGCTCGGCCCCGACACCGACGGTTCCAGCGCCAACCGGGCCCACGACGAAAAACGTCTCCTTGGCCGACGTCGGGCTCGAAGCGAAGGCGATGGACCGCGAGGCCAAGCCTTGCGACAACTTCTACCAATTCGCGTGCGGCGGATGGGTCGCCAACACGAAGATCCCCGGTGACAAGCCACGTTGGATCCGCAGCTTCAGCGAAATTCACAAGCGCACCGAGGCCGATCTCAAGGCCATCCTGAAAAATGGTACCGCGGCGCCGAAAGAAAACGTGATCATGCACACTCTGGGGAGCTTCTACAGCTCTTGCATGGACGAAGCGGCGATCGAGAAGGCCGGCCTCACGCCCATCCGAGAGCTACTCGCGATCGCGACCACGACCGGTACACCAGAGGAAGCACCGCCCCGCCTCGCCAAACAGCTCGCCCAACTTCACGGCATGGGGATCTGGGCCTACTTCGACATCGCTTCGGGCCAGGATTTCCACGACGCTACCAAGATGATCGCGCAGGTCGATCAGAACGGTCTGGGCCTGCCCGATCGGGACTATTACCTAAAAGACGACGACAAATCGAAGGCGCTACGGGTCGCGTACCGCGCTCACATTGGTCGCATGATGAAGCTCGCGGGCGAGGATGAAGCCTCGGCCGATCGACACACCGCCCACGTCATGGAAGTGGAGACCGCGATCGCGACCATCTCCAAGTCCCGGGTCGAGCGCCGTGATCCCAAGGGCATGTACAACAAGATCGACCGCCGAGGTCTGATCGAGAAGGCCTCGTGGATCGATTGGCCCACCTACCTCGAAGCCATGGGCTTGAAGGGGATCGAAGACATCAACGTCAGCTCCGTTCCCTTCTTCGAGGGACTGGGCAAAGTCTTGGCTTCAGCCGAAGCCCACAGTGATTACCTGCGTTGGCAGATCGTCCGCTCGATGGCCGGCTCGTTGAGCCAATCCTTCGTCGATGAACGCTTCGCGCTCGTTCAAACGCTGACCGGACAAAAGGAGCAACGGCCTCGGTACAAGAGGTGCGTGGCCGCGACCGATCACGCGCTGGGGGAACTCCTCGGTCAACCCTTCATCGCCAAGCGCTTCAGCCCCATGAGCAAGGATGCGGTCGTGAGGATGTTCGATGCTATCGCGAAGGCCTTTCATCATGAGGTCGGACAGCTCGCCTGGATGGATGTAGCCACGCGAAACAAGGCCCGTCTCAAGCTCGATAAAATGGCCTACCTCATCGGCTACCCCAGTCGTTGGCGCAAGTACGACTTCGAAGTGAAACAGGGCGATCACGGGGGCAATGTCTCACGCAGCCGAGTTTTTTCAATTCGTTACGACCTGAACAAGATCGGCAAGCCGGTCGACCGCGAGAGCTGGTTCATCAGCCCGCCAACGGTCAACGCTTTTTACAATCCCCTCAAGAACCAGATGGTCTTCCCGGCAGGGATCCTTCAGCCACCCTTCTTCAATCCGGCCGCTTCGGTGGCGGTCAACATGGGAGCGATGGGCATGGTCGTCGGTCACGAACTGACTCACGGCTTCGACGACCAAGGGTCTCAATTCGACGGCGATGGTAATCTGAAGAGCTGGTGGACCAAGAAGGTGCGCGAGCAATTCGACGAGCGTACGTCGTGCATCGAGAAGCAGTACTCGGGCTACGATGCCCTTCCCGGCCTGAAGCTCAACGGCAAGCTCACGCTGGGTGAGAACATCGCTGATGCAGGTGGGGTAAAGCTCGCCTTTCACGGATACCGAGCGCTGCGGGCGGACGCAACCGAACGGTTGGTCGCGGACGGCCTGAACGAAGACCAACAGTTCTTCGTCTCCTTGGGGCAGATTTGGTGCAGCAAATATCGTGAGGAATTCGCTCGCCTGCGGGCGAAGACCGACACCCATTCGTCGCCCGAATGGCGCGTCAACGGCTCGCTACAGAACTTGCCCGAGTTCGCGGTGACCTTCGGGTGTAAAGAGGGCAGCCCGATGCGCCCGAAGAACAGCTGTTCCGTTTGGTAAGAGCCGCCGCGCCCGCGCCCGCGGTCATGCCAAGCCGTCGACGAAAGACTGGATTTGTTCGCGGCGCTCTTCGGGCGTCCACTCGATGTTCACCGCCCGGTCGGTCACTTCCCAAAACACGCGGCGCTCGATACTGCACAGGTACTCTGCCTCGTCGCGGAGCCGCTCGAATGAGACGACCTCGAGAGCGGTTCGCACCCGATTGAGTTCGGCGACCTTCTTCGCACCATGGAAATAGCCCGCCACGATGAGGAGAGCACGCAACCGTCCCTCGACGAGGCTCTCGTCCGTGGTCGAACAAAGATCGAGCAGACTATCGAGGACTTCGCCCGCCCGCGGGTTGTCCGCACGGTAGGCCTTTTCCACGACGTGGCAGAGATCGAAAGCGGCGAGCTTGCTGACATAACGATTGCCGTCCGACTCGGCAATGCCAGCGTAGGTCACGAAAAACGTCGCGATTCGGCAGACGACATCGTGGTCGGTCGCCAAATCGGAGGCCAACTGCCGATACTGGTAAAAGATGTCGTAAGCCGCTCTTACATCACCGTGATTCAGCGTCTCGCGCAAGAAGGTATTAAACACACGAATCGCCGCGGAGACCGCGTGATGATCGCCCCGCTCAGAGGCCAGCGTCGCCACGACGCGGGTCACGTTGCTGATGGCGCTCACCGCATCGGGGGCGCGGCTGAGAGCGTGCTGATAACAGATGAGAAGTTGCTCGAGTACCTGCGTTTCCATCCAGGTCTGCTTCTCGGTGATCATCTCCAGGGCGTGATGGCTCTTGCCGACGAAGTCCTTTCGATCAACGCGGAACCAGTCCGGTTCCATGTCGTCTTTGTGTTGACCGTAATGATCCAAGAGCCGTTTATAGGACCAGATCCCCTCGCGAACGACACTACGATCGGCACGATCGATCGATTTTATGACGATGGTTCCAATCTGGAAAAGCCGCTCCTGTATTTCCTCCTGCAGTTTCTCGTAGTCGCCCTTTCCACGTGCAGCCATCTGAACAAACTGCATCGCCTCGTTTCGAAGCCGACCGATGATGGTCGAGGGATCGAGAAAACGAACCACGTAGAAGTAATAAGGAATGAGAACGATCCACCCGGCAAGTGCGCCGAAGATGGCAAAGCGAAAAGCCCACATCGGCGCGAATTCGGGCCCGATGATGTAAATGACCCAGAGCACGTTGGCGGCTCCGAACGCCATCAAGGTCAACACGAACTGATTGACGCGGTCCTTGAGGAACATGTCGATCAGCTTCGGCGTGTGCATGTTCGCGGTGAGTGGGATCGCCAAACCAATCGTCGCAAGCAACATCGCGAGCACGTTGTTGTACGCTCGAGCGATAGGGCTCAGCACATCCACCAGCTTGGTGTTGTTCACGCCCGCCCAGGACACTTCGCGGATCCCCGGTTGGCCAAGGCGAACGAACTCGAGGATGAACTCGGCAGCAAATAGGGTCGTGAAGCCAATGCCAAAAAAGAGCACACCGCGCAAGAACTGGCGGCGTAATGGATCACTGGCGGTCGGCTTCATCCGGTGACTGTAACACGATGGTCTCCGGGGTCACGAAAGCGACAGATCGACGTGAAATCATCGCCGGCCGCGACACCTAGGCGCCCGCCCGAAGTCGGGCCACCAATTCCACGTGTGGGGTCTGGGGCAAGGTATCGAAGGCTCGCAACGACACGAGTTCGAAACCGCCGTCGACCGTCAGACGTTCGAGATCCGCGGAGAGACTTTTCGGGTTGCAGCTCATGATATTGAGCGCGAGGGGGCCTCTTCGCCCGCACTGGGACAAGCTTGCGCATACCTTCGGCCCCATGCCCGCTCGCGGCGGATTGGCGACGACGAACGCCGGGTTTTCGTCACAGGCCAAGGCCGTCACGAGAAAATCCTCTGCCGTCTGTGCTTCGATATCCAACCGTGCCGCGCTTTCGGGAAAACTTTCGCATGCCCTCACCTGAGCGAACTGCTCGCGCAAGGCAACGGTCGTCACGCCCATGCCGGCGTACAAATCGTAGGCCAGTCCGGAATCGACGACGGTCGCGGGCTCGAGCAGTTCCCTGTAAGCCAGAGTCGCCACCGCCGGGTTCGGCTGCAAGAAGCCGAGCGGGCCCACCGAAACGGATTGTCCGAGCAGTTCGACGACGATCGCCTCCACGCCCCGCGCGTGTCGCAAGACCGTACCGCGTAGCGCGTTGCTCGCCTGATCCTGCACGCAACATGCGACTCCGATCGGGAGCTTCAACGCAGCCGCCAGAGCGTCCATCTGGGGGGAGTCCTTGGCGGTGATCAAGGTCAGCAATACCTCGCCCGCGCCGTTCGCCTTGATCCAAGCGTACCGCAGTTGTCCTTCGCCGGTCGTCTCGTCGAACGGCTCGATGCGAAGCTCGGAGGCCACCTGCTCGAGTTCACGGGCCGCCTCCGCAATGGCCGGGTGGTCGACCAAACAGTGTGACATCGAGGCCAGCTCGTGACTGCGGCGACGATAACTGCCCAACCGTAGCGCGCCCCTTCGTCCGCCTACCACGCGCTTGCTCGACCACCGGTAGCCCCACGACTCGGGTGCCGGCACGACCTCAGCGACGGCCAAACCGAACTCACGCCGCAACATCTCACGCTTGGCCTCACGCTGCGCACCCTCATCGGTCATCATCCACGCGCAGCCATGGCAATCGCCGTGGTGGCCGCAAGCCGCCTCCCGACGGTGGGGGCTCGGCTTCTCGATCTCGAGCAAGGTGGCATAGGCCCGCGGATGGTGTCGACTTTGCGCCACGATGTTGACCCGCACGCGCTCACCCGGAAGCGTACCGGGGACCGCCACAGAAACCCCATCGAGATCGGCACGCCCATCGCCATCCGACGACAGGGCCTCTACCTGAAGAGTGTGACTTTGGTCGCGACGGATCATGGGCTCGCCGTCAAATTGACAGAATCGCCGCGCGTTGTCAGCACGGGCGTCATTGGACGAGGATGGATCAACGGCATTTGCCGTCGCCCTCAAGGAACTTCGTTCGTCGACGGCGCGGGACGGATGAGCACGAGCGTCGTGTACTGTGCGTCGATCGGAAGGTCGCGCACGGTCACCGCACCCTGCTCGTCTGCCACCACCTCGCCCGACAAGGACCCAAACTCGTATTTGACCGTTTCGCCCGGCCGACAGATGAAATTTTTCGCTCGTCGGAGGGTCCCGTCTGCCATGATGGGCAACTCCCCAGGATAGCCATCCGCCGCGGGCGGATAACCTTTGGAGATGCCGAGTTGGCCGGGATCGGCCACCGCGCGGAGAGGGATCCGAAGCTCGTCGAGTTCATCGCTGATCGCCCCTGCATCCCAGCGCAGATAACGACCCAGCACGCCGGCGAGATCGCCGGTCCAGCCGGTGTCCCCTGGTACGTTCACCGATCCGGCGTAACCAGCTGTCGCGCTCCAGTTTTGATTGCCGTTGCCCGTGCCATCACCGGGATCGCCGTCCGCCTCACTGTTGGTAAACGCGATGAAAGGAAGATCCCGCCGCAAAAAGCTCTCGTCGTCGAAAACGAAGTCATGACCGCCCCACCAAGACGACTTGAGCACCGGATCGCTCGGCCCGTGCCCTCCTTCGTCCCACACGGCGAAGTGGCCGACAGCATGCTCGTGAACCGCTTCGTAGTACGAGAGCCCCGTCAGCGCGCTTGGCATCGCTGCCGCTCCGAAGTGGATCGTCGAGTCGTCCTTGCCGTGCCGCGTCGAGAAGAACTGCTGCTGCGACTCGTGCGACGTGGCGATGAGTCGGGTGACGTCGCCGTGATCCCACGCCGCCATCCCGAACTCGTCGAGCAGATTGGTCGCGGGATCACCCCACAGGGCCGAGAGCTGATTGATGCGGGAGGGCCGATGATTGCGAGGTACCATCTGCCCGAGCGTGGCGTTTACCATCGCAAAGTGTCGCGCGTAGCTTGCGCCAAGCATCGCAGCGCCGGCCCCGCCCATCGATGAACCGACGACGTAGACGCGATCGGGGTCAGCCCCCGGGTAGTTTTTCAGCACGAACTCCAACAAGTGAAGTACCCGCCGCTGAGTATAGTTCTTGACCAATCCCGCCTGCGGTTTCGGACCCGGCAAGGTCTCTGCGTAGCCCCACCAGTAGGTCGTCATCGGATCGTGGGGGTAAATCCGAAATTGGTCGCCCGTGCCGCCAGAAAATGGGGAGCCTCCGAGACCGTGAAGGTACACGCGCACGGGGAACTTCGACTGGGCCGTCGCCGCCTTTGGGACCACGATGCGAGCCGTGAGCGTACGTCCGGCATAGCCGGGACTGTCGAGGTAGTCGTCGGTCTCTTGTGCAAGCCTCAGGCGGTACGCCGTCGATACCTCGTCGACTTGGCTCACGGTGGCCGATGGCGGCGCGATGGTGTCGGCGATTTCGATGCGAAAACTCTGCGTCGTCTCTACCGTGCCGTCGCGCGCGATGATCGTGACGTCATGACTGTGACCCCCCTGAATGAAATCGGGACGGAAGCGAATCGTTCGGGTGGACTCCTCCCACTTTGCGCCGGGAGGCAAGCCGGTGGCAAATACCCGCAACTCATCACCGTCGATGTCCTGAACATCGACCTGTAACTCGAGCAGCTCGTCCTCGGCCACGACCGCGTCTCCGAGCGGCTTGATGAGCGGCTCGGCGTTGTGAATATCGAGGGTCAAGGACTCGCTACTCAGCTCGCCTCGCTCGACGCGAACCTCGTAGCTGCCAATCGTCAAAGCCGGCACGGCAACACTGAGTTTTGCCTTCGACAGCACGCTGGGATCGAGTCGATGCATTCCGACGACCACCACATCCTGCGGTTCGAAAGGGCCCCCAGTCAGCGCGAGAGCGAAAGGCGCGTTCTTGGGCGAACGTGTCGGCTCGATCGCGTCGAGCACCGGCGCCACGTCCGCGACCGGCGCTCCGGTTGATGTGTGGCTCACCTCGTCGCTCGACGCGCCGCAGCAGGTCAGCGAGGCGAAGAGAAGCAGGCACCAGGTCGGAAAAGTCAAAATCCTCAAGGGACTCCACAGATCACACGCGCCTGTGACGATGGTCAAGGGATTACCCGTGGATGCCTAAGTGAAACGTTTTGAAACATATAGGGGTCAATGTCGTCTTATGTAGGATATTAGTACACACTTACATATGTCTATGCTACATCCCCTTACCTAATGGTGAGATGGATCGAAATTGGCGTGGCGAGCAGCCTCGTCGCGCTGTGTGGCTGCGGGGCCGATCTCGGTCAGGAGGGCACGCACGTCCTTCAGCGCGGGGGTGACCT
>JAPYTK010000019.1 GCA_029941785.1 Polyangiaceae bacterium | reverse complement strand
CCCGGATGTTGGTCGCGTCGTGTTGGATTGCCCGCAGAGCAAGATTGTGACCATCAAGGGTGGCAATGACGCTGATGGCGGCCGGTGTCCAAACGAAAGCGGGCAGGGCACGGTGGGCGTTCGCGAGGTCGGTGAGGGGCGAACAGCCGATCCAGCAGCCGGCCGCATCGGAGTACAGCTGCCCGTCGACATAAGGAAGGTCGTTCACCAAGCTCTGAAAATCGACCTGAACTTTTACCGTGGTCAGGTTGAGGACGTTTTTCCACAACAGCAGGCGTCTCGAGGCCGGCTGACCGCGGAATTGCTTATGACCGGTCCACCACGAGACCGTCGTGTCGTGTCGCACGAGCTCGAATACGCGGCTGAACGTCGCGTACCGAGCGATCGCTTCTCCTAGGTTGCTGACCGGAGACACGTTCTTGGCGACGTGGCGGATCTGAGCACCCAACTCCTCGTGATAGCCTCGCGTAGCGAAGCCCGACAGTTCGTGATTTGTGATTTGCAGCAAATCGTTGAGCGCTGCGGCCAGCGTCCACTCTGCGGCGCCAAGCTCCGGGAGGCTGTCGGTCGGCAAGAGTTTGCGGGCCGCTTGGAGGCGGGCCTCGGCGACCGTGTGGCGAAGTTCCGCATCGACGATCTGCCGATGAGGACCGAGCTGCCCGCACAGTGCACTGCCGAAAGGGTATTGCAGCTTGACGGTTCCGCCGGTGAGCAGCGGCGCAATCAACTCCGTTGCAAGGCGTTCTGCGCGTTGTCCAAGGTCCACTACTCGAGGCTCTCCAGGTCCTGCATAGGACGCAGCCCAACCGACTCGAGCTGCAAGGTCGGAAGTTGTGTGGAGACGACGCGCGCGACTTGCTCGGCTGTGGTGTGTTGCCACTTCTCTGCGCTCAGTAGGGCTTGCTCGAGCGTCACGAAGCTCTCTTTGTCGACCCCAATTCTCTGACCTTCACGGTCGATGAACACGAACTCGTTTGCCGGCGAGCCGAGCGCTGCGAACAGGACGTCGGGAGCGACATCGGGCACCACACGATGACCGGCGCTGACGAAAACGTGCTCGTGCACCCGCGAGAAGAGTTCGCCGATAGGCACCGAGTCGATCCCTTGCTCCGAAAACAGGAAGGCACCATGGGACGTCAGAGCGATCAAGGTGCGACGAAGCTGCGATTGGCTGAGCCGGTACGCGATGAGTCGCAACACGCCGAGCTCCTCGCGCCGGATCCGCGTCGCGACGATCGAGCGCCAGGCGCGGGTTCCGGTTTGCACCCGGAGCGGCACCTGGACATTCTGGGTGACGCCATCACTCGTTGCTCGATGAGCCTCATGACCGTGTAGTTTCACGGCGCCAAAGGCCGCGACCGCACCGAGTTGAGGCAGTTTGTCCATCACCAGAGGAGGGGTGCCACGGCCCCGGAGCAGCACGAGTCCCGACTTGTCGAAGACGGGGCAGGCGCGCAGGTTCACGGGGTGTTCGTAGCCCAATTCGACTGCGCAGCCTGGCGCGGCGTCGGAGTAGATGTCGATGCCCGGTGTCGTTCTCAACATGTTAAGCATACGATCGGGGATCGCTTCGAGCCGAAACAAATAACGTTCGACGGGTAGTTCATCGAAAGCGGATGCCGGCGGCCACTGAGCCACGCCGACTTCGGCGTCGACCCGCGAACGGACGAAGTAGTGAATGAGCGCAGCCCCAAGGCCCCGTTCCGTGCAAAGCCAGCGCCCGCCCGGTCGATCGACCGAATCGGGTGCGAGGCGCGGCTCGAGCTTGAGCAAGAGAGACCCTAGGCCGATGGCTCGTTCGATCGCGAATTGTTGTTCGAACTGCGAATGACTGAGCGACAGTTGAGCCTCGTTGGGCGTGATCTGACGGACGTCATATCCGAAGGGGGCTCCGGCATCGCGGTACTGCACGAAATGGCGCCCGCTCCCGGTGAAGGTGAACCCTCCCGCCAGACGGGCGCTCTCCGCGATCTGATCCATGCGATCTGTTCCGTCGGCGTCAAAGCGGATGGCCACCTCCCGGTGGCCAAGCGAAGACTTGACGATGTCAATGGAGAGCGTGCCAATCAGAGATTGCAGGGAGGCGTGACTCGTGTGGACGGCGAGCAACGTGACGAGGCGATCGAGCGTTGGCAGGAGAACGAGCCCCTGCGCTCCGAGCGCGACACCTTTTGCATCGAGTAGTAAACCCGGTGTGCGCAACCGCGTTTGGTTGAGCGCGACGCGATCAAGACCGGCGTGCGGAGTGGCCACTCCAACGTGTTAACGCGGTCGGCTCGCGGCGTCGCCCTACTTGTACATTTCGTCGAGGATCTCGTCGGCTCGCCCCTGACGGAGCAGGCGGTCGTGACGAAAAGCCTCGGATAGCGACAGATAGGTGAAGAAGATGATGAGTGGGATCAAGCCGGCGATGGGCATGTTGTCGCCCTTGCCGATCATCTTGAAGATGTTTTCCCAGCCGCTCCACATCGGTCCCGGCGAGACAAAGTAGGCGAAAAGGCCTGCCAGGACGGCCAGGAGGTTGCATAGGATGAATGGCATGTGCCGCCGCATAACGGCAACCTATGGGCAAGCGTCGGGTCCGTCAAGTCATGTGCCCCGACTCATTGACAATTTTGCCCGTTCTGAAGATGTCGGGCGGCTCGTTTTGGGCTGGCCTTACGCTGCTCGACTCACCAAGCGGTTACGCTCAGTGTGACCGACTCGATGTATCCGCCTTTGGTTCCTGCGGCGTCGGCCACACAGATGCGCCAATCCCCTGAGGCGTCGAGGCCGTCAAAGTCGTCGAGTTGGCCGCCCGGAGCTGCCCCTGCATTTGGCCTGAAGTCACATTGTTTTTCGCCATTCGTGGGCGCGTCCTCACACACGGTGTCCGATTGGCTGAGTCCCGCTGCCATGTTCTCAGCATCGTGGGCAGCCTGATCGTAAAAGCGGATGGGGAAAGTCGGGGAGAGGCCGGCGCTGCCGCTGTCGTCGCCGGTGCCGTCATCGAAGGTCTCGACCATTCCGGGACGGCTCAGCAGGGTCACGTATTGCGGATAGGGGTGAACTGCTTTGATCACGAGATCGCCGACCCAGTTGCTCTGCAGACCGAGTTCGATATGTACGGCACGGACTTTCGCGCCCGGTGAAGCGTCCACGGGTAGGTTGACGCAGGTCATGCTCGTCGGAGAGCCGTCGTAGGCGTCGGCCGGGAAGGCCTTGTGAAAGTTGGGGCCAATCGACACGACGAGGGGCTCGATCGGCTTGCACTGGCTCGGTTGACCCTCACATGCGTAGCCCGCCTCGATGGTGCAATTATGGCAGCCATCGTTGGGATCGACGTCGCTGCCGTCGTCGCATGCTTCTTGACCTTGCACGACGCCATCTCCGCAGACGGCTGTCGTCGAGGAACCACCCTCCCCACCGGATCCCGTCGGGGAGGCCCCACCGCCGGCTGAAGCACTTGTCGCCCCGGCTGAGCTCAGCGCTTGGCCGGAGACGTCGAGCAGGCAGCTGGCGAGCAGGGCGGAGGACAGCACCAAGCTGAGATGCGGGAGCCTAGGGCGCCAAGTCATGGTCGGAATCATAACGAAGTCCACCACCGCTGCAACGGCTTTGCCTTTACCATGAGATAGCCGGTGGGTGCTCTGGCGTGACAGCGAGCGCAGCGGTCGAGCGGTTCGACCACGAGAAACCTCGAAGTCTCGGTCGGGTCGTGATTCAATGACGTCCCGCCAACCGGCAAGGGCGAGATTCTGCCATCGCTGTCCGGTTCGTCGTGCGCGGTTGATTCGATGATACTCATTCCTACACGAGGTCACGCCACGATGGTGTTCTGGGCGCTTGGCTTGCTGGTGGCGTTCGTGCCGTTGGTGGGATGTGCCGGAACGCAAGCGCTCAAGCGACGCGTCGGGCCCAAGTACGAAGCGGAGACGCGTTCGTGGATCGCCATGATCGAGCAGCGCGGGGGCAGCGGTATGTGGCTCGTCACTCGCGGCTACCATACCGGTGACGATGTGATTGCCGTGGCCACGAACTCACCACTCTCGCACGCCAGCATCTTGGATCTCCAGGGCAAGACCGTCATCGAGGCCATCGGTAAAGGCGTCATTGAAACTCCACTCGACAAGTTCTTGCGCGAGTCACACCGCCTCGTCTTGGTTCAGCCCAACACCTGGACGCCGGAGCGCGGTCGCGTTGCCCTCGCCAAGGCTCGCGCGCAGATGGGGAAGAAATACGATTACCTCGGGGTCGTCGGCTTGCCGGCGCGCGACAGTTGGTATTGCTCCGAGCTGGCGGCGTGGTCGATGGGGATTGAGGTCAATCGCAAAGGACCCAAGCATGTGCTGCACCCGCGCCATATGCAGCGTTACGGCGCAGTCCTTTTCGACTCCGGTCAGCGCGATGGCAAACCCGACAAGTGAAGTGGGCTTTGCTTAGCTCGCGTTGGCCGTTCCCATGCGGAGCACGTGAAACCGTTCGCTGATACGCTCCTGTAGCTTCTCGGCCAAGATGTCTCTGAACACGCGGGAAGCGAGGTTTCCCGGGTTGCCATCGTGGTCTCCGCCATATTGTTCGAGCGTGTATGTGATGATGTCGTTGAGTTCTTCGCTCATCGGATCTCGTCTCCGTGTGGTTGGGTATGAAAGGAATTCTTTGGTCGTTGTCGAAAAGGATCGGATCGAATGACCTGTCCGGCCGATCGGGAGTTTCACGCGGCGATGAGACTTTCTCCTCCTGCGGCGCGTACGAGCACATTCTCGAGTTTGTCTGCGAGGAGGTTCCGATCGTATCGTTCGGCGCCGAGACGATGTGAGGCGCTGCCAGCATTCCGAAGCCAGGCCTGGTCTTGCAGGGCGCTCGCTATCCGTGCGGCAGCTGCGCCGGTGTCATGGGGATCGAGCACACAGCCGGCACCGGTTTGGTCCAGGACCTTTGCCTGCCATCCGCCGTAGTTGATCGCGACGGGCTTCGAGGCGGCCAAGGCATCGAAGAACTTGTTCGCCGAGTTCTTCCATAGCGACGGCAAGGGGAGGAACAGCGAGGTGGCCATGTCCGCGGCGGAAAAGAAGGCGCTCACCCGTCGCTTCGGGACCTGGTCGAACATGAAGAAGGTCTCGTCGAGAACGCCGAGATCGGCGGCGACGGCGCGAACATGATCCCGCTGCCTGCCTCCGCCGACGACGACGAATCGGGCCTCGGGCAACATGGGTCGAATGGCGGCAGCGACACGCGCGAGGTATTCCACGCCATTGGCGATACCGAGTGTGCCTGCGTACAGGATCATCGGGCGATCTCCGAGCCACGGCAGTTCTTTGCGAAGGGCTTGCCCTGGTTGCGGCCCTACGTGGAAACGGTCGGCATCGCAGCTATTGGGGATCACCGTTACGTTCTTGGCGGCCACGCCTGCCTCGACCACGCCGTCTTTCATTTGCGGGGAAAGCGCCACGATGTGGGCGGCGTTGTCGTAGGCGAATCGTTCCAGCCGACGGGCCGCCGCGATGCTGCTGCGGCTCGCGAGTGCGCCGATGGCGATCGGGACCTCGGGCCACAAGTCGCGCACCTCGAAGACCATCGGCACCCGCAAGCGGCGACTTGCGTATACCGCGGGTAGGGCGATGGTGAGAGGCGTGCTGGTGGCGAAGACGACGTCGGCATCGAGGGTGATGGCGCGGCGTGCGGCGTGCCACGCAAAACGGCAGAATGCGCCCACCCGTTTGCCATAAGACATGTGGTTCGAGTAGGGGATCCCCGCCCAATGGACGCGGATCCCGGCGTGCTCGTTCACACGCCACCCCGACTCGCTTGCCCCCCGGTCGGTGGTCAGAAGATCGACTTGGTGACCGGCTTCGACCAAGCGGCGCGCCATCTCGTAGGAGCGGGTGCCGCCAGGCATCTCAGGGGTCACGAAGTACTGGTGCAAGTATACGATCCGCATGACCCTACGGTGTGCGAACTTCTCGGAATGTTCATTGTGATCAACAAATGAATATTGCGCGAAGGAGGCGCAACATAGAAGGCACACATGCGAAAAGAAGGAAGCTCACCGTGTTGACTCGAGCCGCGAATGGTGCTGTTTGCCTCGATGGTTTTCAGTTCAATGCGCGGGCGCTGCAGCGTGACCTCGCAGGCTTCAAAGAAGAGGACTGGAGCCGTCGCCCGCAAGGTGCGGCGTGGGCCGATATGAGCTTGCTTCGTCGTGGTCCCGGAGGCGAGGTGGTTCACCCACGGTACGCGAGGTGCGGCGCGATTCGTGCCGTCGTGTCTGCGTTTGCCGCCAAGCCGATCGACGTCCTCCTCGCGCGCCTCAATCCCGGCGGACGGATCAAGGAGCACCGGGATTTTTCGGGTAGCACACCCATGGGGGTGACTCGGTTTCACATTCCGATCACGACCCACAGCAGGGTCGACTTTCGAGTCAGCGGTACGCGCGTCGGGATGCGACCCGGGAGCGTGTGGCATCTCGATACGAGTTACCTCCATAGCGTGGCAAACGACTCGCAGAGGCCGAGGGTGCACTTGATCGTCGATTTTGAGACCAACCCAGCCATCAGGCGAATGCTGCCCCCGCTCGAGTTTGCGGACGTGCTCCACCAGGCGCACTTCTTCGGTCTCTGTGCGGTCCGCGGCTCATCGCTCATGTTTCGCGATCCACGCCAAGTCCTGGTCCGCGTTCGCTCTGCGATCGAGCTTCGGATCCACAAGCGGTCGATCGTAGACTTGGTCTAAATCTGAGGAAGCGAGCGCAGTGTTCGGCCGATCGCAGAAGCGGTCGTTTACGGAGCGCAACAGAAAGTGACCGGGAAGATCTCGTTGACCGTGCCGGTGGGATTGCTGGCTTGTGAAGCGCAACTGCCGCCGTTTTTCGAGCCGCCCGTGTACTTCATGCTGCGAAGGCTCAAGTAGGGGGGGGGAGGGGGCGTGGGATCAGGTGGCAGGGCGGCGCACTGACCGACAGCCGAGAGTGTGACCTCGTCGATGCTGCAGTTGTTGTCGGTGTAAAGCTGCAGGGTGCCTCCGCACGAAGTTCCGGCTGGGGTCGCGCACCCACACGAGGTGCAGCTACGCGTATCGTCGACGGACTGGAAATACAGAGCCTTGTCGGGGTAAGCGAATGGGCACGACTGGTCGCCTGCGCGATAAATGCAAACGGGCTCTGCGAACGGGCTTTGTGGCCGGGGCACGCAAAGCCCGCCCCCGCACCCGCCTCCGATCTCTGCCAGTCCACCACAGGACCGCGCTCGCTCGGCCCACTGGACACTCGGCACTGAGATGGTGCCCATCGTGTTCGGGAGGCATGCGCCTCCGCCGGGCGGGGCGGCGTTCCACGTCACGCCGGCCGGATCGATGGTCGACGTGACGAAGGCTTGGCAGACGCCTTCGGGAATCGATAGCTGCCCGCCGCCGCCAGCGCACGTGGAGTTCGAGTAGAATCCGGCGGTTCCGATTTGGCAAGCGACCCCTTGCGGCGCGCCGCAAGAGCACGATGGACAGCTGGCGGGGGCGGCGCTCAGGCCGTCTGAACCGCTCGCCGCGATCGAGTCGAAACCACCGGAAAGGACACATGGCGGAGGGGGTAAATTGCCGTTGCCCTCCCACAGGGCGACAGGGCCGGTCCAGCCGGGGGGGGCGGGATCGGCGCAGCTGAAGCCAGCGTCGCAGTCTTGGTCTTCGCAGTCGATGTCTCCGTCCATGTCGTCGTCGAGGCCATTGGTGCAGTTCTCGAGTGGTCCGCCCCCTCCTGCTCCGTTTCCTCCGACGCTGGTGGCCATGCCTCCGGCGCCGCTTCCGCCGACGTTGACGGTCATGCCTCCGGCGCCGCTTCCGCCGACATTGACGGTCATGCCTCCGGCTGCGTTTCCGCCGACGTTGGCCGTCATGCCTCCGGCTGCGTTTCCGCCGACGTTGGCCGTCATGCCCCCGCTCCCATCGCCTCCGGCGCCCGATGAACTGGAGGAATCGACAGAATACCAGCCGATGTCCCGCGCTCCACAAGCTGTGAGCAGCGCAGACGCAATCATGAGCGCACCTACGAGGCCGGGGCCTACCTTTTGGCGCACATCGCTCTTCACCACCACGATGATGACACACTCGATGGGCTCGTGCCTGCAGATTGCACGAGTCACGCAAAACGGCTCGTACACGCTGTGCGTCTCTCTCGGGCTAGGCGCGGCGCCCCTCTCGGGCTAGGCTTTTCTTAGTATGGGTAGCTCTGCGCTCGCACGATTCGACGTCCACGAGGAAGTAGGTCGTGGGGCGTCCGGCGTCGTTTTCCGCGCAGCCGATCGCGAGAGCGGGGGGATGGTCGCGCTCAAGGTGATTTTGGCTGACGACGTGGATGGAGCGGAGCGCGAGCGGCTGAGGACGGAGGGGGAACTTCTGTGTTCCCTCGAGCACCCCAACATCGTGCGGGTCGTCGACTACGGTGATCTGAGCGAGGACGAGGTCACGATCTGCGGCCAGCGTTTTGCGCCGCAGACCCCGTTCATTGCGATGGAGTGGCTCGATGGTGCCGATCTGTCCCGTCGCCAGAGCGAGGCTCCGCTCACCTTGCCGGAGTCGATCGAGTGTTCGCGTCAGATCGCCGCGGCGCTCACCGCGGCTCACGCGGCTGGAGTCGTCCACCGTGACGTGAAACCCACCAACGTTTTCGCGGTCGCTTCGCGGGCGGAATCGAATGGCGACGCTCCACTTTTCAAATTGGTCGATTTTGGTGTGGCTGTTGCCGAGCCCGAGTGCCTCAGCGTTGTGGGGGCCATGGCGGGTACTCCCGCGTATATGGCGCCGGAGCAGGCGCGCACCGATGGGGCGATCGACAGTGCGTGCGACGTGTATTCACTTGGCGCCACCTTGTACGAGTTGATCGCGGGGCGCCCCCCTCACCAAGGCGCCAGTCCCGTCGCCTTGTTGGCCAAGCTCGTCTCCACGCCTCCGCAGCGCCTTCGCGAGCTGGTCGTCAACATTCCCGACCCGCTGGATGAACTGATCGCCGACATGCTGCAAATCGAGGCGGACGACCGGCCGGCCGCGTGGGAGGTCGGCGAACGCCTTGCGACCTTGGCCGAAGACCCCGATTTGCCCACCATCGCTGCAGCTGTCGATAGCCAGGATGTAGCGGCCTTGTCGAGCGTCAGTCGATTGGTGACCACCGTCGTGGTGCTCGCGGGGCCGACGGGCGACGCGCGCTTGAGACATCTTGAGCGGATGCGCGAGAACGGAGCCGAAGCGGTCGCTCTCGGGGGCGACTCGCTCGTCGCGTTTCTCGGCGCCCGGCGAGCTCACGGCAGCGAGGCCGTGCAGGCGATCGAGATCGGGCGCGAACTCATTGAAGCGGGGGCCTCGGTAGGTGTCGCCACGGGCCGCGCGCTCGTGGATCTGGCCCGGCCCGTCGGGGACGTCGTCGATCGCGCTTCCGCGCTGGCCCGGGATGCTTCGGCCGGTGAGCTTCTGACGGACGAGACGACGGCGGAGTTGGCTCGCACGCGCTTCGAGTTTCAGCCGCGGTCGGGTGATCGGCACACCTTGATTGGTGTGGTTCCGCTTCGTCGCGGTGGCGCGACGGTGACGCCCTTCGTCGGACGCGAGGACGAGCTCACCCGTTTGCTGAACGCGTATGACCGCTGCATCGAGGACAGCTGTGCCCGCGTGGTGTCGGTGGCGGGGCCTCCGGGTATCGGCAAGACGCGTTTGGCGCGCGAATTCATGAACAGCCTTGGCCGCGCCGGAGGCGTGTCGCCGCGTATCATTCAGGCACACTGCGACGCCTACGGTCGCGCGCGGGCGCTGGGTACGGCGGCCGACATGTTGAATGACATGTTGAGCATTCCGAGGGGTGCCAACAGCCTCGAGGTTGTCAAACGACTCGACGACTTCAAGCTCGTTCACGACGAAGACGGACTGCTCGCCAGTCTGTTGGCCGGTGAGCCCTTCCCTCAGGACATCGCGGCACACCGTGCGCGCGACATCCTGTACTTGGCGATGACCGAGTTGATGTTCAAGGTCTCACGACGTGAGCCCTGCATCATCCTGCTCGAGGACTTGCAGTGGGCGGACACGGAGAGCGTGGCATGGTTTGCTCACTTGTTGTCGCGATTTTCTTCGCGGCCACTTTTTCTCGTGGTTCTCGCGCGACCCGAATTCTTTCGAGCGCACCGCGAGGCCTTTCGCGGGGCCGAGCATCAGCGCGTCGATTTACGCCCGATTGGGCGACAGGCCACCATCGAAATCGCCCGCGCGCTCACGAGGGCGGCGGAGGTCGACGACGAAAAGTTGATGCAGATCGCGGTCAAGGCGGCCGGCTCTCCGCTCTTCGCCGAAGAGCTTGCCCGCGTCGTCGCCGCAGGCAAAGAAGAGGTCAACGTGCCGACGATCGAGGCGGCCATCCAGGTCAGTCTCGATGCGCTCGACGAAGGGGCGCGCGACGCTCTTTCGCGTCTAAGCGTGCTCGGCACGGCGGGGTGGGATGAGGCCTTGGGCGAGCTCGGCGCGGAAGCTGCCGGCGCAGCGATCGAGGCCTTATGCGATGCAGAGATCATCGTGGAGCAAGCGCAATCCCGTTTCGCGAAGACCCGTGAGTTCTGGTTCAAGCACGCTCTGGTCCGTGATGTGGCGTACTCTTCGGTGAGTGACGCGCTCAAGGCCGATCTTCACGCGCGGGCCGGTGCTTGGTTGGCTCGTGCGGGCGAAGATGCAGCGACCGTAGCCGAGCATTACGATCTCGGTGAAGAACACGAACTCGCTGCGGGGTTTTGGGAGCGAGCCGCGCGCCGAGCCTTGGCCGCCAACGCGCTCGCTACCGCTGTGAACATGGCGGACCGTGCGCTGACGTTTGCTACCGAGCCCCGCACTCGATTCATGCGAGCCATGCTTCTCGACGAGATCCACTCAAGGCTCGACGAGCGCTCCGCTGACCGGAGCGAGGCGATCGAATCGATGGCGAGTAGCGCCTACGATGAGGCGTGCGAGGTCCGGACATTGGGTGCTCGCGCGCGTTACGATCACGCGTGTTCAGCTGGCGGTGATGTCGAAGAGCGTCTTACCGAGGCTGCTCGCCGATCGGCCGAGCTCGGATTGGTTGACGAGCAGGCGAGATGTGCCGCGACTCTTGCCGCTCGCTATGCTTTCGCCGGTCAGCTTGAGCAGGCGGAACACGCGGCAGAACAGCTTCTGGAGCTTGCGCGCCAGCGCAAGTTGTCGTCGGTGGCCGTGGATGCGTGGCAAACGTTCGCGGTCGTCCGACAGACCCGTGGCGAACTTGCTTCCGCTCTTGACGCGCGAAGGAACGCAGCCCGAGCGGCGCGTGCTGCGGGTTTGCGCAACCGGGAAGCGATGCTCACCATCAATCTCGGTTTTGCGCTCACGACCATTGGTGCCAAGGATGAGGCGCGTACGGAAATCGACGCTGGTCTCGCCATGGCGGAAGAGATCGGCAGCACCGGTACGCTCCGACTGGGAAAGATGATCTTGCTCGGATGGGCTGCCCACTTCGGCGGCGAGCCGTCGCTGCTACCGGTACTGGCCGAGTCGCGCCAGACCGCAGACGAGGCGGCACAAGGGGGATGGATCACGAGGGACCGCGTGACCCTCGGTGTCTTGTTTTATCGGGGCTGCGAGCTGGTGGCGTCCGGTGAGCAGGCCGACCTTCGACGTGCGAGCAAGCTCTTGGCGATCGCCGCGGAGGCGTATCGGCAAACGGACAACCGCGACGTGCTGCCTGTCGCGCTTGGTTATTGGGCCGAAGCGTTGCGGCGGAACGGCGAGACCGAGGAGGCGGAGCGCATCGCGCTGGAGGCTGCACAGCTCGTCGAGTCTGGCGCGCCGAGTTTGCTCAACGAGGGGATCATCTACATCGCGCTCGCGAGCGCTCAGATCGACTTGGGCGACCTGAACGGCGCACAAGCCACCATCAAACGGGCGATGCCTGCGCTATCACGACGCGTGCAGGGCTTGCGAGGTACTCCCTACGAGAGGCAATTCCTCACCGCCCTGTCGCACAATGCCGCGTTATTGGAGGCGGCGGAGTCCTACGATTGCGTACCGGCCGACCTCGAGGCGATTCTGCAGGGCTGAGTCCTTCGCGCCGTCTGGACGGAAACGGGCGGCCCCTCGCCGATGACTCTGCGGTCGCACGCTCGGTAGGTAGGGTCGCGAACGATGGTGGCTGCGCCGTCGATTGTCAAAAGTAGGCCAGCTGGTCGGTTTCCCCTGGATCACCGGTGGCCCAGATGGCGTTCTACTCTGAAATGTAGATAGTAAAAACGAGCACTTACGTGTGTTTCTTGGCTGGCCTAGATCCTGCTTAAGGAGGGGCGTGGCACTTGGAGCTCGACAAATAGATTACGTACTGGCGCAGGCAGCTCGAAACGTGAACGGCCAAGGCCGCCCGCGTCGGCAGAGCGCTTCCGGTGTGGAAAAGCGCCAATCTCGCAGCCCGAAAGTGAGCGAATTGACCTACGCCTTGCACACGGCGACCTGCAGTTATCTGCTGGACGAATCGGGCGTGTGTCGGCGCATCGCCTCGGTCAACGGCCTGATCCCAAAGCACATTCGACAGTGCATCGGCGCGCAGTTCGTGGCCTGCCTCGATTTGGAGACTCCGGGTGGACTCATCGGGGAATTGCGAGCCGGCACGATGGCCCTGTTCGTCAAACAATCGGGCGACCATATGAGCCTGCTTCGCACGAGCGGTATCTCCCGGGTCGACGATTGGCGAAAATCGACGGCGACACGAATCGTGACCTCGGCGCCCCGTCTTGCGGTCGCCGAGCCGATCCCTGTGGTGGTGCGCAAGCCGGCCCCGCCGCCTGGCGAAATCGTACCCCCTGACGATGATGTTCCCCCGATCCCGAAGCCCGTCCCGGTTCCGCGGATGCCCCAGTCGGTGCGTCGGCCAGCTCCCCCACCGCGCACCTATCGTGCCAAACCTCCGCCCGCGCTGACCAAGGTTCGTTACGACGGCGAAGAAGCATCCGTCACGATCGTCCTACCGGCCAACCGCTGACCGCTGCGTCGCACGAGGCGGTCGGGGCGAATGGCCCATCGTCCGTTGACGGGCCGTCGTGGCTGGGCCAAGCAGCGGGGGTCATGAGTGAACCCGCCCAGCAAGACGTTACGCTTTATCAGTTTGCCCTGTGCCCGTTTTGCAACAAGGTGCGAGCGGGATTGGATTTGAAAGGCATGAGCTACCGCGCGGTCGAGGTGAGCCCCCGGGACAAGAAAGAACTACCGCCGCTTCCTGAAGGCGCTCCCCAAAAAGTACCCGTGCTCAAAGTAGGGGACGACACGCTCTCCGATTCCACGGTCATTTTGGAGTACCTCGCCGAGCGTAAGACGGAAGGTTTCAATTTTCAGCTAGCTGATGAAACGGACGCCAAGCGCAGCGCCGAGATCGAACAATGGGTCGACGAGGCCTTCATCCAAGCCTTGCCGACGGTCATCTACGGCACGGTCCGGGAGGCTGCGCAAGCTGCACGTGTCGTGGCGACGGCTGGACAGTACGGACCTCTCCAAGGATTGGGAGTGAAGCTCGGTGGATCGATCGTCATGCACCTCATATGCAAACGCATTCTCAAGAAGGCGGGGCGCAGCGACGGGCACGCGTGGGTCAGCGAAAACGTCGATCAGTTCGAAGAGTGGTTGGGCGAGAAAGATTACGTGGTGGGCGAAGCCCTCTCGATTGCCGATGTGGCCATGCACGGGGCGATGTGTTGTGTCCGCGACTTTCCCGTATTCGAGCAATTCATGAACCGTCCGCTGTTGCGCGCGTGGTTTGACCGGGTGCAGGCCGTGCGGGACGAATACCGCCCCAACTGAGGTTGCTCAATTCGCCTGCGATGCGATCTCCTCGAGCGCCTGCCAGCGCTGGTAGACCGTTTCCAGTTCGCTCGCGATGGCATCGAGGCGCTCTTTGCCTTCGGCGATTGTCTCGCTGGGTTGCTGATAAAAATTCGGATCGGCGAGTTTGACTTGTAGCGCTTCCTGCTCGGTCTCGAGGCTTTCGATTCTTGCGGGCAGCGCGGCAAGCTCCTTGTTCTCCTTGAAGGTCAGCTTTCGAGGCCCTTGGGTCTTTGGTTTGATCCCCTTCTTGTGTCTTTGACTCGGGCCGTCTTCGAGCCCCGTCGCGTTGCGCCGTTGGCTCTGCCAGTCGTCATACCCCCCGGCGTACTCGATGACCCGACCGTCGCCCTCGTAGGCCAGTGTGCTGGTGACGACGTTGTTGAGGAAGGCGCGGTCATGGCTGACGACGATCACCGTTCCCGCGTAATCGATCACCAAGCCCTCGAGTAGTTCGAGGGTTTCGATGTCCAGATCGTTGGTCGGCTCGTCGAGAACCAGCACGTTCGATGGCCGCAGAAAGAGCTTCGCGAGCAAGAGCCGATTGCGCTCGCCGCCCGACAGCACGGACACCGGGCCCCGTATCCGCTCCGGCTCGAAGAGGAAGCTCTTGAGGTAGCTGATGATGTGCCGGGGCTTGCCATCGATGGTGATGGTGTCGCCGCCGTCAGATACGTTGTCCGCCACCGACTTGCTGTCGTCGAGCTGTTCGCGCAGTTGGTCGAAGTAGGCGACCTCGAGGCGGGCTCCCTGTTTGACCTCGCCCGCCAAGGGGGGCAGCTCGCCGAAGAGCACCTTGAGCAGCGTCGTCTTGCCGCAACCATTTGGACCGACGAGCCCTACCCGATCGCCCCGCAAGATGATGGTGGACATGTCGCGCACGACGACGGTGTCGCCATAGCCAGCGGAGATCCCTTTCGCTTCGACCACGAGCTTGCCGGATTTGTCGGCGGTCTGGACATTCATTTTGGCTTGGCCGACGCGCTGGCGTCGCTGGGCCCGCTGTTCTCGCAATCGTTTGAGCGCGCGCACGCGGCCTTCGTTGCGGGTGCGTCGCGCTTTGATCCCTTGTCGGATCCAGGCCTCTTCGATGGCGAGCTTCTTGTCGAACTCCGCGTTTTGGTCGTCTTCGGCGGCGAGGGCCATGGCCCGGCGCTTGAGGTAGTCTTGGTAGCTACCGGGAAACTCGTACAGCTTGCCCCGATCGAGTTCCACGATGCGCGTGGCGACACGACTGAGCAAGGCTCGATCGTGGGTGACGAACAACAGGCTACCGCGAAAATTTCGCAAGAAGCTTTCGAGCCAATCGATCGAGTCGACGTCCAGGTGGTTCGTGGGCTCGTCGAGCAGCAAGACATCCGGCTCGGTGGCGAGCGCGCGCGCGAGGAGCACGCGTCGTTTCATGCCCGCGGACAAACTCCCGAATGGGACGTCGGGCTCGAGTCCGAGGCGGGAAAGCACCGCCTCGATGCGGTGGTCATAGGCCAGTGGCTCTTCGTCAGGCGCGAGCTGTAGGCCTTCGCGGGTAACGTCCCGGACTGAGCCTTGCCCTTCGCGAGGCACCTCTTGTTCGAGCATGCTGAGCCTGACGCCGGGCGAGCGCTCGACGGTACCCTCATCGACGGTCACGCGACCTTCGAGCACCCGGAGCAGCGTGGATTTCCCCGCCCCGTTGCGGCCCAGCAGCCCAATGCGCTGACCGGTCTCGACGTGCCAGTTTAGCTGATCGAGCAGGGGATCCCCGCCGTAAGCGAGGGTGACGTTGCGCAGGCTGAGCAGGGCCACGTCAGTCAGTCCGAGAGGGTGGGCCCGCCCATGGGCGAGTCTGCGTCGAGGGCTCGGTCGATGTTCCGGCGAGCGGCGAGCGCCGCGAGAAGCGAGAATCCGGCCACGGCCGTCAAGATGTTGATCACGCTGCCGCCCGGTCCTTGGCGAGCCACCACGCGCCGTAGACGCCGAAGCCCGCGACCATGCCGGGCAGTACGTCGTAGATGGCTCCGTTCAATTCGAGGCCGTAGCGCCAGCCGAGCACACCGGCGATCCCGCCGAGCATCGTGACCACCGCGACGCCACTCGGCAAGGGGCGCTTGAAGCAGCGGAGCATCAGCGCCGGGCCAAGACCGGCGGCGAGCCCGGCCCACGCGAGGACGACGAGCTCAAACACCCCGCTCTTCTCTCCGGCGCGCTCCTGGGCGATCGCATAGAGGGCGAGCCCGAGCGCCAGGATGGTCACGAAGATGGTCGCGCCTTTTAGAACGCTGTAGCGCTTGCCCGCTTTAGGGAAGAGGTCTTGCGTGAGCACGGCCGAGCAGGACAGGATTTGCGAGTCGGCGGTCGACATCGTGGCGGCGAAGAGGCCGGCGAGGCACAAGCCGACGATCACCCCTGGAAGCAGCGCGAGGGCGAGCTTCGGCAGGGCGAGTTCGGCGTCGAAAGTAGCGAGATCGAAGCCCTCGGTCAGGCCGGGGAGGGCGGCGCGCGCTGCGAGACCCACCGCGATGGCGATCGCCGCGAAGAGGGCGTTGTAAAAGACGTAGACGCGGCGGGCCGAGGCCATGCTGTCGGGCGAGTCGATGGCCATCGCACGGACCATGATGTGAGGTTGTCCGATGACACCGAAGCCCGCGAACATCCAGCCGATGATGTACATGAACAAGCCGAACTTCGGCGCAGCGGGCCAGACGGATACGAACTGCGGGTTCATCTGTTCGAGCGAGGTCCACATGGCCCCCCAGCCGCCAGCGTGGCTCACCGTCACGATGAGCAGCACCGCCATGGAGACGAACATCACCACCGACTGCACGGCGTCGGTCCAGATCGAGGCGCGGATCCCCCCGGCGAAGCAGTAGATCACGACGATGACCGCGCCGAGGATCGCGCCGACCTCGTAACTCCATCCAAACATCGAGTGGAGCGCCTTGCTTCCGGCGCTTAGCTGAGCCGCCGAGTAGATCCCCAGGAAGGCCAAGGTGATGAGGCCGGCTACGATGGTCGCGGGGCGGGATGAAGGGCCGCCCTTCTCGTTCGAACTGCCGATGAAGGACGGAATGGTCACCGCGCCGACGCGCTCTGATTCGACGCGCAAGCGGTCGGGGATCTTCATCAACCAGGCCACGTAATCGCCCGTCACCCAGCCGAGCATGATCCACATCGAGCTGAGTCCATCGCTGAAGGTCATGCCGATGAGGCCGATGAACATGAAGCCGCTGTTGTTGGTGGCGACGGCTGACAGGGCTGCCAGCCAGGGGTGTACGTCACGGCTCGCGACCAGGTAGTCCTCCGCGGTGTCCTTCTTGCGGGAGGCAGAATAGATGCCTACCCCGAGAAAGATGCTGAGAAACAGGAGGAAGCTGACGGATATCGTGTTCATGGATGGGGGGCCCAAGTGACGCGGAGCTTAGGCACCGCGGGCAAAGAAGGCCAGCGGATCATGACCCGCGCGGAGGGGGCCATTGTGCGTTCGATTGTGCAACTGGCCGTCTGCGCTTCATTTTGTGTGGCGACGTCGGCAAAAAAGCGATCTAGCCTCCGGTTTGGTACACACTCTCCATGTCGATCGAGCAACAGAGATACCGGGTCATCGAGCGCCTCGCAGCCGGCGGCATGGCCGAGGTGTTTCTCGGTGAGAGTGCCGGTCTCGAGGGGTTCAAGAAGCTCGTTGCGATCAAACGCGTCCTCCCTCATCTGAGTGAGAAGAAACGCTTCATCGCGATGTTTCTCGACGAGGCTCGCCTCAGCGCGCACTTGTCCCATTCGAACATCGTGCAGGTGTTCGATATAGGCGTGGGCGACAACACCTACTTCATCGTGATGGAGTACGTCGACGGCGCCGATCTCAAGGCCGTCAACAGTTACCTACGCAAGGCGAACAAGCCATTTCCTTTAGAGGCCGCGGTCTACATCACGACCAAGGTGTGCGAGGGCCTCGCCTACGCTCACGATCAGACCAATGCCGACGGTGAGGCGCTCAACGCGGTGCACCGAGACATGTCCCCACCCAACGTGCTCATGAGCAAGCACGGCGAGGTGAAGATCGCCGACTTTGGTCTCGCGAAAGCCTCGACCCAGCTCGAGAAGAGCGAGGTGGGGATCATCAAAGGCAAGTTCAGTTACCTTTCTCCGGAAGCGGCGCACGGCAAGGATGTGGACGCGCGTGCGGACATCTTCGCCACGGGTATTCTCCTGTGGGAGATGCTCGCGTCGCGCAGGCTCTTTCAGGGGAAGACCGACTACGACACGGTGAAGCTCGTGCAGAAGGCCGAGTATACGCCGATCTCTCAACTGCGGCCCGACGTGGGGGATGTGCTCGACGGGATCTTGCGTCGAGCCTTGGCTCGAGATCCCGCAGAGCGGTATGCGACAGCGCGCGAACTCGGTCACGATTTGAATCGCGTCCTTTATTCGATGGCGCGGCCGGTCGGTGCATTCGACATCGCCGATCTGGTCCAGCTGGCGATGAAGTCGCGAACGACGACCTTCGAGCCAACGATGTCGATCATCGACAAGCTCATTCAAGAGACCCTCTTCGAGTTCACCTCGCTTCAAGACAAGAGCGAAGAGCTGCAAGCAGGGTCACCGGCCTCGGGCTTCGAACTCGCGAGTTTCCAGGGTTTTGGCCAGGATAGCGACGACTCGGTCCCAGCGGGTCGACCATCGGAGTTGCTCATTCAGAGCAGCCTTCCGGCCGCCGTTTTCGAAGAAGGCAATTTGGCAGCGCTCGAGGGTCCCGACGAAGACATTCCCGACAGCGCGCGGAGCCATCCGGGCGAGGATTGGGAGGCCGAGAGTTCGAGACCGCCCCGCGAAATGGGGACCTCTACGGTGCCGGCGCGCGACAGTGGCCCGCAGATGAACAGCGAGGCGAAGGAGGCGACGTTGGTCTCGGCAGGACAGTCGGGGAAGAGTGGGCATGTCGACGAGGTTCTCGTCGTCGGCCGAGCCGCGGAAAAGGGACACACGATGAAGTCTGCGGTAGCCGGCTCCCATATCCGCAAGGCGGTGAACGCGGCCCGGGATGCTCAACAGGCGCCGTCGGCTCCTCCCATGTCCCAGCGATCGGGAGGCGCGGATTCGGCCGGCAATCAAGGCGCGGTCAAGGTCGTGCTGGTCTTGCTCATCGCAGCCGGCATCGGGGCGGCCTTGGTTTTCAGCGGCGCGCTTTGACGGACCTTCTTCTCAGCGAGCTTGGGCAGTTGGACGGTCACGATGAGGCGCCTCGGTCCGCGCCACACGTCGGCGGTGATCGCTGGGGAGCCCCGCCGCAGAGCCACCGTCACCGCAGCGACGACCGCGCCATCGGATCGGGCGGGCGTTCCACCGGCGCGGGTCAGTACGTCGCCGTCCCGGAGACCGACGCCTATGGCTGACACGCCAACCAAGGCGAGCCCCGCCGGGCGGTAGCTCGTGGAGGGAACCGGCACACCGCTCGGTCGGATCCCCGCGTTGGCGGCGGCGAGAACGCGAGCGCGGCGGATGAGTACGCCGACGGGTTTGGGGGCTTTCCGCGAGGGCGGCTCGTCGCTGTGTGTTGCGAGCTGCGGGGCCTTCGCTGCACGCTTCGCTGCTTTCGGATCGGCGTTTGCTGGTGCAGCGGGCTGCAGGTCGCGTCCGCTCAAACGCGCGATGCGCTCTGCGTTCTTGCTCGGCGGTAGCGAAGGTGGGCGTGCCTCCGCTTGCAGCGCGGACAAGCTTCGCCCGAGCTCGATAGCATGCAGGACCGCCGCGCCCGAAAAGGCGTCCGCGGCACTTCGCGCCTGTTGAGCTAGCCCCACGAAGGGGAGCGCCCCGAGGAGGACGACAAGCCCTCGTTTGACAAGCCCTCGTTTGACAAGCCCAGACCCCCGGGTTTGCGGCTCACGCCTCGTTGGTCGCGGCGGCTTCGGCAGACTCTCCATCTTTATCGCCGGGGGAGGAGCTTCGCGCCTTGCTGGCGTGTTTGGCCGCCTCGGCAATTTTGCGCTCTTCTTCCATTTGCTGACGTCGCTCGGCCAAGGCCTGGAGGATCGCCGGCTTGGGCGACACCATCATGGTCATCGTGCGACCCTCCATCTGCGCCCGTGCTTCGAGGTTGCAAATATCTTCGCACTGACTCGCGATCCACTCGAGCTGCATCCGTGCTCGCTCGGGGTGGGTGATCTCGCGACCACGGAAGCGACAGGTGAACTTGACCTTGTTCCCCGCTTCGAGAAACCGTCGGGCCGCGCGGGCCTTGAAGTCGAGATCGTGGTCGTCCGTCTTGGGGCGCATCTTGATCTCTTTGATCTCGACCACGCTCTGCTTGCGTTTGCTCTCCCGCTTTCGCCGAGCCTCGTCGTACTTGTACTTGCCGTAATCGAGGATCTTGCAAACAGGCGGGTTGGCCTTCGGGTTGATCTCGACGAGGTCCAGCCCTTGGCTCTGGGCGTGGCGCAGCGCTTCCCTGGTGTTCATCACGCCCATCACGTCACCGTTGGCATCGACCACCCGGATCTCGGGTACGCGAATACGGTGGTTCACTCGTTGTTGCGGCTCGCGCCGGCGCTTGTCGAATCGTCTACCTGCCATCTTTGTGTCTAGCTTCCTCTTACAACTCTCTGGAGTTTTCGAGTCGCGGTGGTTTCGCCTCCGCGACTAGTTTATCGGCAAAGGCCCCAACGGTCATTGCTTCAATGTTTTTGTTCAAATCGCGACTACGAGGGGACACGCTGCCATTTTCGACTTCTTTGTCACCAACGACAAGGATGTACGGCACACGGGCCAATCGCGCGATTCGGATTTTGGCGCCGAGCTTGTCGGCGGCGAGGTTTGCCTTGACGCGCAAACCCTGTGAGCTGAGTTCGTCGACCACGCTCTGGGCATAGTCGGCGTGCTTCTCGCTTACGGTCACGACGGTTGCTTGTTCGGGCGCGAGCCACACGGGGAAAGCTCCGCCGGTATGCTCGATGAACACCGACATGAAGCGCTCGATGGAGCCCAAGATGGCCCGGTGAAGCATGACCGGCCGGTGGCCTGCGCCGTCGCTACCGATGTAATTCAGGTCGAAGCGATCGGGCAGAGCATAGTCGACCTGGATCGTACCGAGTTGCCAGCTTCGCTTCAGCGCGTCCTCGATGTGAAACTCGAGCTTCGGTCCGTAAAACGCGCCCTCTTCGGGCAAGATCTCGTAGGGAAGTTCGGCGCGCTTGAGTGCCTCTTCGAGGGCTTGCTCGGCCTTGTCCCATTGCGCGTCGGTGCCGATGCGCTTCTGGGGTCGGGTGGCGAGCTTGACGTCGATCTTCGCGAAGGCGAACGCGTGATAGACCTCGTAAAGCAGGGTGATGAAGCGGCTGATCTCCTCTTGCATCTGATCGGGCGTACAGAAGATATGCGCGTCGTCCTGGACGAAACTACGGACGCGGGCAAGTCCGTGCACCACACCGCCCCGCTCGTAGCGATGAAGTCGGCAGAAATCGGCGATGCGCCACGGTAGCTCGCGGTAACTGCGTCGGCGATGCTTGAAGATCAGGCAGTGAGACGGGCAGTTCATCGGTTTGGCCACCAGGCGTTCGAGATCGAGGCCGCCCGCATGCGTGTGATGCGCGCAGCCGGCATGCTCGTCGAGGTCGCCGTCTTCGCTCGGGCTGTTGGCTTGCTGCTTGGCCTGCTGCGCGTCGAGCTGGTCGGCGGTCACCGGCAAGTACATATTTTCCCGGTAGCTCGGGAGATGGCCGCTCGTTTCGAAGAGCTTCTTGTCGAAGATCTGCGGCGTGAGCACCTCGTCGTAGCCGTGGCGCTGGTACAAGCTTCGCATGTAGTTGACCAGGCCCGTGTACACAAAGGCACCGCGGGGCAAGAAGAAGGGCATGGCCGGCGCGTAGTCGTGAAACATGAACAGCTCGAGCTCTTTGCCGAGCTTGCGGTGGTCCCGCTTTTTCGCTTCCTCGATCAGGCGGAGGTGCTCCCGTAGCTCGCCCGGAGAGCCAAAGGCCGTGCCGTAGATCCGCTGCAGCATCGGGTTCGTCTCGTCACCCCGCCAGTAGGCTCCGGCCACGCTGACGAGCTTGAAGGCGCGGAGGTACTGCGTGTTGGGTACGTGCGGCCCAGCGCACAAGTCGACCCACTCAGAATCCGGCGCGCCGTGGCGATACAGCGACAGTGCTTCACCTTCGGGAATGCCGTCGATGATCTCGCGTTTGTAGCTCTCGCCCATCGTGTCGAACAGGGCCAGGGCTTCCTCGCGGGTGACGATATCGCGGCGGAAGCTGTGCTTGCCCGCGATGATGTCCTTCATCCGCTTTTCGATAGTCTCGAGATCCGCGTCGGTGAAGGCGCCGTCTCGCTTGTCGAAATCGTAGTAAAAGCCGTGGGCCGTTGAGGGGCCGATGGTGACCTTCGTGCCGGGGAACAGTTGCTGCACGGCGTCGGCCATGATGTGCGCGCTCGAGTGGCGGATCATCGCGATTCCGTCCGCATCGTCGACGCGGACGAGATCGAGCTCGTCTGCCGGCATGTCCTGTACTTCGGTGTGCATGTCGAAGACCACGCCATCGATGCGCGCACCGATGATCCGCCGATCTTTCGCACGGTCCCCGAGTAGCTCACGCACGGTCTGACGTGCGCCTGCCTCCTGGAAGGCAGGGCTTTCGGCCGAGCCGGTCATTGTTTCACGCAATAAGAACGCATCACCATCGGTCGGATCAAAGAGTTGTCGTCTTTGAGAGCAAGCGGTCGTTCGTTATGCAAGGAATGAAGGGCGACAGATTTTGTAGGCGCGGGCAGGATTGAACTGCCGACCCCTACCGTGTCAAGGTAGTGCTCTCCCACTGAGCTACGCGCCTGGGTTTGAAGCTTGGCTTCTAACAAGGTCTTTGCGGGTAGCAACGCCCGTGCGGCGAGTCAACACTGCAAAAACGATACGGCAAGAGCTAAAATGACCCGAGCAGACAAGGCGAAGCGCGTCGCGACCATCCTGGACGAATTGTACCCCGCGCCACCGATCCCGCTCGATCACGACAGCCCGTACACCTTGCTCGTGGCTGTCTTGCTCAGCGCGCAGACGACCGACGTGCGGGTGAACCTCGTGACGCCGGGCTTGTTTGCCCTCGCGCGGACCCCCGAAGCGATGGCCGAGATCTCCGTGGAGAACATTCTCGCCGAGATCCGAACGTGCGGACTCGCCCCGACCAAAGCCAAGAACATCCGCCGTCTCTCCGAAGTGCTCGCGACCCAGCACGGAGGCGAGGTGCCCGCGAGCCTCAGCGAATTGGAGAAACTCCCCGGGGTGGGGCACAAGACCGCGAGCGTCGTCATGAGCCAGGCTTTCGGCGTGCCGGCCTTTCCCGTGGACACGCATATTCACCGCTTGGCGGCGCGTTGGGGCTTGTCCACCGGCAAGAACGTCGACAAGACCGAGGCCGATCTCAAGAAGCTCTTTCCCGAAGACACCTGGTCAAAGGTTCACCTACAGATCATCTATTTCGGCCGTGGTCATTGCCCGGCGCGGGGGCATGATCTGACGAGCTGTCCGATTTGCCAATGGGCGGCGAGCAAACGGCGCATCGCCGAGGAGCGCCGAGCCCAGAGCCGGGGTCGCGGGGCGAGGTGAGGGCCTCGCCAATTGGTCCGGTCCGCCCGAAGCAGCCGCGGCTTGCTCGCTGAACCGATTGGGACTATGCACAGCCGCCCACCTGTAGGGCGTGGTGCGCCGAGAGGTCGCGCTCAGGTCCCCGGCAGGTGATTCCAATCTCGAGGTTACTTCTTGCATATCATGTCGTTACAGCCAGCAGCGGCGCCCGGCCGGAACGCGGGTGCTCCCGCTGCTCAAGCCCCGCCTCCAGCCGCCTCTCCCGCGAGCGGGAACACGGGCACGGTCGCATCCGAGGAAGGCTCGCCGCCTGGCGTGCCGGGAGCGCTGGGCTCGATGACGATGATCTTGCCGATCGTCATCCTGTTCGGCTTCTTGTTCTTTATGAGCCGCAGCGAAAAGAACAAGCGAAAGGTGCTCGAATCCGGCCTCAAGAAGGGCGATCGCGTCGTCACCCGTTCTGGGATCATCGGCAAGTTGCTCGAGGTCGGGGATCGCACCGTGCGAGCGGAGATCGCCCCGGGCGTGAACGTCACGATGCTCAAGGTCGCCGTCGAGGGCCTCGAGAGCAGCGACAACATCAGCACCGCAAAGAAGGACGACAGCGCGTCCAAGAGCGGGAAGAAAAAGTAGGTCAGACCGGTGGTTTTCAACTTTCTTACATACGCATTTGCGGCCATCGCCGTAGTGAGCGTCCTCGCCGCGTGGATCAAGCGCCCCAAGCGCGCGGCGTTTGGTAGCGCGGCCATCGTGGCCGGGATCTCCGCGGCCGCCGCGCAGAGCGAGACGGCTTGGACGGTGTTCCTTTTCGGTCCGATGGTCATCTGGGCGCTGATTTCGGCGCTTCCGGTGATGAACTCGCCCTGGCGGGTGCGCGTCGGCTTGGTGGTCTATCTCGCCATTGGCTCCGCGATCTCGGTGTTCCCGACCTACCACGACGAGATCACATGCTCGGACAAGATCTCCGATGATCAGCTCGCCTCGAGCTGTCCACGAGCCATCGCCAAGCTCCCCGCTGAGGTGCGCGAACAGAACATCGAGGCCGCCGAGAAGGGCAACTCCGGTTTCAAGAAATTCGTTCTCGCGCAGGTGCCGTTTCGTCTGGTCCGCGGGCTCGACCTCAAGGGTGGCTTGCGGCTCGTCTACACGGTCGACGTCCAGGAGGCGATCAAGGACAAGCGGGACCGTTACTACGACGACATGCGCTCCAAGTTCACCAAGGCGCTGGGCCTCGCCGAGGGCGACACGGCGACGGTGGACGAGATGGCCGAGCTCAAGCAGCACATGACGCTGAGCAAGCCTCGCGCGAAGGTCGACGTTGTCATCGTCAGCTTCAACAAGGTCGAGGACGCCAAGAAAGTCATCAACGAGAAATTTCTCGGGAACTATCTCCGCGAATTGCGCGTCGTTCCCGACAAGGACGGCAGGACCTTCACCTTCCAAATTCGCAACGACGTCGAAGTCGAAACGCGCGAGAAGGCCGTCAGCCAAGCCAAGGAGACGATCCTACGGCGCATCGACGGCATGGGCGTCAAGGAAGCGTCGGTCAGCTCGCGGGACGAAGACATCATTGTCGAGATCCCGGGCCAGGACGACAAGGCCTTCCAACATATCCGGGACATCATCAGTCAGACCGCGCGCCTCGAGTTCAAGATGCTCGACGACGAGGTCGACTTCTTCAAGCCCATCGCCGAGGGTCAGAATCAGCAGCTGCCCAAAGGCTTGAGCTTTTCGCTCGAGAACGCGCCCATCGGCAAGAAGGGCTCGAAGGCCAACTACTACGGTCGACTCGAGAAGATCAGTACCGAGACGATGGAAGAAGCGCTCAAGCGAATAAAGGCTTGGGTCGCGACCCTCACCGTCGACGAAGATCACGAGATCGGCTTCGGGAAGATCTTCGGCGAGAACGAGAAGACGGGTGGTTGGGTTCAGAGTGGCTGGCGCACCTATTACCTCAAGAGCAAAGCCGAATTGACGGGTGACATGGTGCGCGACGCGCAAGCCGTGTCCCAACAGAGCGATTCGGGTCTCGGCGGTTGGCAGGTGAACATGCAGCTCGGCCCCCAAGGCGCCGAACTCTTCGAGAAGATCACGGGCGACAACATCAAGCGACGATTCGCGATCATCTTGGACGAACGGGTCGAGAGCGCGCCGGTCATCGAGGGCAAGATCCCCGGAGGCAACGCCCGCATCACGATGGGGGCCGGAGGCGTCGAGCAACAGCTACAGGACGCCAAGAAGCTCGAGTTGGTCCTTCGCTCCGGTGCTCTGCCAGCGCCCATTTCCCCCACCAACGAGCAGCGCATCGGTGCCTCGCTCGGTGCGGACTCCATCGCGCAAGGGGCCAAGGCCGCGGGCTTTGCGGGTCTCTTCGTTCTGGTTTTGATCTTGCTGTACTACCGGCGGGCCGGGTTCATCGCCGACATCGCGGTCATGTTCAACTTGGTCCTGCAAATCACCGTGCTGAGCATGTTCAGCGCCTCGATGACGTTGCCGGGGATCGCGGGTCTGGCTCTGACGGTCGGTGTCGCGGTCGACGCCAACGTCCTCATCAACGAGCGTATTCGAGAAGAGCTCCGCAATGGCAAGAGCGCCCGCGCGGCGGTGACGACCGGCTACGACAAGGCCTTCAGCGCCATCATCGATGGACACGCGACGACCCTCATCTCGGGTCTGATTTTGGCCCAATACGGTACCGGACCCATCAAGGGTTTCGCGGTGACCTTGATCATCGGCATGGTGACGAGCTTGTTCACCGGCGTGGTCGTGACGCGCTTGTTCTTCGAGTTCTGGGTCAGCGGACGCCGGGACATGAAGCTGAGCATCGGCGGCCGACACTAAGCGGGAGATAAGACAATGAGTTTGTTAGATCGAGAGCCCGGCGACGACATCAACTTCATGGAGTACCGGCCGTACTTTTTCGGCCTGAGCGCAGTGTTGATCGTGTTGACCACGATCAGCTTGTTCAATCCTGGTCCGCGAATGGGGACCGATTTTGAGGGCGGCACCGAGGTGGAGATCGCCTTCAGCAAGCCCGTCCAAGCGGGTGCTCTGCGCGCGACCATCCAAGAGATTGGCTTTCAGTCTCCGGATGTCGTCGAGGTGGACGATGACGACATGCCCAACCGCTTTCTCATTCGCGTGAAAGAGGTCTCGGCCATGTCCCCCGAGCAGCAGGCGGCGGCGACCAAGGCGCTGTGCCTCATTCCCGAGGAAGGGGAGCTGAAGGACCCAGCCTGTCCCAAGAACCTGCAGACCACCGAGATCAAGTTCAGCCCTGGCGGCGACAAGATCTCGGTTCGTTACGCCGAGAAGGTGTGCGGTCCGCCGGAGAAGCTCGTCAAGTGTCCGCCGCGAGCCGGCATCAAGGCGCAGCTCGCGGGCAAGATCGCAGGCATGAGCTTGCGTGGGGGCAAGAACAACGTCGTCGTGCAGAATCAGCGCGACAACAAGGTCGAGTTTTACTTCAAGAGCAAGGGCCACCAAATCATGGATGGCCTCCGCGAGAAGCTCGGAGCGGACGTCGTTCCGCCCGAACCCCTGCGCGTCGAGTGGATCGGGCCGAAGGCCGGCAAGCAGCTGCGCGATGCAGCCATCAAGAGCATCACGATCGCGATTCTCTTCATCATGGTCTACATCGCCTTCCGTTTCGACATGCGCTTCGCGCCGGGCGCGATCGCGGCCTTGATGCACGATGTGTTCTTGGCGATCGGCGCGATGGTCCTCACGCAGCGGGAGGTGACGCTGTCGACGGTTGCGGCCTTGCTGACGATCGTCGGTTACTCGATCAACGACACGGTGGTCGTCTACGACCGCATACGCGAAAATCTCGGCAAGTACCGCAAGATGACCTTCCCCAAGATCATCAACCGGTCCATCACCGAGATGCTCGGTCGCACCATCAAGACCTCACTGACCACGATGTGCGCGCTCGCGCCCTTCTTCATCTGGGGCACGGGCGTCATCAAGGACTTCGCCTTCACGATGCTCGTGGGTGTTGCCATCGGTACCTATTCGTCGATCTACGTGGCGGCGCCGCTGACCGAGTTCATCGATCGCAAGGTGTTCGCCAAGACGGTCAAGAAGAAGAAGCGTCGCCGTCGCCGTCGCAAGGGCTCGCCCTCCAGCAAGTCCGATGGTGGTCCCAGCAGCAAGGCCGGCGCGACGGTTTGATGACCGGTCCGCGGGGGCGGGGAGACTGATTGAAGGTGGTGGATCGGCGCTTTGGTGATCCTGGACCCGCGAGCGATGAGGCGATGCGCCTCGCGACCGAATTGGGCCTGAGCTTCACCGTTGGCGACGTGCTGCATCGACGAGGGATCGAGGCGGGGGAGGCGATCGAGCGTTGGCTCGCGCCCAAGCTCGGGCAACTGACGAGTCCCGAGGGGATGGCGGATCGTGAGGTGGCGACCCTTCGCATCGCGAAGGCGATCCGCGAGGGGGAATCGATTGCGGTGTTCGGCGACTACGATTGCGATGGGATCACCGCCGCGGCCATTCTGACCGAGGGGATCGTCGCGCTGGGCGGCAAGGCCGAGCCTTTCTTGGCGAGCCGTTTCGCGGGCGGATACGGGTTTTCGATGCCGGCCCTCGACCGCGTGCTGTCGAGCGGCGCGACCTTGCTCATCACATGCGACTGCGGATCGAGTGACCACGAGCGGCTCCAGATCGCGATGGACAAGGGGCTCGACGCGGTGGTGGTCGATCATCATCTCGTGCCCGACAAGCCCCTCCCGGCGGTGGCGTTTCTCAATCCGCACCGGCCCGAGTGCGGCTTTCCTTACAAGGGGCTAGCCTCCTGCGGTTTGGCTTTGTCGGTGATCGCCGCCTTGCGCAAGGAGCTGGACGTGAAGCTCGATGTTCGGCGCTGGCTCGATCTGGTGGCGATCGGTACCGTCGCGGACGTGGCTCCGCTCGATGGGGACAACCGGGTGCTCGTGCGCAAAGGACTCGAGGTCATCGATCGCGGAGCTCGGGTGGGGCTCGCCGCGCTCGTCAGCCGGGCCACGCGGGGTCGTCCGCACCCCATGAGCAGCGAAGACATCGCTTTTCAAATTGCCCCCCGGATCAACGCGCCCGGTCGTTTGGGGGCGCCGGATGCGGCCCTGGCGTTGCTTCTCGAGCAGGACCCGGCGCGGGCGGCGCAGATGGCGGACGCCATCGAGGAGCAGACGGTTTCGCGGCGCGAGATCCAGAAGCAGATGATCGCCGAGGCGCTCGAGGAGATCGCTCGGCAGGATTACGCCAAGGACGCGGCCATCATGTTGGCTCGCGAAGGCTGGCACGCTGGCGTGGTCGGGATCGTGGCCGGGCGGATCGCCGATGAGTTCGGCAAACCCACGGTCATCGCGTCGATCGAGGGGGATGAGGCGCGCGGCTCGGTGCGCGGGCCTTCCGGTTTTCGGATCCACGATGCGCTCACGGCGAGCTCGGGCGAGTTGACGAAATTCGGTGGTCATCAGGCGGCGGCGGGCGTCGAGATGCGCGCGGACAACATCGCCGGCTTTCGTGAGGCGTGGTGTCGCGAATGTGCGGCGCAGATCGCCGAGGCGCCGCCGGCCGAGGAGACGGCCCTGGCAGAAGTGAGGCTCGATCCGCGCGATGACGTGGGCGCGGTGCTCGCCGATCTCGAACAACTCGAGCCATGCGGCGAGGGCAACCGCCCACCGAAGTTGCTCTTCGGTCAGGTCAGGGTGCTCGAGGCGCGGGTCGTGGGCGGCGATCACCTCAAACTGTCGCTCGACGTGGCGGGCAAAAAGCTCAGCGCCTTCGCGCCCGGGATGGCTGAGGTGCGCGCGCAGGTCAGGGGGCAGGCGGTGACCCTCGTGGGCCGCCTCAAGCGCGACCATTGGCGCGGTGGGCGCTTGCCCGAGGTGCTCGTCGAGGCGATGATCCCCCTGGCTTGAACCGAGTGTGGCCGCGCCTTGGCGTGGTCGTAGCCTCTGCACCCCACTTTTTCCGCACCTCGGCTGGCGGCACACGCTAGGCTGCCAGGGCTTCTCATGAGCGCCGAGCCCATCATCTCCTTTCGCAACGTCTGCAAGGCCTTCGGGCCGAAGGTCGTCCTGCGCGGTTTCGATCTCGACGTGTACAAGGGCGAGACCTTGGTCGTGATGGGGGGCTCGGGCGTCGGCAAGAGCGTGATGCTCAAGCTGCTCATCGGGCTGCTCGAGGCGGACCACGGCACCATCACCTACATGGGCGAGGACGTGACGAAGATGGGGCCCGACGGATTGCGGGGCGTGCGGAAGCGGGTCGCGATGCTTTTTCAGGGGGGCGCGCTTTTCGACTCGATGTCGGTCGAGGACAACGTCGCTTATGCGCTTCACGAACACCACGCCAAGGAGATGACCCCCGAGGACATCGCGGCGCGCGTCGACTGGGCGCTGTCCCTCGTGGACCTTCCCGGGGTCCAGGACATGAAGCCCGCCGATCTGTCGGGGGGCATGAAGAAACGTGTCGGTCTGGCCCGCGCGATCGCGCTGCATCCCGACGTCGTGCTCTACGACGAGCCGACCACCGGTCTGGATCCGATCAACACGACGCGGATCAACCACCTGCTCAATGGGCTGAAGCGGGCCATCAGCGTGACGAGCATCGTCGTGACCCACGACATGAACTCGGCGTTTGCGGTGGCCGATCGCATGGCGATGCTCCACCGGGGCGAGGTCATCGCGATGGGCCCGCCAGACCATTTTCGCGAGCCCAGCGATCCGCGAGTGGCCGACTTCATCCTGGGCCGGGCGCCTGAGCACGAAGACGTCGAGACGCTGCTCAGCGGATGATGCATGGTCTCCATGATTGAGCAGCACAGCGCGTCGAGCCGTAGTAGGCTTGATTCGAGGCCCGGCCCTCGCGCCGGCGGCTAGCTACCCGTTCGTCCCCAACCCCGTTCGCCCCCGCCCTTCGACCGAGAGATTCATGCAACGCAAGGTGATGAGTGACATCAAGGTCGGCGCCTTCGTGCTGATGGGCTTGGTGTTCTTCGGTTTGGTGATCTTTCTCATCGGCAACGAGCGGAAATTCTTCGAGCGCGCGGTCGAGTTTCGCGCCGAGTTCAAGAATGTCCAGGGGCTCAAGCCCGGCGCGCCCATTCGGATGGGCGGCGTACGGATCGGGCGGGTGTCCGGCGTGGATTACGGAGACAAGGTTCAAGATCAGACCGTGTACGTGACGCTCGAGGTGGTGGGCAGCGATGCGGGGCGGATCCGGACCACCAGCAAGATCAACATCGTCAACAAGGGCATGCTCGGCGACAAGATGATCGAGATCGCCAAGGGCGAGGGCGGCGAGGTGGTCAAGCCGGGCGAGAAGATCCCGGCATCCGAGCCGGAAGACATGCTCAGCCGCCTCAATCGCATGGCGGGCAAGGCCGAGACGGCGCTCGGGGGGGTCGATCGCGTCGCGAGCGAGCTGGCCAACGAAGATTTGCACCGCGATCTGCGCAAGGGCGTGCGCGAGCTGGGCGTGCTGCTCCAGCACCTCAACGAGGGAAAGGGCTATCCGCATCGTTTCATCAACGACTCGAGCGAAGCGGACAGGATCTCCAATACCGTGACCAGCGTCGATCAGGCCGCCACCGAGCTGACCTACACGCTGCGCGAGATCCGTATGCTGATGGGGCGGATTCGCACCGGTCCGGGGTTCGCGCACGACGTCATCGTGGGCGAGGGGCCCAAGGCGGAGATCGCGCAGTTTGGCGCGGCGGCGGGCGAGCTGGCCACGACCCTCAAGGCCATTCGCGAGGGCGACGGTTTCGCGAAGAGCGTGCTCTTCGGCGGCGATCCCAAGACCGGCGACGCGCTCACCAACGTGACGCAGATCACCGCCGACATGCGGGACATCGTCAAGCGCGTGAAGGACGGCAAGGGCACGCTCGGCGCGCTGCTCGTCGATCCCTCCGTGTACGAGGACGTCAAGCGCCTGCTCGGCAACGTCGAGCGCAACATTTTGCTGCGGGCCGTGGTTCGCTACAGCGTCAAGCAGGGCGAGCAGGACACGCCAAAGGTCAGCGGCACGACGCCTGCTGCAGCGGGCGCTGCGGCTCCCGCGGCTGCCGCGGCGACCACCGGCGCCCCCCAATAGGCCGGGCCAGGCAAAGCGACCCGAGCACCATGCGTTCTTCCATCTCGTTCCTCGTCTGCGGTGTTGGGATCGCGCTCATCGCGGCGTGCAGCCCCGCCGGTCCGAAGGCTGGGCCGCCGGCCGCGCTGCCCGATGCGTCCCTGCCTGCTTTGCCTTCGGCGGCGGCGCCGGTCATGACCGAGGTCGAGTCGGCCGAGGGCGAGCTTCACGTGGCGAAGGTCGACGTGCCTGCTTCGCCGACGGCTGCGCAGTGCGCCGACGACACCTGGCTCCTGAGCCAGTTCTCGGTGGGCGAGCTGATGGTCGACAAGCGCCACCACGTCCCCTGTTGCAAGAAGGGTGTGCTGCTCGGAACCGACGACGCCCACCTTTGCGAGATCGACTGGCCGAGCAGCGACGTGCCCGGCTGCAGCCTGTGGACCGAGCTACGCGACAAACTCGCCGCCGCCTTCCCCGGCGACAAGAAGCCAAAGATGGTCGTGTCGAACATGATGACGCTCGAGGCCCACGCCAAAAAGCACTTTCAGTGCCAGCCCTAGCGCGGTTTCGCTGAAGGCGAGAGGGTGGGTCGACGGTACAATCGTTTTTACAGGGACCATGGTGATGGGCGTGACAAAGGGGCTACGACGATGACGGTCGAGGTGCAGAGAGCAAAAGGCTGCCTCGTCGGTCTCCTCGTTGGTGATTCGCTCGGCAGCGAGGTTGAGTTTCAGTCCGCCTCCGCGATTGGGGCTTCGCATCCGGACGGGGTGCGGGAGATGACGAACGAGGGCACCTGGAACACGCTCCCGGGACAAGCTACCGACGATGGCGAGCTCGCGCTGGCGCTGGCGCGCAGCCTCGACGCGGAGGAGCGTTTCGATGAACAGGCGATCGCCCGCGCCTACGCGGCCTGGTACCTGTCGAAGCCCTTCGACATGGGCATGACGACTCGGATGGCGCTCGCTCCTGCGGGCGACGCGTGGCGAGCTGGGCGCGCCGATGTCGCCGCAGCTTGTCGTGAGGCGCAGAACACACAGAGCCAGGCGAACGGTGCCCTGATGCGGATCGCTCCTCTCGCCATCTTCGGAGCGAAGGGATCGCGCGAGCAGCTCGTCGGGTGGTCTCGCCGTGACGCGACCCTGACTCACCCGCACGTCGTTTGTCAGGACGCGAACGCCGCCTACGTCGTCGCGGTCGCTTCACTCATCGCGCCCAATGGCCCCGAAGAGGGATCGCCCCAGCAAGCTCACGCTCTGGCGCTTGCCCACGCGCGAGCGAACGCCGCCGATCCGAGCATCATCGCCGCGCTCGAGCGAGCCGGGCACGAGCCACCCGAGCGATGCGATGGTGAGCATCAAGGCTGGGTGCTCATCGCCTTGCAGAACGCGTTTTATCGTCTGCTTCACGGACCCAACTTCGAGGAGGCGCTGGTCGATACCATCGCGCAGGGAGGGGACACCGACACCAACGGCGCCATTTGTGGCGCGCTCATCGGAGCGGCCTGGGGGCTCGACGCGATCCCCGAGCGCTGGCGGCTGGCCGTCGCGCAGTGCGAGCCCGATCTGGGCCAGGAGGGCGTCAAGCGCCCACGTTCCGCTGTCTATTGGCCCAGCGATGCCGAGGAGCTCGCCGCACGTCTCGTCCGAGCAGGCTGAGCGCCCGGCTTGGTCAGCCGCCGAGCTTAGGCTTCCAGGCTGCGAGCGTCTGCTGCTGTTGTTTCACCCAGTCGCGCGTGTCGAAGGGTGTGTACTGCTGCGTCAGGATCCAAATCTCCCGGGCGACCTGCTCGCGCGTGGATGGTGGGAGGAGCGCCCCGTCGAGCTCGGCCCAGCAGGTGAGCGGCGAGTGCGGATAGCCCCAGCGATACCGCAGCTCCGGATCGAAGCGCTCTCGATTTTCGTCCCACCATTGGCGCCATGTTCCCGCGGTGGGATCGGATAGCTCCAGCGTGTCCGGAGAGCCTTCTGCCGGCATGTGCCGGGGATCGCTCACTTCGCGTGCGAGCGTGGGTGGCGGGATGAGTCCCTCCGCTTTCGGCTCGGGTGGATCGGGATCGAGGAGTTTTTCGGGATCGATGTCGACTTCGGCGGTCAGGTTGGCGCCGAGGATCCGTTGCAGGACGCTGCCGATCGTCAACGCCGTGTCTCCCTCACTTCGCGCGAGCAAGCGGATGAGATGATCGACCGATCCCACGGCGCCAAGCCAACCCAAGGTCTGTAGGTTCTCTTCCGTCGGATCGGTGAAGGCGCGCTGCATGATGTACTTGGTGTCCTCGTCGCTAGCGCCGATGATGGCGAGCCAGCGGGCGGCGCGGTCTCCGTGAGCGCCATCGAGGGCGCGGCGAAGACTGCGCGCGGCACGCCCCTGGGAAGCGAAGGCCTGCGCGACCCACGCGGCCTCAAGCAACACCGGGTGATCGCTCTGCAGCGCCTGCTCCAGGGTCTCTTCGAGTGCGGGATGGCCGCCGGTCGCCATGGGAAGCAAGGTCAACGCGGCGATCCGGGGACGGTCCTGGGAGAGTTGCTGTAGTTGCGCGTCGCTCACGGCGCCCCTCGCGACCAACACCTCCAGGGCGATCCGGCGCAGCTCCACGTTCGACTCCTGGAGCCAACTGTTCATCATCAAGTCCAACATCGGGTGTCGGCTCAGCCGGAGCGCGTCGCCCATGGCTTGCCGCATCTCGCTGGTCGTCGCTTGATGGCGCGCGAGGCGGTCGATGAGCCCGAGAGCGTCGCGGCCGACGAGACTGCCCGCGATGAAGCTCGCGGCGAAGAGCCGGCTGGGTTCGGCGACCGGCGCGTCGAGCACCAGCGTCTCCAGCTCGCCAACACCCGTGGCGCCGAAGGACGCGAAGGCGTCCACGGTCTCGATCAGGCGCGTTTCGACATCGTCCGAGATCGTGAAGTGATCGCCTCGCAGCGGTTTGCGTTGCAGGGCGAGCATGGCCACTTCATCGAAGCAGAGTCGCGCTTTTTCGCGCACGAACGACTCTGGACTGAGGTGGTACAGCGTGTCGGCCTCGAGCGACGGGGCCGTGTCGATGGGGGGCTCAGGCTGCGCCAAGCGTTCTTCGAGTGATTGGGCGACTTGGGCTCGCACTGCAGCGTCAACTGCGTCCAGCTCTTCGAAGGAGCTCGTCGGCGGCGCGTCGATCGGTGCGGCGATGTCGGCGGGAAGGAGCGGGGGGGGAAGACGTAGACGAGGGGTCCAGGACGAGCGGTCCATCGCGTGAAGCGGCGTGCCGCGTCGTGTCGCTTTTAGTTTCGAGCCGTCCGCGGCATCTGGCGCGAGCCCTGGGGCATGCTGGGCCGCCTGCGACAGGGCGGTCGCGGCCTCGTGAAGTGCTTTCGTTGCGTCGCTCAGGGGACCAGGACTCTCTAGCTGCTCCGCGATGTCCTTGGCCGCATTCTTGGCGTTCGTTTCTGCCGTCTGCAGTGCGGTCATGCGATCGGCGGTCCTCCCATCGACGGCCTCGTACAGATGCAGGAATGCGGCCTCGATGGAGCGCGCGCTCGATGTCAGATCCTTGGCGTCTTCGCCGTTGTCTTCAATGAGACAAACCGCGTGCTGGAGCTGGCCGTGGGCGTCTTCGACGTCCAGCAACCACGGTGGCCAGATAGATGGCGCGAGTCCTTGGGCCATGACGAAGCCATAACGCGGTATAGTCTCGGCCGCGAACATGAAGAGCGCGGCCATCACGATTGAGCGGTACGCCGAGTTGCGGGCGGAGATTGACGCCGGTGAGCACCAGGACGTCGTCTTGAGGCGCGCGGACTTGGCCGAAGAGATCTTCGCGCAGGCTCAGCGCGAGTGGCTCCAGGTGATGGGCGAGGAGGCGGCGCGGGGTCGCTGGAAGTTGAGTCGGCATTATCAGGGTGCGTATCGCGCCCACCGGCCGGCGAATTTCGGAGATCCGATCCCGGAAACCGGCCCGGACCTGTCTGCGGCATACGAGACAGGCACCGCCCATGTGTTCGAGCTTCAGGCCGTCGTCCCGTTCTTGGACAAGGACGAGATGGAGGCGGCCAAGGCGCTGGCGTCGCCGCAGCGCGTTGCCCAAGCCGAGCCCGTGGATCCTCTTCCCGAGGAGGCTCCGTCCACGGACGAGGTGCCGGAGGAGGAGGATGGCCTCACCGCGGCTGCCAAGGTGGTGCCCGATGCGTTCGCAACTTCGGCTATCGACCTGTCGAAGCTGGGCCCCATTCTTCCCTTTGGCGAGGCTGCCGTCGAGAGCGAGCCGAACGAAGCGACCGAGCCTGAGGCCTCCTCCTTGCACGCGCCGCCCCCGGTTTCGGTTGTGCCGGTGTCCGTTGCGGCCCCGAGCGTGCCGCACCCGCCGCAGTCCGCCCCCCCTTCTTCGATGGCGCACCAAACCCGCGCTTTGCCTATGTTCGCGCCCCCAGACGACGAGGCTCTCCCGTTCGATGAGCAAGCGCCTGCGAGCATGCCGGCCTCGGCTTCCCCGTCCGAGCTTCAGATCGCCGCGGCCTTGCGGGGCGAGACGACGGGTCTCCAAGGTCTGGCGGATCTGGCGGCGGATGTGCTCGCGGAGACTGCCGGGCAGAAGGCTCCTGATGTGCCCGCTTTGTCGCTCAGCGTCGAGCAGCACGCGGCGCTTCAGCTCGAGCTCGAAACCTATCCAAACCACCGTGCTCAAGTCCTGGCGCGCTACGCCGTGGCGGATGAGGCTTCGCTCAAGGCGCTCGACGAACAGATGTACACCGTGTTGGGTTCGGACCCGGCGAAGCTCGCGGCATGGCGAGCGGCTCGAGAGGCGTACGCCCGGCAGTTGAGTTCGCGGTAGGTCAAGCTAGATCCTGTCGCCCGCGGGCAGTAGCATGCGCTCCGTGGCGACCATTCACGTTCAGGGGGAGGCTCTCCCGGCGGACTCATCCGTCAGGCGTTTCGACGCCAGCGAGAAGCTCAGCGCGCCCTACGCTTGCGAGATCGAGTTCGCCACCGCAGATCTCGCCTTTCGCGCCGAAGCGTGTTTGCGGACGCGCGTGCTGGTCACTATCGATGGCGGCGAGAACCGTCTACGCCATTTCGATGGTCTGATCGATGAGGCGCGTTTCGTTGCGCACACCGGAACGCTGCTTCACTTTCGCCTTCGCCTGAGGCCGCAACTAGCGACGCTCGGGCATCGTCGAGGCTCGCGCATTTTCCAGGACATGAGCACGGTGGACATCGTCAAGGAGGTCTTGGCGGACGCCGGCGTGGACGAGAAGGTCGAGTGGCGGTTCAGCAAGACGTACGGACCCCGCGAGTTCGTCGTGCAGTACCGCGAGACGGAGCTCAATTTCGTGTCGCGCCTGCTCGAGGACGAGGGCTTGTTCTACTTCTTCGAGCACGGTCCCGATGGTCACAAGATGGTGGTGGCGGACGATCCGAGCGCCTTTGCCGTTGCGCCTCACATGTCGGAGGTACGGTTCGGTATGGTCCAAGGTCTGTCTGGCGCGACGGATCCGCTCGCGGTGTTTCGCCGCGAGAAACGTCTCAGAACGACCGACGTTCAGCTTCGCGATTTCGAGTTCGAGTCTCCGCAGCTCAAGCCGGAAGCGCAAATGAGTGAGGCGGGGTCGTGGCCCATGCCCTACTACGCCTATCCCGGAGGCTTCACCTTTGGTGACGACGCGGTCCGCCGGGCCGAGGCGTGTATGCACGGCTTGCGGGCCGACGCCGACACCGTGAAAGGCAAGAGCGTGGCGGTGGGCTTGTCTGCCGGAATGCCCTTTTCGGTCGAGGGTGCTTCGGAGTCGTGTTGCAACGGGCGTTTCGTGGTGACCGAGATCCAGACGACGGGCGAGCAAAGCCCCGACGAAACCGGTGCCGAAGAGGGCGACAACTTGGCCTGCACCAACACCTTCTCCGGGATCCCGGAAGGCGCGCCGTTCGCGGCAGATCGCAAGGCGGGCAAACCGCAGATCCACGGGGTGCAGACCGCTATCGTGACCGGGCCGACCAACGAGCAGCAGGCGATCCACGTCGACAAGTTCGGCCGGGTGAAGGTGCGTTTTCACTGGGACCGCGCCGGCAAAGGCGACGACACCTCGAGCTGCTGGCTTCGGGTGGTACAGCTCGGCCTCGGTGGCTCGATGATCCTGCCGCGCGTCGGGTGGGAGCTGGCCGTGGCGTTCCTCGATGGTGATCCGGATCGTCCGGTCGCCATCGGGAGGCTGTACAACGGCAAGCAGGGCACGCTCGAGGACTTGCCCGGGGGCGCGGCGAAGAGCGCGATGAAGAGCTTGAGCACCCCCGGTGGGGCAGGGAGCAACCAGCTCGGCACGGACGACTCGGGAGGCAGCCAGGGCTTTGGTCTCAAGGGCCCGAAGGACGTCAACACCTTCGTGGGTGGTGGGCGAAGCGAAGATGTTGGCGTCCAGGAAGATCACAAGGTCACGGGCAACATGAGCTCGATGGTCGGCGCCAACGAGACGGTGAGCATCGGCGCCAACCAAGACATCAACGTCGGCAATGCGCTTCAGACCAAGTGTGCTTCACAGAGCATCTCGGTGGGGGCGAACGAAGTGGTGGGCACGGAGGCGAACTACATCGCCGCCATCGGGGGCTCGCGCACGCACTCGATCGCGGCCAACCGCATTACGATCTGCAATGGGGTGCGCACCTTCGTGAGCTCGTCGATCACCCGGGACGTTGGCGCAGTGCAGATCGAAGCGAGCGCCGCCACGATCAACGAGACGCACGGCTCGACCTACGACGAGACGGTCGGCGCGCTCAAAGCCGAGATCATCGCGGGCGTGGGCGCCGAGGAGGTGGCGGGCGCCAAGAGCCAAAACATGAGCGCCGGGGAGATCCACCTCGTCGCGAACTTCGCGAGCAAAGCGGCGAGCGTGACGCGCTTGGTGGGCGGCGCACATGTTCGTATGGCGGGCGGAAATATCGAGGTATCCGCGTCGACGATCAAGCTGCTCGGCGGGATTGGCCACTTCAAAGGAGGGGGCTCGGCGATCAACCTCAATGGTGGGCCAGTCGTCTTGAAGGGCTCCAAGATCGCCATCAAGGCGGCGCTCATTCGCAAGGCGGCGGGCGCGTTGAAGCTCGATTAGAGGAACCATGAGCGACGCAGCCCTACTCGGTGTTCAGGTTCAGATCGACGGCCAAGCGTTGACGGCGCTCGAGGTCGAGATCGAGCTCGCCGTTTCGGAGATCGGAACCTGCACCTGCGTGCTCACCGACAACGACGGTGGACCGGATCCGGCCACCCTCATCGGTCAAACGCTCGAGCTTAGCGTCACCCGTGAGGCGGATGAGCGCAGTTTCACGTTTGCTGGATTGATCATCGAAGCCGAACATCTCGGCGCCGAGTCGGCCTTGCCTGCGGTGAAGCTCGTCAGCGTGTCGCGTCTGTGGCGGCTGTCGATGCGCAGCGACACCCGGGTGTTTCAAGAGATGACGACCGAGAGCATCGTGGCCGATGTGCTCTCGCGGGCGGGGATCGATCCTGTCGATCAAGACTGGAAGCTCACGGGCTCCTACGAGCCGCGTCTTCATTGCGTACAGCACCGCGAGACCGACTTGGCCTTCATCAAACGACTACTCGCCGAAGAAGGGATAAGCTTCACGGTCGAGATCGAAGAGGGCGTCGACAAGATCCGCTTCAGCGACGTTGACTTCGGTGAGGTCCTCGGCCCGCTCCAGCTCACTTACCAACACGAGTTTGGGATGGACGCCGCCCGCGACCACGTTGCGAGACTCGAGTACGGTCGAGCCATCGTCAGCGATCGGGTCACGGTGCGGGATTTCGATTTCGAGCGGCCGGACTTCGAGGTGAAAGCCGAGCAGGCGGCTGACGGCGCGGGCACCCTCGAGGATTACCTGTATCCGGCGCGCGCCATTGAGCCCGACACCATCGAGCGTCGCGCCCAGGTCAGGCTCGAATCACACCAGGCTGAGCGCGCGACCATTCGTGGCGGAACGGGGGCGCTTCATCTGCTGCCCGGTCGACGTTTCTCCATCACGGGTCACCCCTACGAGCCGCTCAACATCGAGCTGCGCGTACTCACCGTCAGTTATCAGTTTGTCGCGCCGCGCTGGGGCAAGAGTAAGGCAAGCGGCGACGTGCAGCGCATGTCGTTCACGGCCATGCCGGCCGAGTTGGCGATGCGTCCGAAGGTGATGCCGAACGCCCGCTCGGTTCCTGGTTATGATCTGGCCCAGATCACCGGACCGGCTGGAAGCGAGATCCACCCCGACGAGTACGGCCGGACGAAGCTGCAAGCGCTCTGGGATCACACCGGGAAGGGTGACGATCAGAGCAGCTGTTGGGTTCGCAGCACGCAGCTCCCCCTCGCGGGCGGCCTGATGACCCCGCGCGTAGGATGGGAGGTCGCGGTGCGCCACGTCGAGGGCGATCCCGATGAGCCGATCATCGTGGGCCGGATGTACAACGCGAAAAAGCCTCCGCCCTACGCGCTTCCCGAACACAAGGCGCGATCGACGATTCAGACCGCGACCAGCCCTGGAGGTGAGGGGGTCAACGAGCTTCGTTTCGATGACACCAAGGGCAAGGAGCAGATGATGATGAACGCCTCGAAGAACATGTCGGTGGCGGCGGGAAACAACTGCACCGACTCGGTCGTGGGCGATGAGACGCGTTCGATCGGCGTGGATCAGAACCTGGACGTCTCCGGTGCGCTTCAGTCCAACGTGGGCGGATCGCAGACCTGGGGCGTTGGGGCGGATCAGAAGACGGCCTCGGCGACCTACCTCGTCGACGAGATGGGCGGCGCGCACTCGCTCGCGATCGGCGGCAATCGCGACCTCACCGTGGGAGGCGATCACCGGGCGCTGGTGAGCGGAACCTCCGAGCTCGCCGTCGGTGGGATGCAGATCGATCTCGTCGCTGGCAGCGTCGAGGAGTCCACCCTCTCGACGATGAACGACACTGTTGGAGGGGCGCTCATCCAGATGACGCCATCGGGTCACAATGTGGTGACCAGCGGATCTCGGGTCGAGACCATCGGCGCCTTGAAGGCGGTGCTCAGCACGGCGGGGCGTGGCGTGAAGGTCGGCGGCGCGATGACGCAGACGGTTGGCGGTGCGGTCGCCGTGATCAGCAAGGGTGACATCAAGGACAACTCCGATGGCGCGATCAGCGAGACGGTGGGCGGTCTGCACTACACCAAGGCGACGGAGGTCACCTACGCGGCGAAGAGCTTGCTCACCGTGGTCTGCGGAGGCTCGACGCTCACCCTCACGCCCGCCTCAGTGACGATCGCCGGCGCGACCATCAAGCTCGACGGGGTCTGCCCCGAAACCGCCGCCCTCGTGCTCGACAACTAGGCCCCTACCCGATGACCCTCCACACCAGCTTTGCCATCAACGAGATCGCGGCCCACCGCGTGGTCTCGTTTCGCGTCGAGCGACAGCTGGGCAAGAGCACCACTGCCGAGCTCGACGTGCGCTTCCTGGACTACGTGGATCCGGCAGCGTTGCTTGGGCGCCGCGGCGTGCTGCGTTTTGGTTACGGCGAGGTCAAGCACGAGCTCGTGGGGATCGTGAGAGGAGCATCGAGCGTCGCCTCGCCGGCGGACGGAGCGGCGCGGCAGTGGGCCATGCACATCGAGCTGAGCGGACAAATGGGACTGCTCGAAAGCAGCGTGACGAGTCGCATCTTCCAAGAGATGAGCGTCGTCGACATTGTGGGCGCGGTGCTGAGCGAGCATGGAATCCCGCCCGCCCGGCAACAGTGGAAGCTCGGTGAGACGTACCCGAAGCGCGCGTACTGCGTGCAGTACGGTGAGAACGCGTCGGCGTTTTGTTGTCGGTTGCTCGAAGAGGAGGGGATCTTCTTTTCGGCGCGCAGCGGTGAAGATGGCGAACAGCTCGTCTTCGAGGATGACAGTCGGGGCTGCGCTCCGCTACAGGGAGGTGAGCGCTTGCGCTTCCTCAGCCCTAGCCAGATGAACGTCGGCGAGGAGGTGGCGTATTCGATCCGTGAGCAGCACCGCGTGGTGAGCGGGAAGTTCGTGCTCGACGATTACGACTTTGAGCGCCCCGATCTCGATCTGACCTCCGAAGCGGAGTCGGATCTTCATACGGATCTGGCGCACTTCGACTACCCCGGGCGGTTCACGGAGCCCGCGGAGGGCAAACGCCTCGCGCGGGTCAAGCTCGAGGCCGAGCAGGTGCGTCGCCACGAGATCGAGATCCAGTCCAGCGCGGCGCGTCTCAGCCCGGGCCGCAAGATCGAGCTGGTCGATACACCGCGGGGGCTCGACGGCAAGTACGTCGTCACGCGGACGATTCACGTATACGAGGCCGTCCACGCCGCCGACTCGAAGGATGGCGCGGAGCAGCCGGACGCACCGCTTCGCGTTCGAGCCTGGCTGCTCCCCGAGGCGGTGCCTTATCGGACGCCGCAGACTACGGAAAAGCCCGTCATCCATGGACCGCAGACGGCCATCGTGATGGCGCCGGAGGGCAGCGAGCCCGAGGACATCCACACCGACGAGTTTGGTCGTTGCAAGGTGAAGATGCATTGGGATCTCGCCGAATCACTCGACGACCGCGCGTCGTGTTGGATCCGCACGACCCAACCGCAGACCTCAGGCTCGATGATCTTGCCGCGCGTCGATTGGGAAGTGCTCGTCGAGTACCAGCAGGGCGATCCGGACCGGCCCATCGTCACGGGGCGCTTGTTCAACGGGCGGTATATGCCGCCATACGAGTTGCCCGAAGGCAAGACTCGAACGGCGCTCGGTAGCTCCACCTCGCCGGGCGGGGCGGGCCAAAACGAGGTGCGCTTCGAAGACCAGGCGGGCAAGGAAGAGATCTCCGTCAAGGCGCAAAAGGATCAGAAGATCGGAACGGGCAGCAAGAAGGACAAGAAGACCGGCGGCGACGAGAAGCAATCGGTGGGCGGGAGTCGCACGATCAACGTCGGCGCCAACCAGAACGTGCGGGTGACGAGCGGCTACATGAACACCGTGTCGGGCGCGCAGGCGGTGAGCGTGGGGGCGAACCGCAAGGTCAACGTGGACGCCGTGCTGGGGCTGAGCTGCGGGGGAGCGGACATCACGACGGTGGGCGGCAACCAGTTCGAGATGGACGGCAACCCGATCGCGGGCTTGATCGATCTGGCCGCGGCCGAGGCGAACGCCGCGCTCAAGGAGAAAGCCGCCGAGGCGATGAAGAAGCTCGACGCGGCGGTCAAGGACAAGGTCGACAAGGTCATGGGCCCGATCGGCGAGCTGCAGGAGAAGGTCGGCCAAGTCCAGAAGGGCATGGAGGCGGCCAAGAGCGGCGACTTGAAAGGCGTGGCGGACGCGACTGCCAAGGCGGCGGGCTTGCCCACGCCGGGTGAGGTTGGCAAACAGGTCAAGGACGCCGCCATGAGCAAAGCGGAGAGCGCGGTGCCCAAGCCACTACGCGGCGCGGCGGGCGATCTGGCGAGCAAGGCCGGATTGGGCGGCAAGAGCGTTGGCAAGAGTGGCAGCGCGGGCGAAGGCGGCGAAGGCGAAGGCGAAGGCGGTGGCGGCGAAGGCGGTGGCGGCGAAGGCGGTGACGGTGGGAAAGGTGCAGGTGGAGGCAAAGGCGGAAAGCCTCCACCTCCCACGCTCGAGAGCGCGGCCAAGGGCGTTGCGGCGGGCAAGGACTTCAGCGCAGCATCCGGGCTCGACGCGATGGCGAACAAGGCGATCGACGCGGGCGTCAAGGGGGCGGCGAGCGGCCTGAAGGACGCGCTCGGTGTGGCGGGCAAGAGCGGCAAGAACGTACCCGGACCACCGGGGGGCGTGAGCGGAAACGCGGCGGCCGATTGCGCGGTCGGACCGGGGCACAACATCCACAAGGTCGCCGCGTCCTACGGCGAATCGATCGGGGCCCTGCGCGCCACGGTGGCGGTGTCCCAAATCAACACCAAGGTTGCTGCGACGCGAACGCAGAACATCGGCGCGGCCCGCATCGAGCTGGTGATGGGTGGCCGCACCGAGGTGTGCGGCGCGGACAAGACCGAGAGCGCGATCGGCTTGCTGGTCTTGAGCGGCGGGGATGAAGGCGAAGAGGTCGGCGGGGCCAAGACGATGAGCGTGGGCGGTGCCATCGTCGACAAGGCCGCGGGCAACATCCAGGTTGCGGCGGGCGGGGACGCGACCTTCATCGGGGCGCTTCACATGGTGAACGCTTCGAGCAAGATCAGTTTCAAGTGCGGCGCGAGCGAGGTCGTCGTCGATGGAGGAGGCGTCACCATCAAGGCGCCGCTGGTCAATCTTGCGGCGGCGAGCATCGTGCTGACCAAGACCGTGGACGAAGGTCCTGGCGGTGGCGCGGGCGGCGGCGGCGGCGCCGGTCCGGGCGGGGCGACGGGCGGCGGCGGTGGTGGCGGCGGCGGCGGTC
>JAPYTK010000018.1:37967-44594 GCA_029941785.1 Polyangiaceae bacterium | reverse complement strand
AAGAAGAAGAAGAAGAAGAAGAAGAAGAAGAAGAAGAAGAAGAAGAAGAAGACCAAGCGGCGCCGTGCGGCGCGAAAGAAGAAGGGACCGCCGCCAAAGCCGAGAGTTGCGGGTAGCGAGCCGGGAGCATCAGATGTCTCAGCCCGCCGCACGCTTCGTGGCGAGTATGACAATCGCGCCAACAACGATAATGTGGAGTCCGCCTCCCTGGCAGCCATGCGTTCCATCGACGCCATGCTGTTTCCAGCTAGCCCGGCGCCCGCCGCGGCGCCCTGGCCTCTAGGCCTCAAGATCGATCCGAAGGCCAAGCATCCGGAGCACAAGTGGCTCGCCGAACTCACCCAACCGGATATGGCGGTCAAGCTCGATCCGTCGGTCGTACGTTATCTGGCGTATTACAAGAACACGAAGCGAGGCCAACGCTTGGTCCGCGCCTGGATGAAGAAGAGCGGACGGTACCGAAAAGCCATCGGGGCCGCGCTACATCGTCATGGCTTGCCTCGCTCGCTTCTGTGGGTTTCCCTCGTCGAGAGCGGCTTCAACCCGACCATCCACTCTCACGCGGGAGCAGCGGGCTTGTGGCAGTTCATGCCGACGACGGGTCGCATCTACGGACTCACGGTCAATCGGCAGGTCGATGAACGGCTCGACCCGGAACGGGCAACCGAGGCAGCGCTCACACACCTCAAGGACCTCCACGCGCGGTTCCACAGTTGGGCTCTCGCCCTTGCGGCCTACAACATGGGCTACGGCGGTCTGCTACGAAGCATGCGCCAACACAACTCGAACGATTTTTGGGCCATGCAGCACATGGAAGGCGCTCTGCCGTACGAGACAGCTCTCTATGTGCCAAAGATCATGGCCATCGCCATCGTCGCCCAGAATTGCCGTCTGTTTGGGTGCGACAAGGTCGCGCTCGACCCGCCCCGCCCTTATGGCAGCCACAGTGCCAAGGAGACCGCGGTCGCGCCGGGCGTCACCGTCAGCACGATCCTGAGGGTCGCCGAGATGGAAGCGAGCGACTTCGCGGCGCACAACCCACACATCATCGCGCGACGATTGCCCCCGCTCGCGATCGCCACACGACCGCGTAAGACCTGGTCCGTCTACCTGCCCGAGGCCCACGCCGCCAAAGCCAAAGGTCGCCTCGGTCGCCGCGTTGCCATTCGCACGCACCGGGTACGCTGGGGCGAGACGCGGCGCCGCATGGCCCAAGACCACAACGTCGACGTCCGCCACGTGCTCGCGCTCAACGACCTTCATCCTTACGAGTCGCCGCGACCGGGCGAGGTCATCTTCATCGGCCGCCCGCGGAAAAAAAAACCACCGACGACGCGGCACGTGGTGGTCATACCGAAACGTCGATTCTTCTATCCCGACCGTCGACGAGTCTTTTACGAGGTCGTGCTCGGTGACCAGCTCGAGCAGGTCGCGCAGGTTTGTGGAGTAAGCGCCGACAATCTGCGCCGCTGGAATGCCCTGGAAGGCAACACCCGCCTCCAAAACGGCATGGAACTGCAGCTCTTCCTTCCCAAGGACGCCTCACCGCCGGGAGTCGCTCTGCTCGAAGAGCGCGACGTGCGGATCTTCCACGTCGGCACGCCAGCGTTCTACCGTCATTTCCTTGGACTGCAAGGCCGGGAAAGACGCGTCGTCACTGTTCGACCGGGTGACACTTGGTACAAGCTTGCCAAACGCTATCGGGTGCGGCGAGGCTCGTTAGAAAGGGTCAATCATCGCAGCTCGCGGAGCAAACTTCGCGCGGGCGAGCGGGTGATTGTCTACGCCAAGCAGGCCCGCAAGCGCGCTCCGAAAAGGCGGCGGCGCACCACGATTGCTGCTCGTGCCAAACCTGCTCGTGCCAAACCAAAGAAGGCGAGCACGACACCAGCCGCTCCACCAGCGAAGACCCCCGCCCCGGCCAAGCCAACGAAGACGAGTGCCAAGCGCCAAAGCCACGCGAAAACCGCTGCCCCGAGCCAACCTCCGAAGACGCCCTCGCCGCCGCCCGGTCCCCGCGTAGCGACCGACCGTTCGTCGCCCTGACCTGGGGCGCCCATTCCCCAGTTTGGCGGTCGCAGCGCGCCCCTCGTGCTCAAACCAACTGTACCCCTTGCGGTCCGGCACGTCCGCCTGTTTAATCGGCCGACCACTGACATGCATACCATCGTTTCTCATGGACAAACCGACATCGGTCGTCGCCGGCAACAGAACGAAGACGCGTACCTCAACAACGACGATTTGAGACTGTTCGTCGTCGCCGACGGCATGGGGGGACACGCCGCAGGCGAGGTCGCCAGCTCCGAAGCGGTCGACACCGTGTTCGGGATGGTGAAACGGGGCTCGGAGAAGCTAGGCCCCGAGGTGAGCGACCAGTCGATCGCCTCGGCGCGCCGAATGGTGGAGGGCGCCATTCAAGCCGCCACTTACATGGTCTTCGCCATGTCGGAGGCCGACGCGGGCAAGAGCGGCATGGGCACCACGATCAGCGCCGCCTTCGTCTACGAGAACCTGTTGGTCACCGGTCAGGTCGGCGACAGCCGCATCTACCTCATACGCGACAACGAGGTCATGCAGCTCACCGAAGACCACACCTTGGTAGGATGGCAGGTCAAGCAAGGTCTGATCTCCGAAGAGGAAGCCAAAGTATCGCCCCATCGCAACGTGATCACCCGTTCCGTCGGTGGACGAGATTATGTTGAAGTCGACACCAGCATCGTCGAAATCAAAGACGGCGACCGCGTGCTGCTTTGCTCTGACGGACTTCACGGCTACTTCGAAGGCCCTGAGATCGTCGACATCGTGAAGCTCGGCGGCAGCAAAGCCACCCAAGCCTTCATCGACTTTGCCAATGAGCGGGGCGGCAGCGACAACATCACCGTGGTGGTGGTCGAAATCGAAGGCGCGTCCTGACGCGGGCGGCAACGGCCCAGGCGCCCGCATAGACGTTACGCATCCAGCGCTTGGATGACAGCGGCTAGACGGCCTCGTCGACGGGTGCGAGCGGCGTAGGCGGCAATGCAGCGCGCCTCCCACGGCGAACCCGCACGGCGGAGTTTCGGGGAGCCTCGTGACGGTGACGATACTGTGGCGAATACAGCCGCGCCCCTGTGAGAATGACTTCGCACAAGTCCTCGAAGCTGTAGCCGGCATGCGCCGCGATCTTCGGCAGCAGACTGGTCTCCGTCATGCCCGGTAGCGTATTGACCTCCAGCACGTACTCGTTGTGCCCCGGAGTCACCAACATGTCGACCCGTACGGCGCCTTCGCAACCTACCGCTTCGACGGCTCGGCGAGCCAAATTGAGCACGTTCTGGTAGCGCGCGCTCGGTAGGCGAGCAGGCATGTGATACTCGCTGGCGCCAGGAGTGTATTTCGCGTGGTAATCATACATGCCTCGCCTCGGGCATATCTCGATGGCACCGAGAACTTCGCCGTTCAAGATGCCAACATTGATCTCAGCCCCAGCGATGAAGCGTTCAACCAAGGCGTAGTCGTCGATCGCAAAAACGTCTTCCAGAGCCAAAACCAATTCGCCGGCCGAATGGACTTTCGTCACCGCCAAGCTCGAGCCCTCGCCTCTCGGCTTGACGACAACGGGGTAACCAAAGTGCCCATGTGTGACCTCGATGTCCGTGAGCGAGTCGTCGCGCTTCACCTGGTAGTAGGGAGGCGTCGGGACGTTGTGGAGCAGGAACATCTCCTTGCTCTTAAGCTTGTCCATCGCGAGCGCGCTACCGAGCACGCTGGCCCCGGTATAGGGCAGGCCGGCGAGCTCGAGCAGCCCCTGGATGCAACCGTCTTCTGCCAAACGACCGTGAAGGGCGAGGAACACGAGATCGACGCCACTGCGCCGCAAGACGTCAACCAGATCGCAGTGCTCCGCGAGCGCCTCGGGCTCGATGATGATGGGCACAACATCATGACCACGAGCCTTGAGCGCTACGCTCACCGCTCGTCCGGTGGCGAGAGACACATCGTGCTCCCCCGACCATCCCCCCATGAGTACACCGACTCTCGCTGCTTGGTCGAGGCGATCCATCCTTGCTCCTTCTTCGCTTTACGCGCCCACGCGAGGGCTCAAGACACACAATACTGACCCGATCGACGTACCAAGACGATCGTCGCATCGTCAAAAAAACGACTAGATTATCCATATCTTGGGCCGTCGAGGCACCGCCACCGCAGCCGCCAGGCGAGCCGCATGCAACATCGTTACGCTCGACCTCTCGCTTTCATAACAACTTATATATACTTGTCGATTATCCCAGTATTTTAGTGTCTTACATTGTTATACCTAATCCAATGCATTCGCTTGTTCTCGCTTGAGCCGCGCCATGTTTTGCGCCACGATTCCAGTCATGGTCAACCGCGTACCCAAAACGTCATCGAGAATGCGAATCGCGACCGCCCTGTGCGCCGCGAGTGTTTGTGCAGGCTGCGCGTCGGTTCCCCCCCGACCCATTCCCCAGCACGAAGCAAAAAGCTCTCTGCCAGGGTGGTATCCAGAAGCGCCGTGGACGGAAACCGCCGCCGCGAAGGAAGGCGATTTCCTTCAAGGCAAGGTCGTGTTCAAGACCGCCAAGAGCGACATCGCTGAGCCGAGCTCCGGGGTTCTCGCGAAGCTGACCGATTACCTGACGGCCAACCAGGATATCTCGCAACTTCGACTCGAAGGACACACGGATGCACGAGGTAGCGAGAAGTACAACCAGTCGCTGAGTGAGCAGCGGGTGATCGCCGTGGCCGACTGGCTCGTCGATCAGGGCGTGGATCACATGCGGCTGATCGCGGTCGCGTTTGGCGAGTCGCGGCCGCTTGGGCCGAACCGCTCGTCCGCCGGAAGGCAAGAGAATCGCCGCACCGAATTTCACATTGCGGAGGTGGGTGGTCGTCGCTTCCTCGGCAAGGATCCGACGAACGGCGGACTGGTGGTCCGCGTGAAGAGCAAAGCCGAACGCGATGCCGAAGCAGCCATGGGAAAAGTACCGGTGGCCGAGGAGCCCCCCTTCAACCCAACGGGGAACGTCATCGAACCGGTGAAGATGCCCAAGCTCGAGAATCTGTTGAAGGAGGAAACGGAGCCGCCTGAAGGTGGCCCAGCCGACACGCTGCCCGAAGAGCCAGCGCCAGAGGCTTCCTGAGGCCATCCCCCGCTCCGGGGGATCCGATCAGCGTTTGATGTGCTGGGCGCCGAGATCGTCCGGGCGATAAGTCTTCAGCATCGCGACGGTTCGGTCGTAAGACTTGAAGTAGTTCATGACGTTGCCCTTGGGCGTTGCGTACTCCAAATACAGGTTCTCGTCGGTGCTGATGATGGGCCCACCCTCACGCTCACTGTCACGAACGAAGCGGTCGAGCGCCTCGCCCGACAACATGATCCGACCAAGCAACTGCTCGAGATGAAGTCCGCCCAAGGTCGCCGCGAGCTCGGGGCGACGCTCGAGGGATGCCAGGTGCTCCGGAGTGACCTCGAGAGGGCGGGGCGAGGCGACCACGATCCCCTGCCTGCCGGATACGAAGAGAGCCACGTGGGGAAAGACCCGACGGACAGTCCGGAGGACGGTCGCGAGATCGCGTCGTCGAATGTGGTGAAGCTGAACCCACTGTTGAAGCACGCCGGCCGCGGCCAACCGTTGTCGACACAATTCATAGAACTCGTGACTATATAAGTTTGCGGCGCCAGCGAACCAGACGCTCGTCAGCTCGATGGTGATGAGATCGTAACGGTGTTTCGTAAGCAACAAGACGTTGCGACCATCGTTCATCACGAGCTCGACCCGAGGATCCGAGAGAGCCCCGCGGTTTGGCTTCTGGAAATACTGTTCGGCCGCCTCCACAATCGCTGGCGAGATTTCAGCCAGCTCGATCGCCGTGAAAGGATAGGTCGCGATGGTGCCGACGGTCGTGCCGGTGCCGAGACCAATGACGAGGGCCCGATCGTAACGTTTGACAAAGCTGGTGGGAATATGGGCGAAGCTGCGCTGTGCGATCACTTCGTGCGCGTCGTTTCCTTGGAATTTCCCGTTGGTGTACAGCGTTCGGACTGCGCCCCGTCGCGCCACACTCGTGAGGCCTCCATGAACATCCTCGCGGACGAAGAGCAACTCATCGGGCGGCGATTGTGTATCGAAGTACACGTTCGCGCCATTCGTCATTTGTTTCATGTCCCATCGCGGAAGACCCAGGATGATGATGCCGAACAAGGCGGCAGCGACCAGGCGCCAACGTCTCTGATCCTCGTCCCGTAAGAGCAGCAAACCGCACGCGCCGAAGCACAAGCCGAGGATGACGAGGCTCCGCTCCGACCCGAAAAAGGGAAGCAAGAGGTAAGCGCAAGCCAACGACCCCACGATCGAGCCAAGGGTATTTATCGCGGTGAGGCGTCCCACGTGCCGTCCAACGGAAGCTCGACCTGCGACGCGGCGCAACAACAAGGGAAAGGTCAATCCCATCACGACAGTGGGCAAAGCAAGCACGCCGAAGGCCACCGCGGCCCTCACGAACTCGCGTCCGGCCCAAGAGACGACGTGCTGTCCGGCAGCGAGAAACACGCTCGGCATCTGACCCCAGAGCGAAACGACGCCGCTTGCGAGCAGCGTGACGGGCAAGGCATGCCGGCCGAGC
>JAPYTK010000018.1:0-37867 GCA_029941785.1 Polyangiaceae bacterium | reverse complement strand
GAGCGAAACGACGCCGCTTGCGAGCAGCGTGACGGGCAAGGCATGCCGGCCGAGCTTGCGATCCACAGACGAGGCGAGGGCCGCACCGATGCTCAGACAACTGAGAAAAGCGGCGAGCATCAATCCGAAAGCGTAGGCGCTGTTTCCGATCAGCAAGGTGAGCAAATGAGTGTCCACGACCTCGGCGCTGAAGACCAAGAGGCCCGACGCACACGCCACGAGGCCGAGAATCCAGCCCGGCTCGCTCGAGTCCACGAGCGACTCGTGGTCGGCCTCCGGTTGTTCTGGCTTATCGTCAGCCTCCACGGCGGGCGCCTGCTCAATCGCCCACGCGGGGTCGCGGCCCACCCAAATCGCCAGGCCGCCGATGGCGAAATTGACGAGCGCTGCGGCCCGCATCGTAGCGTACAGGCCCAAACTCGGAATGACGAAGTAGGCGGCAACAAGCGCTCCGAACGCTCCGCCCGCGGTGTTCACGGCGTACAGCAAGGTCAGGCGTCGGCGAGACCGCTCGGTTTCTGTTTCACTCACCCGTTCACCCGCCACGGCCTTCGCGAGAAAGGGAAGGGTCAACCCCATTGCCACCGTGGGAACGGCCACGACGAGCATCGTCAAGACGGTGCGGAGCGCAGATAGAAACGGGAGAGACGCCGGCGCGCTGCGTGCGAGCGCGAGGTAGGCGGAGGTCACAGCCTCGAAGCTACTCGGAGTGAGCACACAAATGGCTCCGACGACGATTTCGGCAACGCCGTAGGCCACCAGGGGCCGGCGCACGTGTTTCCCGTATTTTCCCCCGAGATGCGAGCCCAAGGCGAGTCCCGCCATGAAAGCGGTCAACACCGCCGAGACGGCGTAGGCCGTCGCCCCAAAAATCGTCGCCAGCTTCTTTCCGAAGGCGACCTGGTAAAGCAAAGCCGTTCCCCCGGACAACAGGAAGAGCGGCGGAACGATCATGAAGCGGCGCACAAGCGCCTTGATAGTATGAAGCGCGGGGGTGTGCTAGCCGTCAAGCGTGACTGTCGAATCACAGCATCCAGTGCAACGCCTGCCTGGAGAATGGCGCGAGTGGCTGACCGCTCGCGGAGAACGGGGCTTTCGCGGGGACCAGATCTTCGCGTGGATCCACAAGCGGGGGGTGCTCGACCCCGAGCAGATGAGCAATTTGCCCAAGAATTTGCGGCGCGAACTGACCGCCGCGGGCCTCGCCGATCCTCTCAGGCTGAGCCACGTGCACCCTTCGGAGGACGGAACGAGCAAGCTGCTCTTGCGCCTCGCTGACGAAAGCACCATTGAAACGGTTCTCTTGCCTGCCTCGGCGCGCGTCCACGACGCCGACGCCGCAGCCGCAGCCGAGGACGAGGACGAGGACGAGGACGACGCCGCAGCCGAGGACGAGTCGGCCAGCCCGGAGGCTCCCACCCTCCCCCGCATCGCCGTCACGCAATGCATCTCGAGCCAGGTCGGCTGCGCGATGGGCTGCGTATTCTGCGCGAGTGGCATCGCTGGCCTGAAGCGCCACCTCAGCGCGGCAGAAATCATCGCGCAGGTCATCGCGGGCCGCCGAAGCTTGCCTCCGCAACAACACCTGCGAAACGTCGTGTTCATGGGCATGGGTGAACCCCTGCACAATTTCGAGGCGACCGTGCGCGCCATCGAGCTGATGATCCACCCCGACGGTCTCGGCTTGGCAGCACGCCGCATCACCGTATCAACGTCAGGCCTGGTGCCGGAAATCGACCGCCTCGGCGCACACTTCGAAGGTCGGATCGGCCTGGCAATCTCCCTTCATCAAGCCGACGACGCGAAACGCTCCGCGCTCATGCCCATCAATGACCGCTACCCGCTGAAGGCATTGATGGCGTCCCTGCGGCGATATCCGCTCAGGCGCCGACGGAACATCACCATCGAATACACGCTGGTCGCTGGTCACAACGATAGCGTCGAAGACGCACGGGCGCTCAGCTCACTGCTCAGCAAGCTGCGCGTCAAGGTCAACCTCATCCCCATGAACCCCATCGCGCATTCCGACCTGGGCCCGCCCACAGACGGCCGCGTGAGCCGCTTTCAAGCCGTGTTGAGGAATGCGGGGCTGCTGTGTTTCGTTCGGCGCCGCCGCGGCGATGATGTCTCCGCGGCATGCGGCCAACTCGCCTTGGAGGGCGCCGAACCCAACGTCCGTTTTCTCCGGAGCCAGCCCAAAGAGTAGAGCGCAGCGTCCGCCCTAGCGGTCCGCCTTGGCTCAGTCCAGCTCTGTCCTTGACGACATGCACGCGGAATGGTCAGCTGCTTTCTGGAGAATCCCCTATGCGTAACTTCCTTCGAGCCGCCACCTTGCTCTCTTGCCTCGCTTTCCTGCCCAACTGCGTCGTTCACGTCAACGACGCCGACGACCCCGCCGATCACGCATCTGAACATCGGCCGAGGCACAAGCGACCCCGCCGCATGCGCCGACCGAAGAAAGCGGCGCCTCCCCGCCGCGTGGCCAAGACAAAAGCCAAGACGCGCGTACGCCCCGCGCCGCGGCTCGTCACGCAACCTCCGCGCCGTTCGCCTCCACGCAGTTCCGCCCGACCCTATGTGATGGCCCCGGGCGTGGGTACGGGACGCCCAGATGGTTTCCGCCCTGGCGCACCAGCCGCCTATTGGATTTGGCAAGGCCCCCGTGGCCGGTGGCGCGTGCGAACGACGACCGCAAGGTTGTTGCGGCACTTCCAAGGCCACGTTCAAAGCATGACCTCCGTGCTCAGCGGATTCGATCCGAATCGCGTCGAGCTACGTGACCAGCTCTGGCTCGACAAGCCCGGTTGGGCTTTCTCCTTCAAGACCAAAGGACACGCGGACGGCTTCACCTTCGCGGCCAAAGACAACGGCTGCGTCAAGTTCGACTTGGTGCTGGGTCGGCCCCGCAATAAGCCGGCCCGTATTTTCGTAGGACGCGGACAAGCGAAACCTGCTGGCGGCAACTTCATCGTATGCCCGAAGGGCCGCGTGCCTATCCGAGGCCCCGTCAAGCGCAACGGCAAAGCGCGGAGGGGCAAGGGCAAGCCGCCCGCTGCGCGTCCCGGAGCCGCGCCCCGGCGCGACACCAACAATCAACCCGCGACGCGACGCGGCGGACGCTAGCTCAAACCGAGGAGTTCGAGCAGCTCTCCCTCGAGCCGCTCAATCGTCGCATCGGCCCTCTCCTGGGCGTCAGCCAAGCTCTGTCCATCCGCGAGTTGTTCCCGCACGTCGAAGTACAGCTTCATTTTGGGCTCCGTCCCGCTAGGCCGCGCGATCACGCGGTGTCCCTCGGCCAACCCCAGGATGATCACGTTGCTTTTCGGAAGGGCGATCGACTCGCTCTGCCCGTTCGTCCTTCGAGTCCCAGCCTGACAATCGGTCACCGCTTCGATAGCAAACCCTGCCAGAGCGCTTGGCGTTTCGTCGCGAAGACGTTGCATCACGGCTTCCATTTGTAGCGCCCCCTCGGCGCCTTCGAAGCGGAGGCTTCGTTGCTTGCTGGCAAACAACCCATGGCGACGCGCAATCCGCTCGAGTTCGTCGAGCAAGGTGAGGCCCTGAGCATGCAGCTGGGCCGCCAACACGGACAGCACAAGCGCGGCCCCAATGCCATCCTTGTCCCTCGCGACGGTCCCTATGGTGTACCCAAGGGCTTCCTCATAGCCGAATAGAAATCGCTGCCCGTGTTCTCGCTCCCGGGTCATCGCGCAGTTGGCGACCCACTTGAATCCGGTCAGTGTCTCGTCGTAGGCCACGTCGAGATCTTGGGCGATGCATCCCAGCCAAGGAGAAGAAACAATCGTCGTGATCACCAAAGCCTGGCCCCTCGAGTCGTCACCAACAGCTCGATCGCGCTCCATCAGGTAGTGGCCCAAGAGCACCCCCACCTGATTGCCGCTCAACTGCTGGTAGGCGCCGACCTGCGTCCGGACACAAGCCGACAGTCGATCCGCATCCGGGTCGTTGGCGAGCACCAGCGCTGCATCTTCGCGAACAGCCAATGCCGTGACCAGGTCCATCGCACCCGGCTCTTCGGGATTGGGAAAGGCCACCGTCGGAAAAGATCCATCAGGTTTGGCCTGCTCAGCCACGCTCCTCACGCGCTGAAACCCGGCCTCGGCCAGCGTCCTTCGAACCAGGGGATCACCGACCCCGTGAAGCGCCGTGTACACAATCGACAAGCCCCGATCTCCGGTTCCCCTCGGCACGAGATCGCCCACCGCCTCGCAGTAAGCGTCGTCGAGATCCTCACCGAAATACCTCAGCCTGCCTTCGTCGACCGCCTCGGCCAAGTTGGCCACGCCGATGGACCGTGCCGGCCCCGACTCTTCGATGCCTTTGGCGATGTGTTGATCCACCGGCGAGATGATCTGCGCTCCGTTCTCCGCATAGACCTTGAACCCGTTGTATTCCGGTGGATTGTGACTCGCCGTAACCATCACGCCCGCCGCCGCCTCGTATTTTAGGACGCCAAAGGCAACCACCGGGGTCGGACAAACTCCCTTTGACAAGTACACGCGCAAACCCGCTGCCAACAGAACCGCCGCCGTCTGCTCAGCAAAGGTCAGGCTCTTTCGCCGCCCGTCATAGCCGATCACCACGCCTCGCGCTCGGGCGTCGCTGACGTGCTCCAACAGGTAGGCCCCTAGACCGGCTGTCGCCCGCCGGACGACGGCGACGTTCATGCGAGTCTCACCGGCTCCGATGATCCCCCGCAAGCCAGCCGTCCCGAACACCAAAGGTCCGGCGAAACGATCGGCCAGTCGAGCGTCCCCGGCGTCGAGCAAGGCCCGTAGTTCTTGGCGGGTACCCTCCTCAGGGTCCGACTCAATCCAGCGCTCCACCTGTGCAACCAATCCCTTCACCATGCCGTCTCCGATCAACTCAAGTGGACAAATGCTTTTGCCATCGTCTCGGCCACTGCGGTGTCGTAACTCGCATCACCAAAACGATCGGACAGCAGCAGTTCGCGACAGAACGAAGTGTTCGTCTTTGCCGGTCCCATCGCACCGGTGAGCTCGATCGTGGTCTCGGCGAGCGCGGCGGCGAGATTCTCGATCGCCGTGGCCCGGTCGGGACCGTGGACCACAACTTTCGCAAGCAAGGGATCGTAATAGGGCGAGACTTCTTGTCCTTCCTCGATGCCGCTATCGATACGTAGACCGGGCCGCTCGCCTGGCCAGACGAGTCGATCGATATGGCCCGGCTGCGGCGCGAAACGCTTGGCGGGATCCTCGGCGTAGATGCGCGCCTCGATCGCGTGACCGCTGAGGCCCTTCGCGAAGAGATCAGGCTGCAGGGCCTCGCCACTCGCCACGCGCAGTTGCTGTTCAACCAGGTCGATGCCGGCGCACATCTCTGTGACGGGGTGTTCCACCTGAAGCCGAGCGTTAACCTCCAGGAAGAACAATTCGCCCTCCTCGCTGGCGACAAATTCGACCGTGCCGGCGCCGACGTAACCCGCTTCTTTCGCCAACCTCACCGCAGCCTTGTGCAAAACCGCCCGCCTGCGGTCCCCCTCCTCACCGGCGAAGATGGGCGCCGCAGAGGGAGCCTCCTCGATCACCTTCTGATGGCGACGCTGCATGCTGCATTCGCGGTCACCCAGGGCGAGAACCGTACCGTGAGCATCGGCGAGGATCTGAACCTCGATGTGCTTCGGCGAGGACACGTACCGTTCGAGGTACACCCGCGCATCCCCGAAGGATGCGGCACCACGGTCGGCACAACTCTCGACCGCTCGTATGAGGGTCTTTTCCCTTTTCACGATCTTCATGCCGATCCCGCCGCCACCACCCACCGCTTTCACCAGCAACGGGTAACCGATGCGCTCGGCCTCGGCGATCAACCGGGCCTCGTCGCCGGCGTCGATCGCGTCGTCTGTCCCTGGCGGTGGCTGCACTCCCGCCTCTCGCGCAAAATGACGAGCCATCAGTTTGTCGCCAAATTGATCGAGCACCGCTGGCGTTGGTCCAACAAACGTAATCCCCTCTTTTTCGAGCGCGCGGGCAAAGTTGGCATTTTCGCTGAGCAATCCGTAGCCTGGGTGAACCGCTTGCGCGCCGGTCTCTCGGGCCGCGGCAATGATCCGATCGATCCGCAAGTAACTCTCGCGCACGGCGGGTGGTCCGATGGCGACAGCTTCATCGGCCAGTTTGACGTGCGGCGCCGTCGCGTCCGCCTCTGAATAGACCGCGACCGTCTTGACCCCGAGTTTTCGGCAACTGCGGATCACCCGACAGGCAATTTCACCGCGATTTGCAATCAACACCTTGTCAAACATGATCGCCGAGATAAAGGCGAGCCACGAACCCGTCAAGAACTGGCCGCCTCAGCCCGCGGTCGGCTTTCCGAGATCCACCTGCTCGACCCGGCCAAGTGCGGCTCCCAAAAAACGTCCCGCGACCTCTTCGAAGCTCGCCGGCATATCGGTCACGAGGAGCTGCAGTGTCCCCGAGGTCGCCTGTGAATTGCCCAAGCCGCTGTCGTGGAGAAAAGCCCGGACGTCCAATGCCGTCTGGATCGCGCTGTCAACGACGGGGATCCCACGTCCCCCCAATTCCCGCATTTGATGAACGATCAATTCTCGAAAGAGCGGAAAATGGGTACACCCGAGCACGACGCAGCCCACGTCCGCCCGCCTTGGCATTCCAGGCACATCTTCTGGTCCGAAAAACGGATCTAAATAGCGCTTCACCACGAGTTCGGGGACCTCACCACTCATCCACCCCTCTTCGGCAAGAGCCACCAGAAGCGGAGCAGCTTGCCCGATGACTTCCGCTCGACCGGACAGGGAGGCGACGGCTCGGGTGTAGGCGCCGGAGGTGATGGTTCCAACCGTTCCGAGCACGCCGATCCGATGACCGCCCGACGCGTCCACGGCAGCGCGCGCGCCCGGTACAATCACCCCTGTGATCGGCAAGTCGAGCTGAGCACGCAACTCGTCCAAGGCCACGGAGCTCACGGTGTTGCACGCCACGACGAGGGCCTTCACGCCCCGATCCGCGAGTTCGTGCGCGCAGGTGAGAGCATAACGGATGACGGTGTCCGGCGAGCGAGTCCCGTACGGCACGCGCGCATTGTCACCCAAGTAGATGATGTCCTCATTGGGACAGTGATCGCGCAAGGCATGAACGACAGTCAGGCCGCCGAGTCCAGAATCGAACACGCCCAAGGGGGCATCCGCGGATGGTTGCTTGCCTGATCGCTGACCGTTCAAACGTCTTGTATCCTCATGAGGCGCGGATCCTGGACCAAGATGGCGGAGCCCTTCAACGCCTCAAGGGCCGCCTGAACCGCGGCCTCGCGTGCGCCGTGGGTTAGCATCACCACGTCGGCAGGACCACCTTCCACCTCCGGGAGACGATCCTGGAGCATCTGCTCGATGCTCACCTCGTTCTGGCCCAGCGCGGTCGCAATTTGGGCCATCACGCCAGGGCGGTCGAGCACACGGAATCGGATGTAGTAACGGCTCTCGACGTCAGCCATTGCCCGCCGTGCGCGTTCGGTATGACGGATCCCCCGCGTTTGCAGCCCTGGGGCCCCCGCCGCGATGGAACGAGCGACATCGAGCACGTCGCTCAACACACTCACCGCGGTCGGCATGCCCCCCGCCCCCTGCCCGTACACAAGACTCGGTCCGAGCGCCTCGCCTTCGAGCAACACGGCGTTCAGGGCGCCGTTGACATTGGCGAGCACACTGCGCTCCGGAACCAAGGCGGGGTGGGTCCGCAGTTCGACACTGTCTCCGTGATCCCGTCCGACCACCAGGTGTTTGATCCGGTAGCCAAAGCGTGCGGCGAAACGATGATCGACCGGCTCGATGGCGCGGATCCCTTCGACGTGCATCGGGTCACCGCCCGGCGTCAAACCGAAGCCGAGCATCGCCAAGATCCCCAACTTGTGCGCAGCATCATGGCCGTCGACGTCCATACTCGGGTCGGCCTCGGCATAGCCGAGTTGTTGCGCTTCGGCCGTCGCGTCAGCGAAGGTCAGCCCCGCGTCGAGCATGCGGGAGAGCACGTAGTTGCTCGTGCCGTTGAGGATCCCCGTCACCGCGGTCAGGCGATCGCTCGCAAAGGCATCACGCAAGGTCCGAACAATCGGGATCCCTCCGCCAACCGCTCCTTCGAATGCCAAGTCCACTTGCGCGGTCACAGCTCGGGCCAATAGCTCCGGTCCGTGCGTCGCGATCAATAGCTTGTTCGCGGTGACCACACTCTTCCCTTGGTCCAGCGCGCGCTCGATGAACGATCTCGCCGGTTGTTCGCCACCGACGAGTTCCACAATGATGTCGATGCCCTCGTCGCCGAACACGGACTCCGGCTCCGTCGTGAGGAGCGTCTCGTCCACGCCTGCGCGCGCCTTGTCCAGGTCGCGCACGAGCACCCGACGAACTTCGACCCGAGCCCCGACACGTTCATGGAGCGTCTCGCCCCCTTGCTCGATCAAACGAAGCACACTGGCTCCAACCGTGCCGCAGCCCAGCATCCCGACACCAATGGACCGCGCGGATCTCGTATTCGTATTCACGGCGCCGGAGCATAAGAGCGGGCAGGACAAACCGCCAATGGTTCGTCCCGGAATGCACGAATTGTCTGGGCGAGGAGGCCACTCGTCCGCCAGCGCGGTGAGTTTTATTCGTCGACCGGCACCAAAATGAGATTGCAGCTTTGCGCCCTTCCCGGCCGGGCTTATGCTTCCGCGCCGTGAGCACCGACAACAACGACAAAGAAAACGAGGGGGGCGTCATCCTGGGTGGCATCTCCTTCGGTATGGGATCACAACCTCAAACCGTCACCGGCAGTGACGAGACGGACGAGGCTCAGCCGCCGGCAAAGGAGGAGCCGCCCGAGGGCCCAGCGGCAGAGTCCGGACCCAGCGACACCGCCGGCGAGGAGGGCGGCGTCATGCTTGGCGGTATTTCCTTTGGCATGGGCTCCCAACCTCAAACGGTCACTCAGGGCCAAGCTCCGGCCGGCACCGCCCCCGCCTCCAGCCCAGCTGCTACGGGCCCGACGCCGAGTCACTCCGCCGTCACCGAAGCGCAACCCCTGCTACCCTTGCGCGTCTTGGCCGTAGCCGATCTCGTCCCCGCCGACGCATACAACCGGGGCGCTCGGGCACCAGAACGACCGGTCAAAGTCGAAGGACGCGATCTCGACAGTGTCTTTTCCGCGATCGCCCCCCGCCTCGCCTTGGAGATCGAAACCGTGCTCGGCGCCAAACAGCGGGTGGATCTCGAATTGACGAGTCTCAAGAGCTTCCGCCCCGATTCTCTCTGCAACGAGATCCCCTTGCTCCGGTCCCTGCTCGACGGCAAACGCGTCCTGGAACAACTGCGCGAAGGCTCGATCACGGTTGAGCAAACCCAATCGGAACTCAACCGCCTATGGAACGGTTCTCCATTCGTCTCTGAGGTCCTTGGCGGTGTCGAGACCGTCGCGCCCCGAGGCAGCGTCCAGGCTGCGCCAGCGACCCCTCTGCCGGCGACGACCGACAACGACGTGTCGCGACTTCTCGACATGGTCGATACCGGTACAAGCTCCGATCCCCCTAGCGTCGCGACCAACGTCGCCCCTCCTGCGCGGCCTGTGCCGACGAGCAGCGGCGCGAGCAAGGGTCGCTTCGATGGTTTCCTGGCCGCGGTCGCCCACAGCGGCAAGGCCGACCGCCCCGGCGCGCGACCAGACGAAGCCATCCGCGCGGTCGAGAAGGCCGTCAGCCTTCAGCTCGGCGCGGTCGTCCAACACGACGAGTTCCGACGACTCGAGAAAGCGTGGCGCGGACTCGCATTCCTGGTGGGCCGCCGCCCGAAAGCCGGCGTGCAGATCGACGTCGTGAGCGCCCCTCAGGATGACATGCCCGCTGCGCTACAACGCGCACTGAACGCCGGGGTGGGCCTCGAGGCCCCAGTGAGCTACGCGGTTGTGGACACCGAAATCACCGGCGATGCTACCGGCTTTGCGCGCATGCGCGAGCTGGCCGAGGTGGGAGAAAACAACGCCGTGCCGATCATCGCAGCCGCTGACGCGTCGCTACTCGGCAAGGATGATCTCAGCAGGATTGAGCGACTCGATTACAAAGGGGCCATTTTCGAGGCTCCCGAACGAGCCCCCTGGCGCAAAGAGGCGCACCGCCCCGCGAGCCGCTGGCTGAGTCTCACCATGAACCGCGTCCTCGCGCGCGAAGCCTATGACAGCCGTACGTCGCGGGTGCGTGAGGCCACGATCGAAGAGGCGCCTGGCGGCCAAGAGGCCACCGTATGGCTCAACAGCTGTTGGGCCGTGGGCACACTCCCGATGGTGAGCTTCGCTCGGCACCAGTGGCCGCACCGAATCACCGGGGCCCCCGAAGGAGGGGTCATCGAAGACCTGCCCGTCCGCGAAGTCTCGAGCGGATACGAGAGCGAAAAGGTCGCCATTCCCACCGAGGCCTTCTTTTCTGTGGACACCCAACGTGCCCTCGGTCGCATCGGCATCATGGCCTTGGCAAGCCAGCCCAACAACGACGCGGCCTTCTTGATGACGGCCGCTACGGCCTACGTGCCTCCACCCAAGAGGACCTACGACACCGCCGGAGCCGAGACGGAGGTCCGCTTCCCCGTGACACCACTCGTCGATCAACTCTTCGTGGCGCGTCTCGTGGGATTCCTACAAGCGCTCGGGGCCAGGATTGGGGCCAGCAGCGCTCCGGCCGAGGTCCAGCCGGTGATCGAAGCCGCCCTGTGGGAGTTGTTTGACTCCGCGCGGCCCGGCAGCGTCGAACTCGTGACGGACGTGTCGAGCGGCGACAGCGGACTGAGCGCCGCGGTCACGGTGCGACCACGCGGCTTTCTCGGAGTATCCATGGAGGAGATCACGCTCGGCGTACCGCTTCGGTAGCCGCACCCTCACCCCACCTCCGACACGAGGCACACACACCGTTGAAGATCGCCTATCTGTCGAGCGAGTACGTCAGCCACGCTAAAGCCGCATTGGGCAATCGCGCCGCGCTCGCGAGACTCGGGGTGCGGTTCGTTGACGACCCGGAGCAGGCCGACGTGGTGGTGCTCCACGACGAGCCGCCCAATTACCCTGACTACATGAAAGCCCATCCCGTGCTTCGTCAGCGGCACGTCGTGGCATACGCGGTGTGGGAAACAACCCAGCTGCCCCCCTCTTACGTGAACTCGCTCGACGGGATCGATGAAATTTGGACCGCCTCATCGTTCACCGAGGCCTTGTTCTCCGCCGTCCATCCCCGCGTCTTTCGAGTTCCCCATCTCGTTCGAGAACCGATCCCCGACGCAGAGGCGCTCGAACGCATGCGCAAGCGGATCGATTGGCAGGAGGACGTCTTTTACTTTTTCACGATCGCGGACGCGGCCAACCCTCGAAAGAATCTCGCGGCGACCCTGCGCGTTTTCGATCGCCTCCGAAAATCGCACGACGTTCGACTCATCATCAAGCAATACGCACGAACCGATCCCCGCTTGGGCGAGCACCCCGACATCATCAGCATCTGCGAACCGCTCCACGAGCAAGATATCGATGCTCTGCACACGCTGGCCGACGCCTATGTCTCGAGTCATTGTGCGGAAGCATGGGGTCTTGGCATGTCCGAAGCGATGGGGGCAGGGACACCGGTGATCGCTACGGCCTACTCCGGCAACCTCGACTACATGACGCCTGACCGAGCGCACCTCGTGAACTACACCCTACGGCCTCTCAATGACGAGGAGATCGCCTTCGCACCCGCTCTGTGGTCCAAGGACATGAGCTGGGCGGCGATCGACGAGGATGACTTGCTCGCAACAATGACTCGCTGCGTCGACATCCGCGACCACGACCCCCGTGCCAACGCGGGGAAGGACGTTCTCGCAGCGTTCGGGCTCGACAGCCTCGCATCGTGCCTCGCGGACCGCATCCGTGCCTTTCCCCAGAAGACCCGTTCCGCAACCTCCCAGCCGCTTCCTCCGGAAAACAGCATTGGGATGTTCCACCAATGCGCCGGCTCAGACAGCGTCATCGTTGGCCGCACGGTCGCGGTCGACCAACTCTTGTTCGCATTCGCAAGCCGCGGAAAACAGTCTTATGCCTTGTTCGCCCCCGAAGAAGACACGGCCCGGCTGAACGAACGATATGCCGAAAACCCCCGCGTGGGCGTCTGGAACCACGACGCTCTTCAGGCTCGGCCGGCCTTCGCCGCGTGGCATGAGCCGCAGTTCTTGACGCACGAACCCTTCGCTCTTCGAAGTAGCTTGGGCGCCAAGCATCCCATATCGATCGGGCACCACACCCTGAGCTACCGCGAACTGCTCCACGACAACTTCCTACCGCTGCTCTTGAGTCAGCCGCGCTCGTACGATTCCATCGTTTGCACATCGTCCGCCGCTCGGGAAGCCTGCCGCCGTGTACTGAACCACACGGCCGAATGTTTCAACACCAGTTACGGAACACAGCTGACATACGCCGGACGCTTCGACCTCATCCCGCTACCGGTCGATACCGAGCGCTTCAAGCCAGGAGATCCTCTCGGGGCGCGCCAAGCCTTCCAGCTCCCGGCCGACGCCTTCATTCTGCTGTGGGTGGGACGGCTAAGCGCGATCGACAAGGCCGACCTGCTGCCGCTGCTCCAAGTGCTGTCCCGACTCCGGGTGGCCAACCCTAAGGCGGATGTGATGTTGGTCTGTGCCGGCCGGCAGCGCGCGGGAGAACGCTTCGGTGATCACCTGCAGGACTATGCCTCGCAGCTCGGGCTCGGTCCGGCACTGAGGGTCATCGACGACCTGCAGGAGGGGCTCCCGCAGCTGTACCGCGCAGCCGACGTGTTTGTCTCACCGGCCGACAACCTCCAGGAGAGCTTCGGCATCACGCCCATCGAGGCCATGGCCAGCGGCGTGCCGCAGGTGGTCAGCGACTGGAATGGCTATCGGGACAGCGTCGTCGACGGAGAAACGGGCTTTCTGGTTCCGAGTTACTGGGCGGCTTGCCACGACGACCTCGGCGGTGCCCTCAGCCATTCGGCGCGGGATCACCTCCAGATGGCCCAAACTGTCGTGACGGATCTTCAGGCCATGCAAGCGCGACTTCAGCAGTTGCTCGATCGGCCGTCACTCCGTCGGGCGATGAGTGACGCCTCTCGCGCGAGGGCTCTGCTGCACTACGGCTTCACGTCCGTCGTCACCCGATACGAGGCGCTGTGGGCCGAGCTTGCCGACGAGGCTAAAAACACCGACATGCCCCCCACCACGCCAAGCTACCGGGACGCGAACTACACGACGGTCTTTGGCCACTACCCGACACGTATGCTCGCAGCCGAGCAAGTGCTTCGCTTGAGCATCAGCGGACTCGCCCTCGCGCAGGGACGACAAGGCCTGCCTCTTTACTACAACCAACAGTGGCGGCTGCTGGACGAGAAGCTGTTGAGGCGGATCATGGAGGGAGCGACCAAGATGCACGAGAAGAACCAAGGTCTCAGCTTGGAGCGCATGGTCCGTGTCATCGCGAAGGGCCAGTGCGACGAGCGATCGCGACAAGAAATTGTCCGCCATGCCATGTGGTTGCTCAAGCAAGGCTTCCTCGAACTTGAGTCGGCACACAGCGACGACGAATCGCGCTCGCGTTGAGCGACCCGCTGCGCTTGTTCTCGAAGCCCCCGCCACCGTCCCACAAAATGACGAAGACCGACGAGATTTCTCATCGGTCTTCGCTTCACGCACAGGCCCCAAAGGACCGGCGCGGCTTCTGAGCCACTATTCCTTGTCGAGCTTGCCGACGAGGCCCAGCGTGAAGGACGCACCCATGTACTTGAAGTGTGGGCGAACCTTCATGTCGACCTTGTACCAGCCGGCGTTGCCAGGAACGTCCGTCACCTCGATCTTCGCAGCACGAAGCGGACGACGGGAGCGGACGCCCTTCGGCGGTGCTTCCATGTCGGCGACATACTGACCGATCCACTGATTGAGCTCGCGCTCGAGATCCGCGCGCTCTTTCCAGCTACCGATTTGCTCACGCTGTAGCACCTTGATGTAGTGCGCCAGGCGGCAAGTCACGAACAGGTACGGCAATTGCGTACCGAGTCGGTAGTTGAGCTCCGCATCCTTGCCTTCGGCGCTATTGCCGAAGCTCTTGGGCTTCTGGCACGAGTTGGCAGAGAAGAAACACGCGTTATCCGAGTCCTTGCGGAAAGTGAGGCCAATGAAGCCCTCTTCGGATAGCTCGTACTCGCGACGCTCGGTGAGCATGATCTCGGTCGGAACCTTGGTCTGCATTTCACCCATGGCCTCGTACTGATGGAGCGGTAGATCTTCCAACGCGCCACCCGCTTGAGGACCGATGATGTTCGGACACCAGCGATACTTCGCGAAACTATCAGCCACGCGCGTTGCAAGCGCGAAAGCCGAGTTGCCCCACAAGTAACTCTGGTGCTCGCCGATGACCTCTTCTTCGTAGTTGAAGGCCTTCACCGGACGGGTGTTCTGCCCGTACGGCAAGCGCAGCAAGAATCGAGGCATCGTCAGTCCGACGTACCGAGAATCCTCCGACTCGCGGAAGCTCTGCCACTTGGTGTATTGCGGCCCCTCGAAAACAGCCTTGAGGTCCTTCATGTTCGGCAGACCGATATAGTCGTCCAGACCGAAGAACTCCGGGCCAGCCGCCGCGATGAACGGCGCATGCGCCATCGTCGCCACTGCCGCGAGGTTCTGCAAGAGCGCGATGTCCTGCGGTCCCGGACCGAAGTCGTAGTTGCCGACGAGCAAGCCGTAGGGACGACCACCGAATGTGCCGTACTCAGCCGAGTAGATCGTCTTGTACAAACCACTCTTCGGAATCTCGGGTGAGTCCTCGAAGTCCATGAGCAGGTCTTCTTTGGACGCATTGAGCATCTCGACCTTGATGTTCTCGCGAAAATCGACGCGATCGATGCAGAACTTCAGTCCGCGCCAAGCGCTCTCGATTTTCTGAAAGCCATCGTTGTGCATGATCTCGTCGATTTGACGAGATAGCTTGTGATCGATCTCTGCGATCATCGCGTCGACGAGCGCCTTGTCGATCTTCTCGCCTTCACGCTTCGGCTGAACAAGCTCTGCAATGAAGGCCTGAACACCGGCCTTGGCGATTTCGTAGCCCTCGTCGCCGGGTCTCATCTTCGTTTCGGCTAGGATTTCATCGAGCAGCGAATCGCCTTCCAGCGTCTGTGCGCCAGCGCCGTCACCTTGTGCTTCCTGGGTCATCGTCTACTCCCCTTCTTCCTTCTTGAGCCCGAGCTCGTTGATAATCTTGTTCCGCGAACCCGGATCTTCGAGGACCCCTTGGATCTTGTTGCGGAAGGCCTTCGCATTCCCCAACGGCCCCTTGAGAGCCGTCAGCGCTGCGCGTAGATCGAGCAACTTCTTGAGCTCCGGAACCTGATTAGCGATCGCTTCGGGCTCCATGTCGGAAAGACGACGGAACCGAAGATTCACGTTGAGTTCGGCGTCCTCTTCGTCACTGAGCCGATCCGGAACGGCAAATTCGAGGCTGAGCTTTTGTTCGCTCATGACCTTCGAAAAATTGTCCTTGTCGACGTTGATCGGCTTGCGGTCTTCGACCGGGCGCGGATCTGGCTTTTGCGTGAAGTCGCCCATCATGAGCATCTTCAGCGGCAGTTCAACTTCTTCCTGCGCGTCTCCCGTAGCAGGCTTGTATACGATATTGACGCGTTCTTTAGGCGCGACTGAACCTTCCTTCGCCATCCCAGATAGCTCCTTATCCCCCGGACTCGATTGTTGTTGCCCCACTCAATTCCCCAGAGGAAGAGAATCAATCAGGGCGGGCAGCATACCCATGAGTGCTTCGGATCGCACCACCTTTTCCTGCTGGGGGCGACTTTTTTCGCAGGCGTTTTTAGTTGGAGAGTCAGGCTCAAAGAGACTCGCAGCTCGCGTAACGCGCGAAGAAATTCCCAGCGGGAGCTTCCGCGGCTACTTCTTGTTGCCCGCGAGCTTGAGAGCTTCTGCGGGATCGAGCTGGCAGAGTTGCTCGAAAATGTGCCGTTGCTCGGCTAAAGCCTCGGCAGAAGGGCCCGGCGGCGGCATCCCCGGAGCCACCGGCGTGTTTGCCTTGGGCTTGAGGGCGTCATTCATGGCCTTGTGGGTGGCATAGAGCCCGGAGTACACCTCGGCACACAGCGCCGGATCCCACCTCGTGAGATGATGCTGGTCGATGATCTCGGCCAAACCCTCGAGCTGGCCGCGTGCGATAGCGTACTTGCCGGCCTGCAAGCACAACTGCGCCACGGCGAGTCGGCCACGGAATCGATCCGCGGGAGTCGGGGCGGTGCTTGCCGCTGCCGTCACCAGATCGACCGCCTTGGAGAGTTCGCCCTTCACCGCGAGCCCCCGGGCCTCCTTGATGGGCTCGGCGAGCAAGGCCCCTCCGCCGCCGCCGCCTCCGCCGCCACCGTCCCCAGCGAGCACCGGCGTGACATCACTGTCGATCCACATTTGGGTGCGACCGTCTGCCAGCGGCGTACCGTCCGAGAAACTGAGCTTCGGTAGGTTCGGGACACGCTTGAGGAACAATGCGACTTGCATCAGCAATTCCTCCCGGGCCTTGATGGCCGTCACCCCCAAGGCGGCCATCGCGGTGGCGACGTAGCGTTGGGGATCCAGCCACAGGAGCTGCTCCCCCCCTATGTTGTCGGCTTCTCGGAGCAAGGTGAGCCAATCACCCGTTTGGACCAGCGTCTCGAAGCGCTGTTTGAGATGAGGCGGGGGTGGAGGCACCAACGTCTTTCCATCGCCGGCAGGCGTGGGCGGGGGTCCGGCAACAGGCATCCATTGGCCCATTCGCCCGTATCGATACGCAAGGGGATCGTCTGGCTTCGCGTCGCGCAGCACAGCGCCAATCTTCTTGAGCTGTGTCGCCATCGTCGCGATACTCTTGAGCGCGGCATCCGGCGTGCTGACGTCTCCGAGACTCACGCCCCCTGCCGAGGCAGCCGGGGCCGCCCCACCTGGAGCCGCCTGTGCCGGGGCGGCCTTCGGTTCGGCCTTCGGCTTCTCTTTGGGACAGTTGGAAACGAGCCCGCGAACGGACTCGCGCAGCGTCGACATCCCCGGGTACGCCTCACCCATCTTCTCGCGCATGTCCGCGTCGAGCGCCTTGTACGCGCTATCGATGGCGTCGCACATGGCCTTGTCGGCTGGCTTCAGCTTGATGTTGGCGACCTCTTCCCCCGCCGTGTCGCTCATCCAACCGATCATGCCGGCACGTGCGCGCAGGCGACGAAGCGGCGGATACATGTCGTCCCAGAATCGGTTCGACGTCTCCTGTATGAGCAGCAAACCATCGAGCACGCTCTCGAGTTTCGGTTCGCGGATCTTGCAGGTCGCCAAGTAGCTAGCGATACGAAAATCCTTCGATTTGTCTTGAAGGAGTTCCTCAGCCAACACCCCAACAATGCTCCAGTCCGGTTGGTCCCCTCCGAAGGAGGTCAGCTTCTCGGTTTCGTTCTTGATCTCGTCGAATTTTTCATCGTAGGAGACATCTTCGCCGACCCCACCATTGATAGGTTCGAGCAGGTCCTTGATGCGTTCGATCGACGCGGCGATGAGTTCTTCCGACATGGTCCCTCCTTTTTAGCCCGGACACCTCGACGAAGAAAGCATCTCGGTGATCGGGCCACCGTCTCACAACGAGCGTAGAAAACTCGCAATAGACTGATCGACATTGTCGACCGTCTCGCGAAGCGCCGGCGCCAACCGCTCGCGAGCCACACTGAGCTCCATGCTCGGTGGCTGAAGCATGTCCATCACATGCTCGGATCCGCCTTCGCTCGATGCAATAATCTCCCGAAATGTCGCGATATGGGGCGGACCGATGTGGATCGTCAGATCGCGCTGCGGCGACCAAAAAGCACTGTTGACGGTGCGGCTCCACTTTCCGAGTCGCAAGGTCATGTCGAGCCACACGGCAGCCGCATAGGCGTCGCCACTGCCCAATGGGAAGCGGAGCGCGAGATTCGTCTGTGGTCGGTCCGACCCAACGAACAACTCCAGCGAAGCATGGAGGTTCATCATTACGGGGTGACGCCAATCCTCCGAGCCAAACGCGCTCTGCCAGAACGCGCTCATCGACTGTTGCTCGATCCAGCTCGTGTAGCCCGCGACCGCCGACTCGGCTTGGTCGAGCGGCACGGGCTGGATCTGAGCCACACGCCCGACAAACTCGTCCGGTGCGAGCTCGCGCCCGTTGGTCACCAGATCGTAGGCCGCCGTCAAGAAAGGCCAGACCGCGATCGGCAAGGCCGGCCCGACCGCCAGCATTTGCTCGTAATCGTACGCCGTCATGATCGCCATCGGGTAGCGTCTGCCGGCGCTATCACCGCTCGCCGCCCAGACCCCCACCAGACCCCGTTCGGGCTCTTGCCCACCACTGCAGTCGCCGCGGTAGATGAACAATCCCACGCTCGGCGTGTAGTAGGTCGAGAAGTGTTCGGCCAGCGTCTCCTTGGCGAAATTGACAGCGGTACCGACCCACTGATCGAAGGCCTGGTTCTCCGGTGTCGCGGCGTTGTGCCGAATGAAATCACCCGTCGCCGCCAATTTCCCGAAACAGGACACGACCGGAGGCTGAGATTTCTTCGCTCGCCAAAATGCCATCTGAGATTGCTCGAAGATTGCAATACAACGGTCGGGAGACTGCGCCAAGCTCGCCCGAACGCCGACCGCTCAATTTCGACGTTTGCCGACCCCCTCGGCCGGGCGGCCCCCGCCACGAGAGGCGCTCGCGACCCGATTCGACGGGATGGCGAGGCGCCAAACCGGTCCGGGGCAGGGAAGTCAGCCGCCGAAGGTGTCGCCGATCCCCGAAGGGCAGTTCATGTTGCGGAAAAAACGAGGGGACATCGGATGATTCGCGCGGGTGGGTCGAATCTGCATACGAACGGTCACCGGCGGCGCGGCCATTTGCCATTCCGCTACGAAGGTCTTGTCATCGCCCTCTTTGGAGGACGTCCGTCCGGCCTCGAGGAGCCGGAACAGGCCCCAAGGACCGTCGCGCCGAATTTCCTCGTTCAAGCCACCCGCGCCCTTGACGCGGATCGCAGCGGAGGGCTCGTCTTTGCCGGGCCAGGTGAAGTTACGCCAAAACTCCCGTTCGTTCCGATAACTGCGCTGTTGGCCGTCGAGTTCAAAGATAATCTCGCTCACGATCGGGCTGACCGTGGTGAGGTTGACCTTGAACTTCACGCCAGGATTCCCCTGAGAAAAGAGCGCGTCGGTGATTATCGAGGCCCGCTCCAAACAGTTGTACAGGTTCGGATTGAAGGGCGTGTAACGACGCGCGGGTCGCGGCACGCCACCGAGCTGGGTGGCCGGGACGAAGGTGAAGCCAACCCGACGATGGAAGCTCTTCAGGTAGCTGTCGTAGAAACCCCACAATATCCCTTCCTTCGGTTGGAAGAAGGCCACGGCGTCTTCGAACGAAGCGTCGCGCGTAGCCGCGTCATTGAAGGGATAGCGGTTCATGATGGTGTCGCGATACGTCGGCCACACGGCAACTTCCCACAACCCACTCGCTGCGCCGCCCGCACTCTTGACCATCGCCTTGTAGGACTGACGCAGAGGGTTCATCAGCAGGTCACGCATGAGATTTTGCCCGCGACGATCCAAGCTCAGCAGCTTCGTCTCGGCGATCGCTACCGCCGCTTTGAACTGATCGGTCGCCTTGGCGGTGTCCGCGCTCGGCGGTCCTTCCTCGATGATCGTCATCTGTCCAGCGAGCTTCTCGAGCTCGCCAATGTAGGTCGCGAGCGCTCCCGGAGGAGGAGGCTCATCCTTCTTTGCACTAGCCGGGAAACCAAATTCCACCATGGCCTTGAACGCAGGTGGTATCGGATCGACGTATTCGTCGGCCCCGCCGCCCCCGAGACCGAGACCGCTGAGGTTGGTCTTCAGCCTGCGGCCGAGTCCTGAGCGCGCCCGACGCTTGATCTGACTGAGCACGCCCCGATCAGATTGTGCCTTTTCGGTTGGTGATTTGGTCTCGCCGAATTGCGTATTTTCTCGCAACGCCTTGAGCAGGCGCATGTACGGCCACTCGGGCGTGGACAGCACACGAAACTCCCCGATCGCCTCGAGGTTGTTGGCAGGAATGGACACCGCAATATCTCGGAAGAAGTCGGTCCACTCGGCAATGTACTGGCCATCGTAGTCCTGCCGAACTTGCTTGAGTAGCTTCTCGATTTCGAACTTTACGTCCTTTTCGCGTTTCGCGATCGGGACGACCCATTTTTCGCGCTCGAGGATCTTGGCGCCATTCTTCAGCTTCGCGAGCACCGCGGCACGGCCACGCTTCGTAAATGGACCCCTCACCTGCTGGTATTTGTTCTCGCGCTTGTACCGCCGACTGCTCAGTATCGTCAGCACCTCGGCTCGGTCCACGAACAGCTTCGACAGCTCTAGCGGTGGATACTTGCGGTTCTCGGCCGTGTCGGCGCCCAAGGGGTCGCGCTTCACTTTGATCAGGGACACGACGAATCGCTCATAAAACTGCTTGTTGCGACCCACGCGGCTGAGTCGAGCGCGGGCGCCCTCCACTAGCGGCTTCTTGAGGGGCTCGCCCTTCACCTTGGCCCGGCCCAAGAGGTCGACATAGTAGCTCGAATGACGGTTCAGGCGCTTGCGCAGATCGTCTTCGTCGATCTCGGAACCCGCTCCCTGCTGTCGCAAGAGCTTCGCCCAGCGCGCGGTCAAGCGGTCCGTCTCCCATGCCGTGTTGGGCTGATTATCGGGATCCTCCTGATTGACGTGGATCACGTCGTTCAGCAATAGGTAGGTTCTCAAGGTGTCGTATTGCTCGCCGTAATTGGAGCCGTCGATAACCGCCAATTCGTCTTCGAGCCGACTCTTCACCGGCGCGATGAAAGCGCCGCGGAGCAAGGCGATGTACTGTTGAAGGAGCGGCGGAAACACCTTTTCCCCCTGGTACATGCCCCAGCCCATCAGCCAGGGTACTCCATCTCGATTGTAGCCATCGAGAACGAGGAGTCGCTCACGCAGCTCGTCGAGCTGGTCGAGCTTGGGGCTCAACGGTCGCCCGTCGGCCCACTTGATGTCGCCGGCCTGCTTGGACACCAACTCCACGTCGGCGAGCAGCACGCGGTTGTTCGAGAAAGAACAACCGGCTGGCCCAGCCATGATGATCGCGATGCACATCGCGGCGGCCGCAACCAGGACGCGCCGCAACCGAATGCGCTTCAGCTCCCCTTCGGTTCGCCCTGCGATCAATTGGTCGGGAAACACCACGTTCTCGAACATCTCGCGCAGGAAGAAGCTCTTGCTCTCGGTGCTCGTCGGCTCCTCTTCCTCTACAGCTCGGAGACCGAAGGCGCGGCCCATGGCGCCGACGACGCGGTCGAGCGGTTTACCCTCTTGGGTACCGCTCGCGAAATAGAACCCTCGCAGGATGGGCGCTGAGGCTTGTCGGCCGCCCTCGCCTCCCATCGGTGCGAAGGCTGCCCCGAGAAAATCTGCGAGATTGCGCTTGATCGCCGCAAACTCGAGGGGAAATTGATAGATCTTCTCTTTTTCGCGACGATTCGTCCGATCGCTGCCGACCCGCCGGATCGCCCGCTTGTGGAGTTGATCGACGAGAAGATCAAACTCGTTCTCGAAAACCTGAGCCGGATCGGCCATGTTCATGTTGAGGGGCAAGGTCGCGCCCCACGCTTGACCGCGCTCACTGCGCTTGAGATCCCCGAAGAACTCGACGAAACCGGCGACGAGATCGCACTTGCTGAACATGACGTAGACGGGCATCACCATCTTGAGCTGCTCTTGCATCTCGTCGATCCGCTCGCGGATGCGCTCAGCGGTGCGCTCGATTTCGTCCTCGCTCGCGTCGATCAGTTCGCTCACGCTCACCGTCACGATGACGCCATTGAGGGGCTTCTTCGGGCGGTAGGTTCTCAACATGCCGAGGAAGGCCATCCACTCGTCGTAGTCGGCCTCTTCGCTCGTGTAGCGTCCTGCGGTGTCGAGCAAGATGGCTTGGTTGCAAAACCACCAGTCGCAGTTACGTGTGCCGCCTACGCCGCGCACCCCTCCCCCATCGGGATCGAGGTACGGGAAGCTGAGACCGGAGTAGCGAAGGGCCGTCGTCTTACCGGAGCCAGGCGGACCAACCAGGGCGTACCAGGGCAGGGAGTACAGTGGGTCGCCCGTCTTGCCCTCAGCCAGCCTCGACTGCTTGAGGGCCTTCATGCCCTCCATCATCTTGCGATGGAGCTCGCGTACCTCAGCCGTGTCTTCCGGCTTCGTCTTGGCGACCTGCTCCTGGGCTTGCTGCGCGATGGCCTTCTCGAGTGCACGCGCCGCACGAGCGGCACGAACCCGCCGGTAAATGTACAGACCGACCACGATCGCGAGCACGACGATAGTGACCGTGACCGCAATCCAGAAGGGATAAAGCTCCGGATCGAGCGTTCCTGGTTCCGGTGAGAGAACCAGCCAAGCGCTCCAATTGAGCAACAGAATGATGATAACGAGGATCCACAGCCACATGGCGAAGAGCCGCTCCTTGTCCCACCGCAGCGGGACTCTAATGGATGATGCCACCTATTGTTGCGGACAGTCGCGCTTCGGGCCGAGTTTTCGGCCACTGCAATCGGCGAATCGCTTAGCCAGCGACCAACTTCGATATGCTCTCAGCGATGTTGCCGGCCTGGCTGCCGATCACGAGTCTAAGCACGATGACGATCAACAACGCGAGCACGAAGAAGCCCATGGCGACGGCCAAGAACGGTAGCTCGCGTCGCACCGCGCCCGCTGCGCCATCACGCCGCTCGGCATTGGGAGCCAACACGCCGGCGCCACCAATGGCCAAGGCCACGTGGTTGCCTACGCCTTCGACGACGGCCCCGAGACCCTCTTGACCGGCGAGACGGAACTTGCCCTGAAAGCCCAAGGCCAAGCACAAGAAGTAGATCTGCGTAACGTGCAATCTTCCGCGCTCGCCGTGAAGTTGGTCGAGTCGAGAGAAAAAACCATCACCCGCCGTGTTCTCCTGAAAGAACTGAAGCTGCAGAGGGTTGTTCAGCCACTGCGTTCGGCCAGACCAGCTCGACACGAATATGACCTCGTCCGCGAAGGCCGCAAGCGCATACTTCACATCGGTCATGTCCCGCTCGGGGATCCCCCCTTCGCGTCCATTCTGCATCATGGTGTCGAACAAGCCCAAGACACGACGCTGCAAGATATCGGGTGCTGGCAAGTCCTGGGAGTTTCGCAGCTGAAGAACCAACGACAATACGTCAGAACACACCCAGTACATCGATTGCGCTTCGCTACTCATCTTCTCACCCTAGCCTGCAAGCCCCTCGAGGGGCGCTCTTCAAGACTTGCCCTTCTTGACCCCGATGAGGCGAATGTTCACCTTCTGTGGGTCGATGGGCTGATACAGCGCTATCGTGCCAGATCTGACGACATCCTCCCAATATTCGCCGTCCGGCTCGACCTTCAAGTAAACCAGGCCTGGCTTGACCGGAATCGCGCCGGGGGGACGGTACTCCACGGCGCAGGTCACACCGGGGATCGCCGCGTTGAGAATGTAGCCGACCTGTGTCCACGACGCGACCTTGAGAAGCTTCGGTAAGCGCTCACGTAAGGTGGCCTCATCGGAGCCTCCACACTCGAGGTAAAACTCGTTGTCCCGGGTCATGTTCGGATCCTCGAAACGACCGAGGTACATGCCATCCTCGCGCTTCTCGAGGGGAATGATGATGAACTGGTCGGCGCCCAGGTGCCCGACCAGGGTCTTGGCCTGCTCGAACATCGGCACGAGCACGTCTTCGAGTTCGAGGTAGTTGAACTTCGGGATCGACTTCGGATCGACACCAGGAACGAAAGTCGCCAACTCGCCGATGATCCCGCCCAGCAACAGATACAGCTCCTCGGGATGCGCGTCAGCTTGATCGACCATGTGCGATACGCGAGGGATGAAGGAGTTGAGGGTGTGAAGCTGCCAAAACTTCTCGACGTCAGACGACTGAAAATCAACGGACGAACTCGAACGCTGCCGACGGGTTTCGGCGAGCGCCTTCTGCCGACCGACCATGGCGTTGAGTATGCCGCTGAGCTGGCCGGTCACGAATTTCGATGCACCGATACGCAACAGTGACGGGATGAACGTCGGTTTGACGACGATGCCCCCCGACGCGTCACGCGTGAGCTGTGCGATGCGAATCGTTTGGTACGCCTCGAGCGGCTCGGTCCCATAGAGCAGACGCATGTTGCTGCGGCCCCAAGGAACGGATTGCTCGTTTCGTCCCGTGTTCAAGTCGGGAACCGAAGTCTGTTCGACGACGTAACGAATCGCCGGACCAGCCTTCGCGGGATCCATCGACGCATTCGCGTGTGCCTCTCGGACCTGCGGGATCGCCAACAACACATCGACCTTGTCGATGGCAGCGGGGAAGTGCGCTTCGATGGGCCGGGCCTCCACGAGGTCCTCCCCGTGCTCGCCGATGATGAAGGGGGTGCCATCTCCGAAAACGCCCTCGCAATGGAGCAGCTTCACTTGGCCTGAACTGAGCGCGCGATCATCGAACTGAACGTCGGTGAGCCCCCAATCGTAGCGCAAGAGGGCGCGCATGCGCTGTCGCAGTAAGGACTCGTGATACAGATCCCCCTGCTGCAAGTGTTGCGGGGTCATGAAGAGCCCCTCGGTCCAGATCGGCTTCCGCGGATGGGTCATGGGCAAGCCCGCTCGTTCTAGCAGGTTGTCGGCCAAGTCTCCATGCCATCGAACACTCCCGTTTTTTCGGGAAGACGATACGGGCGGAGGGTCGGCCGGTCCTTCAGCCTTTCGGCGGCGCCGCCGGCGGAGGGGCGTTCTTCGGGTAACTGTCAGGGGCAGCCGAACGCTTGCTCAGATTGATCGTGCGGATCGGCGTCGAATTGGGGAACATCGACTCGTCGAACTGGCCGCCGTTATCGATTCTCGTCTCACTCAGGAAAAACTCCGTCTCCGGAAACGCCTGCGGAGCCTGTGGGTCGGTCTCCTCCACGCTCGCGCCGCACGCAGCAGGCGTGTTGGGCATCGGGGGGAATTCGTAATACGTCTTCCAGCTCTGGCCTTTGGGGTCGTGGAAAAGCGCCACCCCTGCGAGCATCGTCGCCTCCGGATTACGCTCGAATTGTATGCGTACCAGGTCATTCGGGAACAGCTGGACCTCGTCGACCTGGATGAGATCGGTGCCCAACGCCTCGGCATCCTTCAGCAGAATCTTGTTGTAGGGCGCATTGAGCATCTTCAGGTCCGTCGCCAGTTGATAGAGGCGTACGACGACGGGTCGTGGCATCTCCGCAGTCGTCGGGTTGAGCTGATCGTCAGAATAAATATTGAGCGTGACGACCTGTTTGTTGCAGGGATTGGGCACGACGGGCGGCACCGGTGCACAAGCAGCGCCGGCAAGCATCGCCCCCATCAACAACATCCATCCCGTTTTCGTCCACCGTTTCATCATCGCGAGACCTCATGTGCACACGCCTCATGGCACGTGCGGCTGAAGCCTCACCCCGACTGGGGCGTTGGGCCAAGATTCGCGCCGAGTCGTTGGACGAATCAGGCCGCGCGCGATCTCCTGAGAGACCACTCGATGCCAGGCGCGAGCGCGTCGGCAGCCCTGCCGTGAGGGCCCAATGATCGAGGGCCACATCCTAATACTGTACGTCTATTCAGCGGCGCTGCTAAAGATCGGCACGAAAGTGTTGTCCGCGACATCCACCTCAAGCTTCTCCAGTTCCTCGCCGTCGGCCATCTTGGCCAAAATGGCGCTCGATAGGATGGGGATGAGCGCAGCGCGCAAGATGTGATCGATGTTGCGGGCTCCGGTATCGACCTCGGTGCAGCGGCTCGCGATGAGGTCGATGACCTTTTCGGTGTAGGTCGCCTCGATGTCCTGCGAACTCGCCAGGCGCTTCATCAACTTGTTGAGCTTGAGCCTGGTGATCATCGCCATCGCTTCGGGGGAGATGGGTAAGAAAGGCACCGTCGTCATACGCGCGAGGAGCGCGGGTTTGAAGTGCGCCACCAGCGTGGGCTTGATCGCTTCGATGAGTTCCGGCATGTCCACCTCTTCCTCATCTTCCCAAGCCGCGACCGTCATGTTGGTGATCTTGTCCGTCGCCAGGTTGCTCGTCATGATCACGACGGTGTTGCGAAAATCGACCAACCGTCCCTCGCCGTCGCTGAGCATGCCCTTATCGAAGACCTGGTAAAACAGGTTCATCACGTCCGGATCGGCCTTCTCGCACTCGTCGAGCAGTACGACCGTGTAGGGCCGGTGGCGAACCGCCTCGGTCAACATACCGCCCTCGCCGAAGCCCACATAGCCCGGAGGTGAACCGATCAAACGGCTGACAGTGTGCTTTTCCTGGAACTCGCTCATGTTGATGGTGACCATCATCCGTTCGCCGCCGAACATGAGGTCCGCGATACCGAGTGCCGCCTCGGTTTTACCGACACCCGACGGGCCGACCAACAAGAAAACTCCGAGCGGTTGCTCTTCAGCCTTGAGACCAGCGCGAGCACTGCGAAGTTCCTTCGAAATGACCTGGATACCGTAATCCTGACCCTTGATGCGAGTCGTGAGGTGCTCCTCCATCTTGATGAGGTTGGTCACGTCATCGGCCACCATCTTGCCAGCCGGAATACCGGTCCACGCGGAAACCACTGCCGCGACCATCGCATCGTCCACGTCGGGACGAATGAGGGGCACTTCGCCCTGAGAAGCGTGAAGCTTCTTGATGGCCACCCTGACCTCGGCGCGAAGTTTGGTTTTCTCCTCTTCGGATTCCGCCGCGTTCATCTTCTCTCGGGCATCGATCACCGCGCGAACGCCCGCCAGCTCCATCTCGTAATCGGCTTGCAGCGCGACGAGATTGTCGCTCGCAGCCGCGATTTCCTCCCTGATCTCGTCCTTGCGCTTTTCTTCGATCTCGATGCCCGCTTCCGCATCACGCTCGAGAGCTGAGAGTTCGCGCTCGAGGTTCGTGATGATGACCTCGCAATCCTCGACCTGAGCAGGCTTTTGCTGGAGCGCCACCTTGACCCGCGCACCGCAGGTGTCCAGCAGATCGACTGCCTTGTCCGGCAGCTGTCGACCCGTGATGTAACGGGCCGCGAGGCGCACCGCCGATTCGATGGCTTCGTCCTGGATGATGACGTTGTGCGCATCCTCGAACTTCTCGCGCAGACCACGAAGCATCGTCGTGCACACCTCGACGCTAGGTTCGCCGCAATGCACCGGCTGGAAACGACGCTCGAGCGCGGCGTCCTTCTCGATGTACTTCTTGTATTCGCTATACGTAGTGGCCGCGATGGTCCGTAGCTCGCCGCGGGCGAGGGCCGGCTTGAGCAGCTGCGCGGCGTCACCGCCCCCACCGCCACCGCCAGCACCGATCAAGGTGTGCGCCTCGTCGATGAAGATGATGATGGGTTTGGTCGAGGACTTCACCTCCTCGATGACCATCTTCAGGCGTTTCTCGAACTCACCCTTCACGCTGGCTCCGGCCTGGAGCAGACCGAGGTCCAAGCCGAGGATTTCGACCCCCTTCAGCAGCTCGGGCACCTCGTCGTTGACGATGTTGAGGGCCAAGCCCTCGATGAGCGCCGTCTTACCTACCCCCGCTTCGCCGAGAACGATCGGGTTGTTCTTACGACGACGGGCGAGAATATCGATCATGTTCCGGATCTCGCGCTCACGACCGAAGATCGGATCGATCTCGCCCGAGCGCGCCCGACCGGTGAAGTCCACGCAGAACTTCGCGAGCGCGCTATCGGCTTCGAGAGCACTGCCGCTCGGAAGCTTGCCGCCTTCGACGCCAGCGCCGGCCTGGGCGCCCGACTCGCTCTCTTCCTTTGAGCCGGCACAGATCTCCGGGAGCTTCGTGGCGAGTTCGTCTTTGGGCACGCCCGCGAGCTGGGCGCTGATCCCGCTCATGGTGTACTTGCTTCCCTGCTCGACCAATCGGCGGAAAAGCACGCCGGTGCGAACTTTGCCGTAGTTGTACTCTAGCGATCCGACGGTGAAGGCATCTTGCGCCCATTCCATAAGCGACGGGGAAAAGGTCGGCTTCCCAGCATTTCCGGAGCGAAGCCCCTCGAGTGCGCGCTGCAAGGTCGTTCGCAGACCCGCAGGGTCCAGATCGTAATGCATCGCCAAAAACGCGACATCCGAGTCGGCGTTGTCGAGCAGGTTGAACAACAAGTGTTCAACCGTGACTTCGTAGTGGCGCGCGTTCATCGCTTGCACGACGGCGCTTTCGAGACTTGCCACGCAGATTCGCGTCAGGCGCTTGATGATGGTCTTGTGGTCAACGAGCATCTGTACTTCTCCGGCTAAATCACCCCCACCACGCGAAAAAGCGTAGCGAACAAGGGGCCGGAAGCTAGCTTGGCCGACCTCTGGATGACAGACCTTTTGTGAGCAGAAGGCGTTTTGTTTGAGCACTCAGTCCGGCTCATGAGCCGGCTCATGAGCCGGCTCACGGTCCCCGGTCCTGCTCCCCGGCCGAGGCGCCTAGCTCGCCTTGTCTGCCCTAGCGATCGACGGCGCCACGACATCCCCGCTTCGGACGTCTTGGTTCGCCTGCTCGGACTTCTTGCGCTTCACGCTCTTCTTTTTCGGCAGACGGCCGTCCAAAACACCACGCTTCACGCTGAGCCGAAGCAACGCTCCTTCGCGAAGGCGCGCCTGGTTGTCCAGACCGTTGTCGCGGGCCAGATCTTCGATGTCGATCGCGAACTCGCGTGCGATTCCGATCAAGGTATCCCCCGATCCAACGCGGTACATGACAACTTCACGATCGCTGCGACGGGGACCAAACTCTGCGGCCAATCCTTCGACCGCACGGTCGCCGGCGGTGTATTGGCCGTCACGAAGAGCGCGCCGCCGTTTCTTTGCCTTCAGCCGCTTTGGTGTGGGCAGAAAGCGCAGGAGATTCTCCCCTTCGTCCCACGCGCGATGACGGGCACGTTTTTTTCTGCCTTGGTCGAACCCGAGCACAACGTCCGGCGCCAAGATATCAGCGTCCGTGAGAGCATTGCGGCGATCGAGCATCACCGGTAGCGCGGCGCGTGCACGAGACAAGGTCTCAGGCGGCACGTAGACGGTGTAGCCACTGCCCGGCGGAACATAGTCCCGGAGCAGGTGTGGATTGAGCCGACGGAGCGTCCTCCGGGACACGCCAGCAGCCTTCGCGAGGGTCTTGAGCGGCGTGCCGCCCGGAACGGTGAGTTCAGCCGTGTGCCGGGGCTTGTATGGCTTCACGTCCGCGAAGCCATAACGCTCGAGGTTGTTCGCCACGAGGGCCGCAGCGACGATCTTGGGTACGTAGCTCGTCGTCTCGCTCGGCAGCGCTCGTTGACGCGAAAGCTCGTTAAAATCGCTTGTTCCATAGCGATCGATGCGGTTGAGCAGTTGCTCGTAACCCATGTTGTAAGCCGCCATCGCGAGCGCCCAGTCTCCAAAGCGTTGGTACAGATCGCGCAGGTGATGGACCGCGGCGACCGTGGCCTTCGCCGGATTCTTACGCTCGTCGACGTGTCGGGTGACCCGCAAGTCGTAGACCGCGCCCGTCGCGCGCATGAACTGCCACAGGCCGGTCGCGCCAGCTGGAGATTTGGCCGTCGCATCGAATCCACTCTCAATCATGGCGAGCCAGATTAAGTCCTCGGGAAGATGTCGTTCACGCAGCTGCTGCTGCACCATGTCTTGGTAGCGGCCGCTTCGCTTCAGCCAAGCCTCGAACATGCCGCGGCCACGCCGCGTCCGCGTGAGAAAACGAACATAGTTGAGCGCACGGCGGGACACCGGCACCCGAAAGTCAGGAAGCTGCAGACGGGTGAGCGCCTGCTTCGCGGCCACGTCGAGATCGTCAACGTCAGCGAGATCGCCGCTGTCGTGACTCGATGAACGCACGTCGCGCGATTCCGATGGCTGGTTCAGACGACAGGCCTGGGTTCCACGGCGCTCTCGTGCGCGCAAGCGAGCGAGCTGCTGCGACTCGTTGCCCACGAGCGCCGAGCCGGTTGTCGCGGCCCCCGCATGTGCGGGCATCGAACCATAATAGTGGTGATGAACCGCGGTAGGTCCTTGGCCTGCCCAGCTGTGGGCTTTCGCCGTGTGAGGCGACGCCTGCGCCGAGGTTATCGGTGCGTCGCTCATTGCCGATCGAACGTCGTGAATCGTCGTATCCGGCGCCGTCATGCCAACGCCATATCCAACGGCTAACGCCGATATCATTGGTGGGATCCTCTCAAGCCAGACCATGCTGTAGCAAAAGGTCGCACCATGTCGCACACGGGGCCAACAAAGTAGACTGAAGATTGACTCTGGGCGATTCGACACGCCCACGCAGCTTCCAACCTCTGCTAACCTGCGAATCCCATGACGCTCGCGCTTACCGCACAGGTTCTCGATGTTCAGACGAAGCAGAGCTTCGATGTGAACTTCGATCACTTCCCTGTCAGGTTAGGTCGCAACCAGCTTAATGAACTGCATATCGACCGACCGTACGTCTCGCAATTTCACCTGTCGTTGGAGCTGCAGGGCCACCAGATCCTGGTCAAGGACCTCGGCTCGACCAACGGCACGGTGCACAACCGCCAGCGCCTTCAGCGCGATAGCCTGATCGACATCACCGCGCTGCCTGAGATTCAAATCGGGCCATTGCAGATCCGCCTGGCCGTTCAGGAGATCGCGAAGAAGCAGCGCCATGTCACCTCGGCGCTGGATCTCGGAACGGAGATCGGCCGCAGCATCGAACAGGCACGCACCGCCGCGGTGGCGCCCGGAAAAGAAGATCCCTACGTCCAACAAGTAGCCCCTTACGTCGAGGCCTATCGGACGGCGTGGAACCACATCTATGGTTTGGTCTACGAGCATCTCACCCGGCTTCCACAGGACATTCGTGAGCGCTACCTCAAGCGACTGATCATCGAACATCCCTCGTTGGCAGCCGAAGGTGACTTCCAGAAAGTGGCGCAGTACTACGGCATGCCAGCGCACTCCGTCGGGCAGCTCACCTCCGCCAACGCGGCCGCGATCGCGCTCAACGAGCTCTTCAATCAACTCGCTCCAGGGCTTCCCCCGCTAGTCGAGCCGAGCCAAACGGTCGCGTTCGCACGCCGACTTCGCGATATTACCCAGGTCTTTCTCAAAGCCTTTGTCAGCCTGCGCGACGGCTACGAGCAGTTCGAAATCGAGGTGCTCAAACGCGAAGGGCAGCTTGAGCGAGGCAATCTCGTCGGTGAAGCCAAGGACAGCCTCGAGCTCGCCCGCATACTGTTTGCCCAAGACACGAACATCGACGAGGCCTCGCACCAGGTATCCAATGTGTTCGTCGAGGTCATGGCGCACCAGGTGCGCATGCTCAACGGCGTCATGGAAGGCGTCAAACAGCTCCTCGAGAAACTCGCCCCGGCCGCCATCGAGCGCCAATACGAGAGCACGGGCAAAAAGGGCGGTTTATTCTCCAATAAGTACGAAGGTCTGTGGCAGGCTTACGTCACGGTTCACGGGGACTACCGAGGAGAGGACGCCGAAACCTTCCATACAATTTTTGGCCCAGGCTTCGCCAGGGTCTACGCTGCGACAAGCGGCGAGGCTTATGAAGCCTCGGGCGAGCATGTTGAGCATAGTGGTCGGCATCTCGCGCACTCCGCTACGCCAAGGCAGTAAATCGCCAAGGCATCCAACCGAGGCGCTTCGGCGCCAACCGTCGTCAGCGGACAAGATGCGAAAGTCAGACGCCCTCCGAAGCCGAATCCGAATCACCGTAGCGGGTGCTGTTGCAGCCGCTCTCACCACGGGCATCAACATGCCGTGCGCGAGCGCGCAGAGCATTCCGCCTACGATCGAACGCGACAGTAATTGGTCGACCGTCTCGCACGTAACGCTCGCCCTTGGCGTCGCCTCGGTCGCGCTGATGCCCCGCGTGTATTACAGCAGTCCCGACTCGACCGTCGGCTGGAAGGGTCGGTGGCACATGTCGTCGCTTGCCCCGGCCATGACGCTCACCGCAGTCACCCTGCTCGTCGATGGGCCGATAAAACAGGCGGTAGGCGGCCCGAGACCGGGCTGCAACGCCGACCAGACAAACTTTGCTCTGCCCGACTCCGGTTGCGAGAGTTTCGGCAGCCCCTCCACGCACGCCTTCGCATCGTGGGGAGCCACAGGCGCCGGGCTGAGTGTGTTCCTCGTCGATACGCTCAAGTACTCTGATGGCCGATTCAGCGCCCCGTCCTTCATCGGCAACGTGGCTCTGCCCCTCGCCTCCTCCTTCGTGACCTCCGCCGCGCGCAGCGCGGACGGGAGCGGCCTTGGACCGGAGAACACCAAACAGGTCGCCATTGGAGCCGTCACCGGCGTGGCGACCGGCATGCTGCTCGGACTGGGTTACGCGCTCTTCCAGGAGCCAGACTGTGCCTACGGTGGCGCGCTGATCTGCTGGTAAGGCCCCGCCGCAGTCTGCAGCACCGAATGGCCAGCGAGAGCCTCTTCCCGCTGGCCGTCTTCATTTTGTGCGCCCCCCGGCCAGCGAACGGCAGCCTCGGCGTCGGCTCAATCTAGTCGCGACCGACGACCCGTTCCCAAACCGACTCGTTCGACGCGAAGAGATTATCCCGCTGAACGAGCAAGAGCCGGCGAAATTCGACGGTGCGTAGCAAGCGGTCGGAGTCCCGATTGCCCTGTTTCTCGTAGGGAATGATCTTGACGCTTACCTTCTCGAGCAGCTCGATGCCGGTCTTCTTGTAGCTCACGTCGGTGCTCATGCGGTACTCGGCGTAAAGGCCACGCTCGGTCACTGACGGCATGCGCTGCACGCGCTCGAGATCCACCGTGGCCGCGTCGAGCAAGCGGCCGCGCCGAAGAAGAAAGAAGTTCGCGATACGGCGGCAATTCGTGGGGTCGGGGCACCGTTTCGCAACCGCCGTCACCATGATCTCGTTGCCCATCCTCACCGGCGTGAGCTTGGCGTCAACCGGCCCCCGATAACTACCGATCCCGTACACCTCGGCCCGATTGTCGACGCCCCGTACCAGCGCCACCGGACCGCCTACATCCCCGTTTTCAAACGTGACAGCCCGTACTCGTAGGACGCGGAGCCCTTTGGGGCCGGCGCGCATGTCAACGTCGTCAGGGTCGATCGCCCGGGGCCACCCCCCCTTGGACAAGCCGTAGCGCAAGGTCTCGTTGGCGAAGACGTAGTGCCCCGTGCAATCCAGATCCGTCGGACTCATGCCCTTCTTCGGCTCCAGACCCGGCACGAGCACGCTCATCCACTTCTCCGCATCCAGCGATCGCATGACGGGCGCGCCAGGCTTGGCCTTGCGGCCGGCTGGAGACAATGGCGTCGTACATACCGGGATCGGGACCACACGGCGGCCCGCCACCTCGGGCGAAGCCCATTGAGTGTTGACACAAGATACCACCAGGCTGCCCGCGAAGGCGCCCAGGGCGAGGTTTCGAATCATCACGCTACGCACCTTGGCACTCTCGCACATCGACCGCGAAGGCGCCCAATTGTTGACATGTCCAAAATCGCCGCCCGACGGGTGACGCCGTATAAAATGCCGGGTAGTGTTCGCCCCTCATGTCTGGCGCTTCTCTACTGACGCGGCTCGAGATCGCCGCCGATCCCTCGGCGTCGGGCCGTTCGGTCTACCGCGGCGAAGACCTCGAATCGGTGGTCATTCGACATCTCAAGCGCATGTTGAACACCCGAGCCGGTAGCTCACTCACAGCTCCAGATTACGGGATCATCGAGCTATCGGAGCTCATTCACGATTTTCCCAACGCCACCGGCATCATGCAGCGCTCGATCAAGAACACCATCGCCAAACATGAGCCTCGGCTGCGCAACATTCAAGTTCGCTCGGTCGAATCCGACGTCAGCGATCCGATGAACGTGCACTTCGAAATCACGGGACAGCTGGTTTATCCGGACGGTGAGCGGCAGGCCGTGCGCTTCAATACCAGCGTCGATGAGAGCAGCAACGTCACCTTCGACTGAACCCGAGCGCTAGGTCCCTCGAGCAGAGCATGTTCAATAAGTACTATCAAGACGAGCTCAGCTATCTCCGCGAGCTCGGTAGCGAATTCGCCGCGGCCTACCCCGGCATCGCCCCCATGTTGGCCGAGGCCGGTGGCGACCCCGACGTGGAGCGCTTGCTCGAAGGCGTGGCTTTTCTGACGGGCAAATTACGCCAAAAGATCGATGACGAGATCCCTGAGGTCATCCACTCGATCGCGGCGATGTTATTCCCGCACTACATTCGACAAATCCCCGCCACGTCGATCGTCGAATTTAGCCCGCTACCGAACGTCGTCCGCGAAAACGTCACTGTCGAGCGGGGCACGGAGGTCGGCTCCGTGCATGTCGACGACACCAGCTGCCGTTTCCGCACCACGCAAGATGTCGAACTGCTGCCCCTCGAGATCACGGACGTTCGCATCGACACGGGCGAGAAGCTCAGTCAGAGCTTGCGCATCGAACTCAAGGTGACGGGGGGGGCCTCGCTGGCCGCTTTAGATTTGTCACGCATTCGCTTCTACATCCATGGCGAGCGTCGACTTCAAGACGACCTGCGTTTGTGGGCCGGTGCCCATCTCGATCGCATCGCCTTCGGCAGCGTGGACGGTGCGGGCAACGACACCACCCTGAGCACCTTGCCCGCCAAGGCGCTGAAGCTGGTTGGCTTCCAGGAGAATGAGTCGCTCATTCCCTATCCGCGCACCGTCTACCCCGGCTACCGCCTCCTGCAGGAGTACTTCACCCTTCCGCAGAAGTTCGCGTTCTTCGATATCGAGCGTCTCGATACCCTCCCTCTCGACCGCTTGGGGGACCGTTTCGCGATCCGACTCGAATTCAAGGACGGCCTGCCCAACGGCACCCGCGTCGAAAAAGAAAACCTGCGCCTCTTTTGTACGCCCGTGGTCAATCTGTTCGAGCATTCGACCGATCCGATCAAGCCCGATCTGACAAAATACGAGTATTTGGCTCGACCGGCAGGCGGGACCCCGGACGCTTTCGAGATTTACTCTATCGATCGCGTCACAGGCATCGCTCGACGAAGCAGTCAACGGGTTGAGATCCCGTCCTTTTACAGCTTCCAGCACGAGATTGAGACGGTCCAAGGAGGACAGGTCGTCTTTTACCAGAGCAACATCCGACCCGCGACGATCGGTGAGGGCGTCGACATGTACCTGAGCTTCGGGACGCCTCGCGACTCCGGCACGATCCCCGAGTTTGACGTCATCAGCATCGACGCTACCTGCACCAACCGGCAATACCCATCCCAACTCAAGGTCGGTGACATCAACGTGGCGACCGCTACGTCGCCGGCGGTCGCTACCTTCAAGAACTTGGTGGGCGTCACCACCCCGATCTCCCCGCCAGTCGGCCGCGAACTTCAATGGAGGGTACTCGCACACATGGCGATGAGCTTCCGCACGATCGCGGAACTCGAGGTCCTGCGCTCCACGGTCGACGTCTATAACTTCCAAGCCTTGCACGACCGACAAGCGGCCCGCGCCAATCAATTGCGGATGGCCGCCCTGAAGACGGTCAAGGTTCGTCCTACCGATCGCCTGTATCGCGGCGCCCCCGTCCGTGGGATCCGCGCCGACCTCGAAATCGACGAGAACGGTTTCTCTGGTGAGGGCGAAATGTACCTCTTCGCGAGCATCCTCAGCGAGATGTTCGGCTCTTACGTATCCCTCAACTCATTCACCCAACTGTCGGTTCGCGGCACCAACACCAACGCGGTTTACACATGGGAGCCCAAGAGCGGCAATCAGACCCTGCTGTGAGTTCGGATGCGTTGCCAAGCGACGCAGTCGGCGCCACCCTGCAGGCATACGAGAACGATGCCTCGCGCTTCGACTATTACCGCCTCCTGTATCTTCTCGAGCGCCTCTTTCCGGAGTCGCCACGGCTAGGTCAGCTGGGCCCGGCCCGCAAAGAACGCATTCGCCTGCGAGCAAGCCCGTCGATGATCTTCGCGCCGAGCGACATCGCGAAGATGGCGTTCGTCGGGTTTCCCGACAAGGTCGACCGCGTGCAAATCGACGCGAGCTTCCTCGGACTTTACGGCTCGACCTCACCGCTTCCGACGCATTTCATCGAGGCTATCGCGCTTTCGGTGTTTCAGGGCGGACCACAACCCGTGCGCGAGTTGATGGACGTGATCCATCATCGCTTGTTGTCGCTGGTCTACCGTAGCTGGACGAAATACCGGCACGGCGTGGGATACGTCAGCCGCGGCCAAGACGACTTCACGCGGCGCCTGTTTTGTGTGGTTGGGCGGGACGGCTTCTCCGACCATTCATCGGCGCTCAACCCGTTTTACCTCCTACGTTTCGCCCCTCTCCTCACGACCCGTTCACGGAGCGCACGCGGACTGTCAGTCGTGCTCGACGAGCTGTTCGGAAACGTCAACGCAAAGATCCGTCAGTTCGTCGGCCACTGGACGAAGATCGAGAAGCCTCTACGGAACAAGCTGGGGATCCAAAAACACCAGCTCGGACAAGATCTCACGCTCGGCCGTTATGTCTTCGATGGCAGCGGACGCTTTGCCATCGAGCTGGGACCGCTCGATTACGACGACTATCTGTCCTTTCTACCCGGCGGTCAGAAGCGGCCCCTGCTCCAGCAGATCGTGGACACCTTCTCGCCGGGGATCCACGATGTCACGCTCGAACTCAAGGTCGACCTCGAGGCGGCACCGCGCTTTCAACTGGGCTCGCCGCGCGCTTCCACGCTGTCGCGTACAGCTTGGCTCGGTGGCGCCGGTGCGAAAGTCTTCGAGATTTCCGTGCCCCTCAAGAACGAAGTCATCGAGGACGGTGAGGACGACGATGACGATCGCGGCGAGCCGCCGCCGCTGAATTGGTAGGCCGCTTCAATACACGCGCATGCTTCGCAGTGCCGCGGTGATTTCGTCCACCGTGGCCTCGACATTCTCCGGGTGCACGATCTGAACCAACATGATGCGACGGTTGGACCGAACCATGACTTCGTGGGCGAAGGTCTCGTAGTTGGGTTTCGCAGCCACCAGCGACTTGACGAGATAACTCCGCCCCTGGGCATTGGCCGTCGCGACCGGCACGCGCCCCGAGAGGAAGGTGGAGCCCGTGGACTTTACCTTTTCCTCATAGCGCTCCAGAAGCGTATCCCAGCTGACCTCCACCGGGTCGGTCCGCTCGTAGATGTTGAAAATAAACTGGCGCGGAGACTGGTAGGACACCATCCGCCTCTCGGGCGTGTAGTCGGCCGTGCGCAGATACCAATCGATCGGGCGGGACATCCGGACGTCGCCGTTGAACAGCGCAACGCCGACGCGTCGAGGAAGCCGCTGCGTGGCATCACGGTCCAGCGGCGGAAAGTAACGCTCCCAACTGAAACGCTTGTCGATAACTCCGCGCTCGTGAAGATAGAACACCTCGTCTTGAGAAGGTGCCAGGGGCGAACCGCCGCAACCGAGCGTGCCGGCCACCGCCACGACGAAGAGGAAGAGGCCCATCCATTTCAAACCGGTCGTTTTCACAGTTGCAGAGTAGGCCAGCCTCGCACGGAACAGCAAAAACTTAGCCCATATCGGTCTGCTGTCGGATAGTTGCCGCGCGGACGTGCGCTACAGCGTCCCCCCATAAAATCATGAAGGCTCGACTCGCGACTCCGTTGTTTTCTCTCACTCTTTTCGGACTTCTCGTCCTCGTCGTCAGAGTGGTGACGACGAGCCTTAGGCTTGGCCCTGGCCTTGTTAGGAGACGTCCTCTTCTCCTTGCCCCTTTTTCGTTTCCTTGACGTGCGATCGTCAGGGTCTGA
>JAPYTK010000017.1 GCA_029941785.1 Polyangiaceae bacterium | reverse complement strand
GGATCAGCCAGGCGATTTTAACTCACGAGGTTGACGACACCAACTCATGGTTCCTGCTCGGCGATTGGGCTCACAACAGTGGGCAGTACTACGACGCGACACGCAGCAGCGACTTCATGCCCGGTCACGTGGCGAGCTTTCTCGCTGCGGGTGGTTCCAATGAGTGGCAGACGGTGCTCGACGGTGGCTATTCGATTCTCAGCGCGGTTCAGTCCAAGTCGGCCAGCACCACCGGCTTGTTTCCCGACTTCATCCGCTTTCCGGCATCGTCTCCGTCTCCGGCCGGATCGGGCTTTCTTGAGGGTCCTTATGACGGGACCTATCGCTACAACGCCTGCCGGGTTCCCTGGCGGCTCGGCGTCCACTTCCTCACCTCGGGTGAGCCGCGAGCGGCGGCTCTCCTCTCGAAGATCAATGGCTGGGTGAAAACAAAGACGGCGGGCGAACCCGGCAACATCGCGGCAGGGTATTGGCTCGATGGCGACACCTTGCCCGGTGCGAGTTACTTCAGCACAGCCTTTGCCGGACCGCTGGGCGTGGCGGCGATGAGCGACGGCGCTCATCAGGCGTGGCTCAACAAGATTTGGACGACCCTCGACCAAAGAGCGCTCGACGGAGCCTATTACGAAGACACGATCAAGATCCTGACCATGATCGTGATGAGCGGAAACTGGTGGCCGCCCGAGAAGGCACCATGCCCATAATTGGACCGACCACGAGGCGGATCAGCGGGAGGCGGAGCCATGCCTGAATCCCAGTCAGAACCTTGGGAGGTTCGCTTTCGCAACGCCTACGCGGTTCACAACGTCGTGTCGCATCGGGGAGCTTTGCCGTTCTTCCTGATTCAGTGGGATCGGGGCGATCACTTGGAGTGGCGCGATCTCGGCGATCCGCGGCAGCGCTTGCAACCGTTTCATTTCGAGACACATTTCGGCCGCGATCTGCAACGGGACGCTCACTATCTAACGTGTATCGAAGCGGCGTTGCAGAGTCGGGCGCCCCACGTCGGTGACCTGTTTGGCTTCTCCGATTTGTTCGTCCCCCTTTCTCCCGATGCGGACAAACCGACCTTTCTCTTCGCCGGCCAGTTTTTGCGTGCGCATCCAAACTGGGAGAGTCTGCAAGAACAATGGGCCAACATCAGCGGCCGCGAGCCATCGAGCGCCGACCCGGACTTTGTGCATTTTGTTCGAATGGCATTGGGCGTTCCCGTCGTAAACGACGAGCTGCTCGAAGCGCTCAGCGGTTTTGCGAAGCTGTGGGGCGACCATCTGACGAGCGAGCGCGACGAAGCCGCCTTGTCGGAACGCATCGACAAACTCAATCGAGAGTGCTTCGCCACCCAGTGGCCGGTCGATGGTTGGATCGACAGCGTGATCCATCCTGACAAGTTTAGGCAGACGCCCTGGCACGAGGAGGGCGAACTCAGCGACTGGATGAAAGAAGGGATGGGAATTGAGCGCTTGCCGACGACCGCCATGGCGCTCATGCCGATCGACGACCGCCGCGAGCGCTTCGATCCGGTTCAGGTCCTGATCCGCAATGCCCAGATCCAACGCGCGTGTATTGCTCTCGCTCGGGAGACTGCTCAAACCGCAGCGACGCGACTTCAGGATTATGGCGTGTCGATCATTACGTCGACCAAATCGTGCTCCAACACTACCCAGATGCGACTGGAGCTTCGCGAGCGAGCTCAGCGTTTTCGGGACCACATTCGGCAGCTCTTCGGGGTGCGCATCGTCCTGGGCATTGGAAATACCTTGGCGCCCGGAGCCCGTCTGCACCCCTCCCATCAGGAGGCGGTGTTGGCTCTTCATGTGTGTGCGCAGATGAAAAGGGACGTGCTGTTCTTTGACGAGCACGAGGCGACGCATCGCCCACGCTATGGGGATTTGCAGGCGGCGGCGAACGAGTTGGGCGAGGCGATGAACCGTCAGAACGCGACGGAGATCAAACTTCAGAGTGATCGCTACGTGAGCTTGGTTCTGCGTTATGCCGCCGAGCGCATCGAGGTGGCGCGAAGTCTGCTGCTCGCCACCTTGTTCGAGCTTCTCCGGGCGGTGCAAAAGCGTCACCCGATGCGAGCCGAGGCGCGCGAGCGATTCGCGGACGAGCTGACCGATGCCATCGAAGGAGCCCAATCGCTCTACCAAGTGATCGAAGCGTTTGGATCCGCCCTGGAACGGCTGGTCTTCGTGTCTTCGACCGCGTGGCAGGGGCCGAGCGTCATGCGCATCGAGGCGACGCTCCAATACCTCGCTGAGAATTTTTCCGAGTCCTTGCCACTCCCCGTCGTTGCGAAGCAGGCGGGGTTCAGCGTGCCGGCCTTCAGTCGTGTCTTCAAGAAAGCCACCGGGACGTCGTTTCTGGCCTATCTGCGCGCCATTCGCGTCGAGCGCGTCAAAGCGCTGCTCGTCACGACGCCCATGACCACCGAGCAGATCGCGCAGGCGTGTGGCTTCAAGTCACAGCATCACCTGATCCGGTCTTTCAAGAAAGTGACAGAGCGGACGCCGGGCGAATACCGCAAAACCAGCGATCTGCTGCCCTAACATGTGCAATTTCAATCAGGTTAATGGATGAAAATGTTCACCGCCTTATCAAGGTTACCGTTGTGCGCTCTACTCATTCCATGAAGCACGTCGTTCATGGTCTGGTGGCGCTGTTGTCTCTTTTCAGCTTCAGCGCGTGCTCGCACTTCCTGCCCCTTGAGCCCGGAGCGCAGCCGGGAGGTGCAGCCGGGCCGGGAGGCGCCGCCGCCCCGGTCACCGATAGCTGTGAAGGACGCGCTCTCATCGAGAACGCCGAGGACGGAGATGCACAATCGCTTACGCGTCAAGGACGAGGCGGTTATCTCTACACCTACACGGATGACAAGGGCAGTCGCGTCTCGCCGCCGTCGAGTGCGTTCAAGGTTGCGGCGGGTGGGCCGCCTGGATCAGCCTACGCACTTCAGATGAAGGGGAGGACTGGCGACGGGGACGATGTGTACGCCGGCATGGGTTTCAGTTTCGTGGATCCCAAAGGCGCGTACGACGCGGCCGAGTACGAGGGAATCGCCTTCGTCGCGAAACGAGGTGCGGGCTCAGCGGGCACGTTGCGTGTGAAGTTGCCCGACGCGAACACGGAGCCGGGAGGTGGAGCGTGCAAGGAGTGCTACAACGACTTTGGCGTCGATTTCGAACTGACCGAGGAGTGGACGCGTTACGTCGTGAAGTTTGCCAACCTCAAACAAGAGAGCGGTTGGGGTAGTCCGCGGCCGGAGCGTGTCGATGCCAAGCGTTTGTTTGGCGTACAGTGGCAGCTCTCGGAGCGCGCAGCCGATTTTGAGGTTTGGATCGACGACGTAACCTTCGTTGGTTGCAAGAAGGGTGATTGAGAAGACATGATGATGGGTATAGCTCGAGTGGGTTCGTTGGTTTTGGCCGCGATCGGGATTGTTGCCGGATGCAGTGGAGAGGATGCCTCCTTGCCACCTGGAGCGACGTCAGGCGTAGGCGGCTCGGGAGCCGGCAATCAATCGGGATCAGCGACTTCGGCGGTAGCCACCACAGGTGTCGGCGCAGCACCGCCTCAGACCGAGTGCGAGGCGGCTGATCCTGGAGCCTTCACGGTCGATAGCATCCCGAATTGGCGCGACGGCGCGAAGAGCGCCTACTCGATGATCCACGATGACATGTGCGGTCCTGCGCTGCGCGGGATCGACAAGAACGCGGTACCGGCGCTCGCGATGCGCGGGCTGACCGCCGCGCTGGGCCCCATCGTCGACGAGTGCGAGAAGGCCGACATGTGGGGTGTGGTGAAGGACGCGGAGGCCAAGGGAAACGAGATCGTCAACCACTCGTATACCCACCCGGAGATCTCGGTCGCCAACGCGCCGAAGGAAGTCGCTGACGCCAAGGCGGGCTTCGAGATGCACACGGCCAACCCGGTCACCTTCTACATCTTTCCCTACGACTACTGGACGGCCGAGACGCTGCAGGCCGTCGCCGACGCGGGTCACATTGGCGCGCGCGCAGGCAACCGTGACGACAACAATGGATCCGACAATCCTCCGATCAACTCGGCCGATCCGACGGCGGACATGGAGGTGGAGTTCGACGCGTGGCCGCGTACCTACTCCAAATACGCCTTGTACAGTGCACCGAATATGCTCGAAGTTCATGTGCACAATGCCTACGAGCGTGACGGCTGGGCGGTGCGTGAGTTTCACAGCGTGATCGACAACGGTTCAAACCCCGATGGGCAGGGCTTCGGTCCAATCGAGCTGAAGGATTACGAAACCCACCTCAATTTTCTCGTGGACGCGTGGAGGGGCAATCACGTCTGGACGACGAACCCGTCGACCGCCATCTCGTACCGACGGGCGCGCACGGCATGCAAAGCGTCGGTAGACGGGACGTCGATTCGTTATGATGCGTCCGCCCCGGATTGCCAGACGTTCGCGACCCCCATCAGCGTGATCGTGAAGACGGAAAACGACGTCGCGAGCCTCAGGGCCATGCAAGGGGATACCCCCCAGGATACGCGCAAGATCGCAGCCAACACCTTCAGCGTGACGGCGGATCCCACCAAGGGAGATATCTCCCTCGAGGGTTGCTCGAACGAGGGTACGATCGCAGCGGTGGAGGACGTGCCTTGGCCGGAGCGGCCCCTGCCGGCGGATACGGTGTGCGACCTCGAACTCGTCACAGCAACGGGATCACCGGGTATGATGGACGATTTGGAGCGACCCTTCGAGCAGTTTCAGGTTTTGCCCAATCCCTCACAAGGGGACGGGCGCACCGGCAGCTGGTCCTGGTATCCGCAGAACGTCACGGTCGAGATGATGAAAGACGGGGGCAACACCGTGCTCAAGTATGCGGGCGGCGGCTTGAACGCTTGGACGGGCGTGACCTTGGCCTTCTTGGGCGGCAACGGGGCGGGCTCGTGCTACGACGCGTCAGCGTATCAGGGGATTCGATTCAAGATCAAGGGATCGGTTACCAGTCCGGATCTGGGCGGCAAGGTGATCATGAGTTTGGTCACGGCCGAGACACAGGGTCAGACCTTTGGTGGCGATCTGGATGGCTCGGGCGGACACTTCAACAAGGTGGTGTCGGTCAGCGCGCAATGGACCACCGTTTCCATCAAGTGGGCTGACTTGGGCTCGCCCACCTGGGGCGACACCGTCGGCCTCAATGCGGTTGCGAAAGGGAAGCTCCAGGCTATCGACTGGGGGATCAGTGACAAGGCCAGTAACTTCGAGATCTACCTCGACGACGTCGAGCTATACTGACGCGCGTGGAGAGGCGCATCGCTAACGACAGCGTCGCCCTGCGGCTGATCCTGCTCGGGGTCGTGACAGGGGCCTTGCTCTGGTGCTCGCTCGCGCTCGGTCATCCCTTTGCGATCAGTCAGGTTTCGATTCGCAGCCAAGAGCAGGGGCTGGCGGTTGGGTTTCAGTTCGACGCCACCTCGGTCGTGGACCTGGTGCAGCGTGTGCGACCCCAGTTGAAGGATGTCGACAAGACGAGCTTGGAGCCCTATGGCGAGCTCTTGGTGTCGTACGTCGATGCTCGTTTCCGCGTGAGCAACGAGGGGAGAGCTTGTCTTCGCGACCGCGGTGCCCCGGCCCCGAAGCTATGGCTCGAGCCACGGGGCGGAAAGGTACCGCTGTCGTTGGCGTATCGATGCGATCGACCTGTTGGTCGATTGCGCATCGAGTCGGAACTGTGGCGCGACGAAGACACGCCCCACACGGTCATTGCGACGGTTCGCCATGGTCGAGGTGCGGAGCGCTTCTTCTTCAACAAGAAGAACAGTCGCCTCGAGATCGACCTCGCGCAGCTGGACCAACCGCGAGCCACGAGCGGCCCGTCGTCGGTGGTTCCATCTGCGGCCTCGTCGCGACCACCGTCGGGTGCGTCGAAGCCGCCGCTCCCCGAGCCGGGAGCGATCGCGCCGAAGGCCAGCTTCTTCGAGTTTGTCAACCAAGGTGTGGTGCACATCTTTGGTGGTTTGGACCACGTGCTGTTCGTGATCGTCTTGCTGCTCGCCGCGCGTAGCTGGCGACAACTCGCTTGGATCGTGACGAGCTTCACCGTTGCTCACAGCATCACCATTGGCCTGACCGCTCTGGAGCTGGTGCGCGTCGCCCCGATCGTCGTCGAGCCGATCATCGCCGCGTCCATCGTTTACGTCGCCGTCGAGAACGTCGTTCGTGAGGAGCCCCGCCACCGTCTCGGCGTGACCTTCGGATTTGGACTCGTTCACGGTCTCGGCTTCGGGAGCGTTCTGCTCGACCTGGGTATCGTCGGGGGCGATCTTGCTCCCATGTTGTTTGGGTTCAATGTTGGCGTGGAGATCGGGCAGCTGGCCATCGTGCTTCCTCTCTTCGCTGGCGTGCGCTTCGCGCGGAAGCGTGAGTGGCGCGTGTTTCCCGCCGTGCGTGTGGTGACCTGCTTGATCGTTGCCCTTGCGGGCTGTTTTTGGGTCGTGCAGCGGCTCACAGGCATGGCCACGTAGACAACGGTTGGCCGTGTGAGAGAAAAAGAGACACGATGGAGAGAGAAATTAGACACCCGGAAGGGTCGCTTCGGCGCCATACTCAGACCCTAAGGTCACGCCTCGTTCCGGAGAACCCATCATGAAGCTCAAGCTTGCCCGTCTGCGCCATGGCGCGTTTCTTACTCTCTTCGTTGCCGCTGCGGTCGCGATCCCTGTCGTGGGTTGCGGTGGTGGAAACGCCTCGCCCGGCAAGACGTCGACGGCTGGCGCTGGTGCGGCGAGTGGTTCGAGCGGTGCCGATAGTGGGCCGAGCAGCGGGGCAGGAGACGGGGGCATGACGACCACGAGCACGGCGAGCGGCACACCTGGCGAGGGCCTCGGACCTTGGACGGGCATGGACAACGTGCCCCCCTCCGCCGACCCGCCGTTCGAACTTTCCGCGGCGCAGGTGCCGATGTTCGTGTCCGTTGGCTGGGATGACAATGGCTACTCCGGTTTGCAGGGCTCGAGCGGAGAGGGCGCTATGAATTGGGCGGTGTCGATGCTCGCTGCGCGCAACAATCCGTCAGGATCTGGAAACGCAGGAACCTTCGACGGTGCTCCCGCGAAAAATAGTTTCTACATGACGTCGGTGTACGTCGCGAAGTGGATGGCGGAGAGCCCCTCCTATGTGAAACGCTCGTGGCGGGATGCCTACGAGGCCGGCCACGAAATCGGTGTTCATACCCACAACCATTCACACGGTGGCGAATTTAGCGTCGCGCAGTGGGACGAGGAGATTCAGACCTGCATCGACTGGTTGGGGAAGCCCTTCGATCCGAACGAAGTGGGCATGTCCCCCAATGACAGCAAGGGAATTGGGATCCCGAACTCGGAACTGTACGGTTTTCGCACGCCCTTCCTCGAATACAACGACGCGGCCCTCAGCTCCGTCGCCGGCAAGGGTTTTCGCTACGATTGCAGTATCGAGGAGGGTTGGCAGTCCGACCAAAATGGAGAGAACTACTTCTGGCCCTTCACGCTCGATGGCGGCAGCCCGGGTCACGATGTGCTCGTGTCCTGGGAGTTGAAAGATCCCATCAGTCCACAGCCGGGGCTTTGGGAGATGCCCGTGCATCCCGTGGTCGTGCCTCCGGATCATGAGTGTGAAAACTACGGTATCCCGAGCGGTCTTCGGGCGAAATTGCAGGCCGTCCACGATTGGTTCGATGTGGAGGGCGGCAAGATTACCGGTTTCGACTACAACCTCTGGGTGTTGTTCAAGATGAACAAGGACGAGGTGCTCGCGACGCTCAAGTACACGCTCGACCTTCGTCTCAAGGGAAACCGTGCGCCGTTCCTTTTCGGCGCCCACACCGACTACTACTCGAGCAAATACACTGGCGCTTCCGATTCGACTCCGGCCGAGCGTCGCGAGACGATCGAGGCCTTTCTCGATTACGCTCTGAGCAAGGACGCTGTGCGCGTCGTCAGCAGCAAGGATGTTCTGGACTGGGTGCGCAATCCCGTGAAGCTGTGACCCCGGGGTGGTTCAGTCTCTCAGCGCTTGGTTGAGAAGTTGTCTTCACGGTTCGCGAACAAGACGTTGAACGTCGTGAGGCTGCCGTAGCAAGCTGTGATGTACGCTTGCAGCTGCACCTTCTCCTCGTCGCTCAGACCGTTGTGGCCGTTGAGCTTGGCTTCGAGCACGCGCAGCTTGTCCCGGACCATGACAATCTTGTGAAAGAAGCTCTCGATCGGGATACTCTTGGATTGAGTGTCCCCGTCGCCCGGTTGAAGGACCATCTCCCCTCCCTCCCAGCGGCGGCCCAGCTCCACCTCGGTGATCCCCAGTTCGTCTGCGATGACTTCACGCAACACACTTCGGAATTCGTTGATGTCCATGTCGATGTCGATCTCCTGAGGTAATGGCCGGCGCACCGGAGTGCTCGGGGTACGGATACGTGGTGAAGTGTCTCGGGTCGGCGCGGTGCGACGATTACGCTTAGGCTCGCCGGCAGCGCGAGGTTTTATGGCGGCGTGGGCCGCTCCTTTGGGACGATACCGAGAGCAGGTCGAAGTGACCCGGACCGGCGGCGGGTACACCGCCAGGTTGCATTCACCGACGCGGCCGAGTTGAGGGTGCTCCCAGTCTCGGCTGAAGGCCGCGCAGCTTTGACATCGCCCGTCTTGGTCACTCACTAGCTGCTTTCATACTCCGGATCGGTGACTGTGCGAAGCATGACGGCCTGGCGTGAAGGTCGCGGGCTCTTCGTGTTTGCTTGTGTTGGGCCGCCAGGTGTAAGGTCGGTCCGTCTGAAGGGCTCGACCATGCCGTCTACGCACCTTATCCATCACCCATCCTTCGCGGCGCAACGACGCTGCTCGTGTCACGGTCCGCTCCTCGATCGGGCGTCAGAATGCGGCGGTCATGTCAAGAGGGCCGCGCTGCGCGGAAGGTCTTGAATCCGTCCGAGGAGCATTCCATTGCGGCCATTCGCGCCGTTCCGCGCACCGGTGTGATTTACGTGACGACCGAAGCGTCGCGCCGCGGCTTCTCCTCAGGTGATCCGCAGTGGTGCAACTTGGGCCAGGGGCAACCTGAAGCCGGTGAACTCGAGGGGGCGCCCGCTCGGATCACGGAGGTGAGGATCGATCCGGGCGACCAAGAGTACGCGCCGGTTGCAGGGATTACGGAGCTGCGCGAGGCGGTTGCGGCGATGTACAACCGCCTCTTTCGGCGCGGCTTGGCGTCACAGTACACGGCTGAGAACGTGGCGATCTCGAGCGGCGGTCGAGCGGCGTTGACCCGTGCCGCGGCCAGCATCGGTCAAGTCAACCTCGGACACTTCTTGCCCGACTACACGGCTTACGAGGAGCTGCTCGACATTTTCCGTGCGTTCACCGCCATTCCAATCTTGCTCGATCGAGATAAGGGCTACTCGTTTTCGGTCGACGACCTCCGGCGTGAAATCCGCGGTCGCGGCTTGGCCGCTCTCTTGATGAGCAACCCGTGCAATCCAAGCGGTAAACTCGTGCAAGACGAGCAGCTCGAGGCCTGGGTGGGCCTCGCGCGCCAGCTCGACTGCATGTTGCTCGTCGACGAGTTTTATTCCCACTACGTCTGGACCGATGTTGGCGACCAAGGCGGGCAGGCCCCCATCGTGAGTGCAGCCCGTTACGTCTCCGATGTGGATCGGGATCCGGTGTTGATCTTCGACGGCTTGACGAAGAACTGGCGTTACCCGGGGTGGCGCGTCGCTTGGACAGTCGGGCCAAAGCACGCGATCGAATCCCTATGCAGTGCCGGCTCCTTCCTCGACGGTGGCGGCAGCCGCATGATGCAGCGGGCGGCCGTGCCCTTGCTCGAGCACGAGCACGTGATGGCCGAGACGGCTGCCATTCAGCGTGTGTTTCGCGCCAAGCGCGATCGCCTGGTCGAGCGGCTCGCCAAGATGGGGATAACGACGGACCGCGATCCGGAGGGGAGCTTTTACGTCTGGGGTCGTCTCGCCGACCTTCCGCCGCCGCTGAATGACGGCATGGGGCTCTTCCATGCGGCGCTGAAGGAGAAGGTGATCACCGTGCCGGGTATGTTCTTCGACGTGAATCCCGGCAAGCGACGAAACGCCGATCATTCTCGCTTTCGGCAGTATGCCCGGTTCTCCTTTGGACCGGTGTCCGCTCAGCTCGAGCTCGCCTGCGATCGACTCGAATCCATCTTGTCAGCCCATCGTTAGCAGGCATTCGCACTCGTCTGTAACGCTGTTAGATTGAGGACAAGTTGTGGACAGATACACTGTAAATTACTAGAATTATTGCCGTACTTCAAATAGCTCCTCAAATAGAGGCTGAGAGCTTTGGCAATTTTTCTCAAGTATCTCACGGTTTGTCCGTTCTGTTGGTTGAGGAAGAAAGCGGCTTATCCCAAACTGCCTGTCGCGGCACTTCCTTCATCCCATGCGCATCCCTAGTAAAGTCAATGCACCCGATCGTGCAGCGAGAGCCGAGCGAACGAAAGACGCCGGCAAATCGAGCGCCAAGGCCCAGCACGCGGGCTCGGGCAGTACTGGCGCGGCGGACGGCGTCAAGGCGACGGTTTCCACGCGAGCGCGTGAGCTTGCTGGCGAGACATCGATCAACGTCCAAAAGGTGAACGAGCTGCGCGAGTTGATCGAGAGCGGTAAGTTCGTGATGGACTTTCAGTTGATCGCCGAGCGAATCGTATCGACCGGTGGCTGAATCCTGAAGCCGAGCAGCTGACGCCCAGTATCGCCGGCGTCGCAGCACCGGACCGCCCAGCAGTTGTGTCGTAGATCAAGCGCGGCGACGTGTGTCGGCTCGTACGATGTTCCGGCTGACCGCGTCAGCAGGTGTTGTCGGAGCCGGCGCAGCTCGCGCAGTCCTTGCAGAAGTTGCTCGCCAAAGCGACACAGATCCCTGAGTCCCAGCTCGACATGCAGCAGGACGGCTGGCTCGAACAGATGTTGGATACGCACACGTGGCAGGTTGGCTTGAGCGTGTCGCCAGGTGTGCAGGGGCTGTGTGCGCAGCTGTTGGCGCTGCCGCCGCCGCCGGAGGAGCTACTGCTCACAGAGCTCGTGAGCGCTGAACTCGAAACGGACGAGCTGGCCATTTTCGCGCTGCTGGCCGTGCCCCCGTCTCCGCCGCCGGCCGCCGAGCTGTTGTCTGCCGCCCCTGCGCCACCGGCGCTGTCTCCTTGACTGCTGTCATCGTCGCTAATGGTGAGGTCTGATCCAGGGTTCGCGGAACAGGCGGCCGCCAGCATCAGGCAGAGAAAGCCCCAAGCGAGATGTCGCGCGTCGACCATAGCTGACGCATTATGCCCGAGTTGCGGGCGTCGACAACTATGCACTGATGACATCGCGGCCCGGTATGTTTATGGAAGGCTATATGTCGGTTGCCAAATTGAGTGACGCGGATATTCAAGAAGCGCTCGTGATCTTGGAAGACTGGAGTCTTCACGATGGCAAACTGCGCCGCGAGTTGAAGTTCGGAAGTTTCATCGAGGCTTTTGGGTTCATGTCGAAGGTGGCCCTCTTGGCGGAGCGAGCCAATCATCATCCGGAGTGGTTCAACGTCTACAGCACGGTGCGCATCGATCTCCAGACGCACGATGCGGGCGGGATCAGTCAGCGTGATGTGGATTTGGCGCGCGCGATCGACGCTTTGCTCTGAGTGGATCAGCGCTGAGGTTGAGCGTGCTGGCTGATGGCTGCGACCACCAGGGGCCACGCGCCCTCAGGCAGATCATGTCCCATCCCTTCGACGATTTCGAGCTTTGCGCCGGGGATGGCCTGGGCGGTGGCACGCCCACCGGCGGGCCGGATCAAACAGTCAGCGGAGCCGTGGATCACCAGTGTGGGCACGCGTAGGTACTTGAGGGCCTGCGAACGACTTCCGCTCGCCAGAATCGCGGCCATCTGTCGCTTGAAGCCCTGCGGATAGAAGCAGCGGTCAAAAGCATGGCCTGCCCGCGTACGGATCATGACCTCGTCTTGCTCGAAGCCCGTGCTCCCCGTGGCAGCGTAAAACGCGATCGCATTGTCCATCGCTTCGTTCCGATTGGTCGGAGCTGGGGCCAAGAGCCGAAGCAGGGATTTCGGCGTGCCCACCGCGTATTTGATGTCCCCGGGGTGTGACATGATCGAGGTGAGAGTGAACAGACGCTCCGGGTGTCGCAGCGCCATCGTTTGCGCGATCATGCCTCCCATCGAGGCGCCGACCACATGGGCACGCTCGATTTTGAGTGCATCGAGCAAACCGACGGCGTCATCGGCCATATCGTCCAATGTGTACGGAGCCTCGACCTGGAGGCCGAGCAGCCCGCGGGTGACCATGGTCCAGGTCTTGTGTGTCGGGGCACCCTCGATTTTCGTCGACAGACCCGTGTCCCGATTGTCAAACCGAATCACCTTGAAGCCCTGGGCGACGAGCCGCTCGCACAGACCCCCCGGCCAATGGATGAGCTGTGCACCGATCCCCATGATGAGTAGCAGCGGCACGCCATCGCCGATGCATTCGTATTCGAGGTCGATTCCGTTGGCCTGTGCGCGGGGCATGGGTGCACCGTCCGCTCTATCTACTTGGGGGCCTCTGCGCAACCGTCGCCCTGGTAGTCGTCGCGGTTGTTTTCTTCATGACACTCGACGTGCTCACCGTCTCCTGTGCATGCATAGTTGGCGTTGTCGACGCACGCGCGTATGTCGACCGTGAGCGGCTGTTCGGGCGCGCCATCCCAGCTACAAATCACATCTTCGCAGTTGCCCGGATTGATAGGGAATTGGGTGAGGGCGGGCCCGCCCTTGCAGCTGATCTCCTTTTCGGTCTCGTTGTCGTAAAAGTGAACGGGTACGCCGTAACCGACGACCAAGGCGCCAATGTTGCACACCTCCGCTGTCAACTCGAGGATCGGGCAGGTACCGCTCGCGCTGAGGGAGACCGTCAGATCGGGCGCTTGAAAGATGTCGTAGTCCGGTAGGTTTTGGCGAAAATTGTTCATCAAGCCGAGGGGCGTTGCGCTCGTTGGCTCAAGCCAATTGACGGGCTCCGTGGTGGGTATTTCGCCAAGCTCGCCGACGTTCGTGACGTGGTAGCTGTGCTGATTCCAGATGCGGCGGGTCGCGACCCAAGAGTTCGTCTTGCTACCCCAGATTTGAATTCCACTCGCGTCGCTTCCGTTCTCGATGAATACGATTTCGGCGTTTCCGTCGCCATCGACGTCCGCCACGATGGGCATCTCGAGTCGGGTATGGGACCGGTTGGCGATGGAGAGAAGTTCCTCCCCGGTCGAACCGCTCAAGACCCGAAAGTTCTTCTCGTCGTTGTAGACGACTTCGGCTTCGCCATCGCCGTCGAAATCGAACACGCTCGACCCGGTGACCCGCGAGCTGCAGTCCTTGTTGGGGACCTTCCAGCGAATGCCCCGTGAATCGCATTCTGAGGGGACGGGATCGGCGAGGCATTCGAGGTCGGCGACGATGTAAAAGTCTGCACCGGCTACGCCGACTTCGGCCTCGCCATCTCCATCGAAGTCGGCGACGGTTGGCGGGCCCCCTTCGTTCTTCGCGCAGCCGTCGACCGGGATGGCGATCTTGGCTTTGAGCCCGTTATGCTCCAAGAGCTTGCCGTCATGTTCGAGGATGTAAACAGCACCCATCCGGACGATCACGATTTCGCCTTGAGGATCTTTGTCGAAATTGCCAACGGCCGTGAAGCCCGTGCATGGCCACTTGTCGCCACCCTGGCACAGCTCCTGGGTTGATGGGTCGGCGAAGTCGTACGTCCACATGACGGTGCCGTCGGCGCCATACATCGTGTTGCCGGCGAGCACGTTGAGTTGGCCGTCCAGATCAGGATCGCTCACGACGGAAACAGGCCCCATGAATCCGTTCGTACCGACGGACCCTTCGCCCTTCCACTTGAGCGTGCCGTCTGCGCCGTTGAGGGCGACGCGGCCCTGAATGACCTCTGGCTTTCCGTCGGCGTCGAGATCGGCCAACGACGGCGCGGTGCCGGCGTAATGGTCCTCGCCGCTTTTCGGGTGCTCGAGCTGCAGCCATTTTACCTTGCCGTCTTTCTCGAAGGCGACGGTGCCGCCGCCGTTGACGGTCGCGACGAGGTCGACGGAGCCGTCAGCGTCGATGTCGCCTACCGCCAGGCCGCCAGAGTTGTCGAGCCAGACGTCTGCTTGGCCCGTATCCTTTTCAATTTCTGTGGCGCCGATCGAGTAATGGAGCTTCATTTTCCCGTCGTCTTGGCAACGACCTGACGCCACCCGCAGCACCCCGTTTTGGCCGCAGCAGCCGTCTTCTTGCAGTCGATAGCTGATGAACGCCACGTCAGGGATGTCGGTCAAGTCCACCACGTTGTCGCCGTTGTCGTCGTTGAGGTTCACGACGACCGGGGTCATCACCACATCGTCCCAGTCGGGATAGGGATCGCCGCTTGGCGGGCCCGTGAATGCGCATTCTTCGACGGGATCGAAGATTCCGTTCTCAGCTTGGTTGTTGCAGCTGTTGTCGTCATCGATGCTTCCGCCGGCGCCCCCGACACCGCTCGATGCGGCGGTGATCGTCGTGAAGCCGGTTTGTCGTTCACCATCACAATCGCACCCTGAGCCAGTCGTTCCTGGACGAGCGGCGAGGAGCACAGCGGCAGCTGAAAGAAGCCACAAGTGACGACGCATGCCATGAGAATAACGCAGCCTGGGTTTGAGCACCACCTACGCTCAGGCCCACGGGCGAGTGGCTTTGCGTGGCTGTTGCGTGACATTCGGCCGTCGCAGCGCCACAATCGAATCGTGGACGCGCCGTTGGCAGCAAGCCGGAGAATCGTCGAGGGTGGTGGACACGTGTCCGCCATCCGGGTGACGGAGGCTTGGTACATCGCTTGCCTCGTGCGCGAATTGGGCTCCACCCCTCTTGCGCGGACCGTGCTCGGCACGCCGCTGGTCTTGTTTCGGGCCGAGGACGGCAAAGCCGCGGCGCTCCTCGACCGCTGCGCACACCGTAATGTCCCCTTGTCTCTCGGACGGGTCTCTGACGGCCAACTCGAGTGCGCCTATCATGGTTGGCGTTTCGACGGTGGCGGACACTGCCGGAAGGTGCCGAGCCTGTGCACCTCGCCTGGCTTCAAGCGGAGCATCGTGCCCCACTACGCTACCCGCGAGAGTGAGGGCTACGTTTGGGTCTTCATGCAGCCGGACGTCGAGCCTCCGAGCGAGCCCTTTCGTCTCCCTTTGTTGACGGAGTGCGGCTACAGCACCGTGCGCCGCACGGTCGAGACGGAGGCGACACTGCACGCGACTGTGGAAAACGCGCTCGATGTGCCGCACACGGCGTTTCTTCACGGGGGGCTGTTTCGCGGCAGCGGCGAGCGCAACCGGATCAAGGCGATCGTGACGCGACAAGCCGATCGGGTGCAGACCGAGTACGTCGGCGAGCCGCGGCCCGAGGGCATGGCCGCGCGGATCTTGGCTCCCAGAGGTGGGACGGTGAGGCACTTCGACCGCTTCATCTTGCCATCGGTGGCTCAGGTCGAATACGCCTTGGGCGAAGATACGCATTTCATGGTCACCTCGATATGTACGCCGGTCGACGACTTTCATACGCGCATGTACGCGGTCGTGAGCTTTCGTGTGTCCCGCCTGCCCGCTTGGTTGATCAAGCTGGTGCTCTATCCCGTCGCCATGAAGATCTTTGGTCAGGACGTGGCGATTTTGCGGGCACAAACGAAGGCAATTCAGGAGTTTGGGGGTGAGAACTTCACATCCACGGACCTCGATTTGATGGGGCCTCAAGTGTGGCGCCTGCTTCGTCGGGCCGAACAGGGAAAGCTGGGCGAGGATGACGATCCCGCGTGGCGGCGGGAGATCGACATCGAGGTGTGACGGCCCCGCAGCCCCGATCCTGCGCCTCGGAGGGCAGGGGACCGGTCATCTCATGCGGCAGCGGAGTGGGCTCAGAGCCCGAAGTTCTGGAACAAAGACCAAGAAAGCGCTAGAGAGTCCATGATTACGCGTTGAGTAAGAGCGCGTTTGCTTGTCATTCATAAGGGTCCCATGGTTACGAACCGGGCCCACCTCCGGGGAGAAGTGTGATGAATATCGTGCGATTGTCGTCTTGTTTTGCGCTGTTTGGTGGAGTGTTTCTTCTTGGATCGGGCTGTGGTGGCGATGCCGAGGAGACCGGATCCGGTGGTGCCGGTGGTGCCGGCGGTAGCGGCTCGGTGACCACCGTGTCGTCGACCGTGTCGTCGACCAGTACGATGTCCGGCCCAACGACCACCGGGATGATGACGCCCGACGAGAGCACGAATTGCGGTGACGCGGTCGAACTCGAGCAGGCGACCAACTCCTTGATGCTTCCGTTTTTTCAGTACGACGGCGGCGCGATCGATCCCGCGGGCGACACCGACTTTTTCAAGTTCACGGTGGCCAACGACGGCGACTGGTGGAGCATCGGTACCGACGCGAATCCTGACGGCAAGAACGACATGATCGATACCGTCATGACCCTGTACAACGAGACGGGCGAGGAGCAGCTGGCGCAAAACAACTACGCGCCTTACTCGAGCAGCGATGACAGTGAGCTCAACTACCGCTTCGTCAAGGCCGGCACCTACTGTCTCAAGATCGAAGACGCGAGCACGGCGTTTGACGGACAGACTCCCGAAGGGGGGCCGAGCTTCATGTATCGCGTGTACGCGGTGCCAATCGATTTCCCTCAGTATCCGCAGCACAACCTCGATGCTGAGCCCAACGGCACGGTGATGGATGCTCAAGCGATGACCGTGTCCGAGGGCACTTCGGGGATCACCGATTACGGTTATGCGTCCGGCACCTTCTCCGCCAAGGACGATGTCGATATGTTCTCGATGGCTCGCCGGGACGGGACGAATACCTTCTACGTGTACTTCGCGGCCAAAGGCGAGGGCTCGAGCATGGATCCGGACCTCGTCCGCGTGCGCGATCAGGACGGAAACATTCTCTCTGAGGTCAACGTGGCCGAAGACATCGACAACTCTCAGCGTCGGCGCATTTGGGCGGCCATCTCTCCGACGGCCACGAATCTCATTGTCGAGGTGAACGGCGAGGCAGTCGACGATATCGGAGGCAACCCCTTCTATCATATTCAGACGCGGTCGACCGACTACGAGAATCCGCAAGAGGTGGAGCCGAACGACGACTCGATGAGCGCGAGCGTCGCGGTTGGCCAAGTCAACTCGGGCAACCCGATGCTATATAGCCACTACATCGGTGGAACACTCAACAGTGAAGACATCAGCTCTGACGCCACGGCGTGGGGGGCGGACACGGATTGGTGGAGCTTCCAAGCGCAGCAGGGTCAGAACATCATTCTTACCTGCACGTCCGTGCGTGGTGGGACCGGGCTCATCTCTCCCACGTTCTCCATCTATCGAGAGGGTGACCTGAACAACCCCCTTCAGACCGAGTCGGAAACCAAGACGAAGAACCTGTACTGGGCGCAGTCGACCTCGGCGAGCAAGCCGAAGATCGTCGTCAACCAGACGGGCAATTATTACCTCAAGATCGAAGGAGCCGATCGGGACCCGAACGTGCTCACGACGAACTACGCTTGCGGTATCCACGTCGAGACTCCCTAGGATCTCGACACGACGACCTCGGCCTGATGCCGAGGTACGAGGCGCCGTCAGGTCACGTGCTGCAAAGCACCGAGCCGGCGGCGCCTTCGTCTATTTGGGATCGCGAGAGGGCTCGGCGTTCGCTCCGCCGATCGATTTGCAGCAGCGAAAGCCCAGGTGATAGTTCTGATGGCTGCCCTTGCTCATCACGCGGTTGCCGTGCCAGTAGGGCGCGCGCCAGCGGCAGTGATCCTTGTGCGCCCGGATCTGATCGAAGACGAACCAGCTGCCCTTCATTTCGGTGTGGCCGTACTTCTGTGAAGGCGAGCTTGCCATTTGTTCGGCTAACACGGGGAGGTTCATGTGTTCGGCGGCGTTGCCGTGTATGTCGTAGACGCCCAGTGGACTGACGCACTTGGGAAAGGCGCCGGCCGGGTAGGTGTTCGTGCCGCACTTTCTCCAGCCAACTCCGCAGCGTTTGCTCTTTCGACTGCCGGTGGCGCAGATGCCTTTTTGGTATTCGGGTCCGTAGGCCCACCGCTTGCTCTTCTCGATAAGGTGGTTCTGTCGCTTGCGCATGGTCCGCAGGGCGTCGGCCTGTTTCATGCGCTTCGCCAGGGAGAAGTCGTAATCGGGCGGCGTGAGCTGGCCGGCGCAGGCTCCTTCCCATTCGTGTGCATCACAGAGACGCTTTCCGAAGGCTTGGCAGATCTGAACGGCCTCCCTCGCGCTGACCCAGGTGACCGGGTACACGCAGGGAATGTTCGGGAACTCGAATCGGTCGATACACACTCGGGCGTCTTTCGCTGTCTCTTTGGTGGGATCGTAAAGCGGAGCCATGTACGGTCCGCCGCAAGTCGCCTCGGCGCTCCGATCCTCGTAGCGGGTCTTGGTTTGGGCGAGCTTCTCGCGGCAAGCGTCTGGAGACATGGGATGGCGCGCGGCTTTGGGATTGCCTTGCCCGAGTCGAGGACTCGCCGCGAAGATCTGTTCGATCTGTTCGAGCTGCTCGCCAGTCGGTTTGTGAAAATGCGCAATCTGCTCAAAGAGAAGCGCGTTTTGCTCCGCGAGCGTTCCGGTCCATTGTGTCCGGTCGCCCCAGCCTGGTGGCGCCGGGGTGGCTTTCGATGAGCTAGTCGCCGAGGCGGTGGGGGGAGGGGGCTTCGTGACGGCGGTGGTGGTGGTCGTCGCCGAGGGCTGCGGATCGTTGGCGGGCGCGGTTTCCCCACTGCTTGGAGCTTCGTTGCACGCGCCGAGGAGGCCTCCCCACATCAGCAGACTTGCAGCGCGGATGGAATAAATTATCGGCGGTGTGCGAGTCGACCCCATCGCGCCTCAGCTTGGTGCGCCGAGGCCTTGGAAGCAAGGTTCACTACGCATTTCGAACCGGACTTTCAGGATGAAGCGCGTTAGGCTGCCTACCCCATGAAGCGACCATTCTTCGTCTTTTCCGGGCTCGTCGCCGCGAGCCTCGTTTTGATGGGTGGTTGTGTTGTCCCGAGCGAGCCCGGGGCGACGCAGATCGCGGCTGCGTCGCTCGAGGTGGACGATGTCGAGCGACAGCATGAGGCGTACTACGTCGTTTTCGCCGAGCCGGCGGCGGTGGCGGTCGTCAGGCCCGCTCCCCACGAGAGCATCGATTGGACGAATTCGTCGATCGGCGCGCGCGTGAAGCAGCACATCGCCTACTTGCGAGAGCGGCAGGCGGAGCGCAGACCGCTCATCGAGGCGACGGGAGCGACCGTGACGGCGGTTTTCACCCGGCTCGCGAATGCCTTTCAAGTGCGAGCGCCGAGGCGAGCCGTCGAGCGCCTTCGTGCTGTCGAGGGCGTGGCGCGCGTCGAGATCGTACCGACGTTTCAACGACAGTTGCTGAGCGCCGTGCCCGTCACCCGCGCCCCTGAACTTTGGTCACCACCGTTCGGCCTTCAAGGCCAGGGGATACGGATCGGCATCGTCGACTCGGGTATCGATTACTTTCACGCCGATTTTGGCGGAAGTGGGGATCCCAAAGATCACGAGAACAACGATTCGGCCATTATCGAGCCCGGTAGTTTTCCTACTGCACGCGTTGTCGGCGGCTACGACTTCGTGGGCGACGACTACAATCCGGAAAAAGACGAAACCTCCGAGCCACAACCCGATCCGGATCCTCTCGATTGTGCGTTGGGGGGGCACGGAACACACGTGGCGGGGATCGCCGCGGGTGGGGGCGTGACCAAAGACGGAAAGCCTTTCAGCGGACCGTACCAACTGAGTCTCGATCCCGCGTCCTTCGAGGTGGGTCCGGGCGTGGCGCCCCGCGCCGACCTGTATGCGCTTCGCGTATTCGGATGTGGGGGCGCGACCCAATTTCTGGCGGCGGCTCTGGAGCGCGCGGCGGATCCCAACGAAGATGACGATCTGAGCGACCGTTTGGATGTCGTCAATGCTTCGCTGGGCTCGTCGTACGGCCTGCAGTCGCAGACGAACGCCGAACTCGTTCGCAATCTCACCGCAGCGGGCTCTCTGTTCGTCGCGGCGGCGGGCAACGACGGGGCGACGTTTTATGTGACGGGTTCGCCTGGAAATTACCCCGAGTCACTGAGCGTGGCAGCGAGCGTCGATCGCGCCTTCCTCGCTCTTTCGGTCGATGCGCCGGAGGGCGCGATCGGCGAGATCGCCGCCGTTGAGGGCCACTTCACTACGCCATTGTCCAGCGACGAGCCCGTGAGCGGGACCTTGGTTGGTGCACAACCAGCGGAGGCGTGCTCCACGATTGAAAACGCGGCCGCCCTAAAAGGCAACATTGCCTTGATCGATCGGGGGAGCTGTTCTTTCCTATCCAAGTTCGAACGAGCCGTCGCGGCTGGTGCGAAGGCCGCGGTGCTTATCGACGACGAGTTCAACGCCTTTCCCTTCGAGATGGGAGGCGGGTCGCCCGGTGACGTGCCGATCCCGGGCGTGATGATTCGACGCGTGGATGGCGAGGGGCTCGCAAAGACTCTGCCGCAGGGCGTGGAGATAACGCTCGATGCCGGCAAGCGGTACGCCGGCCCCTCCGCCGAGCTGTTCGCCTCCTATAGCTCGCGTGGTCCAAGCGCAGTTGGGAATATGCTCAAGCCCGAGATCACCGGGCCGGGCAGTGGGATCCTGTCGGCGGCGGTCGCCAAGGGGCACGAGGCGAGCAACAAACAAGGGACCTCCATGGCGACTCCGGTAGTGGCCGGCGCGGTCGCGCTTCTGCGGCAGGCTGAGCCCACGCTGACGCCGGAGCAGCTCAAGGCGCGGATGATGAATACCGCCTTTCGTTTGAGCGACGAAGAGGAGGTTCCGTTTCCCGTTTCGCGCCAAGGTGCAGGTCGTCTGGATGTGGCCGAAGCCGTCGCCGAGCCGGTGATGGCCTATGCCGAGGCAACGGATGGCCGCGTGGCGGTGTCTTTCGGATCGCTGGTGATCGACGAGCCCACCACGCGGGAGGCGACGGTGATCGTGGACAACCGAGGCGAGGTCGATCGCGCCTTCGCCATGAGTGTGAGTCAGCAGTTCGCCTTGCCGGGCGTTCGTTTCGAGGTCCAGCCTGCGACACTGGCCGTCGCGGCGGGTGCGACGGCGACGGTGACGGTGAAGCTGATCGTGGATCCTGCCGAACTAGGCAAGCCCGATCCTGATCCCCACACGCCGATCTACCAATATGATCTGCCTCGGCACTACCTGAGCGAAGCGGCGGGCTATCTTCGGTTTGAGGGCTCGGACGGTCTCGGATCGCTGGCGCTGCCCGTGCATGGCGTGGTTCGCGCCGCGGCGCAGCGTCGTGCGGGGCAGGTGATCGCTTGTGCCGGCGAACCCTACCTCACCGTACCGATCGTCGGGAGCAGTGCGCACCCGGGCCCTGTCGTGACGGCCCTCCAGCTCGTCGAAGTGCACGAAGAGAACCCCGACGTCGCGGAGAACCCCGCCCTCGCGATGAGAGATGTGCGCGCATACGGGGTAGGATCGAATCGCTCGACAGCCGACTCCTTCGACGACTTGACCCTGTACTTTGGGATCAGCGTCGCGGGCGAGTGGACGACCCCGGCGCGGGGTCAGCTCAGTACCATCGGCGTGCTCTTGGACGTCGACGACGACGACGATGCCGACCACATGATCGTGGCCGAGGCCTTGAACAAGAAGGCCAAATACGCGGACGTGTTGGCGTCGTCGACCTACCGCCTCGAGACGGGCGAGCGCTTGGATACTCGACGTTATCTCAATATCGTACCCGCGAACAAACACGACACCGCCCCGTTCAACAACAACGTCGCCGTTCTCTCTGTTCTCGCTCACGAGCTGGGTCTGGACGAGCGGACCGAGAGCCTTCGCTTCTTGGTGTTTGCTTCCGTGGCTGGCGAGGGGACGGAGTACACGGAGTGGCAGACCTTGGACATGACGACGTCCCGCCTCGATACCGCGAAACTCGCGCCCGAGATGGGCAAGCCCGTCTACGGTGGGCACGACGCGGTACGGGTTGCGGTCGATCAAACAGCGGTGGACGGCGAGACGCCAACCGAACTGCCGCAGTTGCTTTTGTTTCACCACAACAACGTGGCCGGGCAGCGTTGGGAACTCGTCGATCTATCGACTCCACAGATCGAGGCACTCAAGGCGAGCGTGAATTTGCCCCAGCGCGTCGATCCCGGCCAACGATTCGTGAGCGAGATCAACGTGAGCAACGTCGGAGAGTCGCTGGCACGCGGAATCGAAGTGAAGGGCGAGGTTGACGGGGCCAAGCTCGACGTCATCACGACGGCGGGGTTGAAGTGCGAGGCCGGCTCGACCTTGGATTGCCGCATCGAGGAGATCCCTGCGGGAAGTAGCTTCACGATTCGGTTTCAGTTGATCGCGGGGGACGATAATGCAGCAGACGCCCCTTCGATGGAAGTCAGCTTCCAGAGCGACGTGGGATGCCAACATGTTGCGACGGGCGCCGCGACGTGGCGCCTTGCCGACGACGGCGGCCAACGATTCGACACGAGTGGTGGTTGTGCGTGTTCTCTCGAACCGTCTGCGCGACCCCCGATCGTCTATCCTTTTCTCCTCTTGTTGTTGGGCGCTTGGTGGCGTCGCCGAGGTCGGGATGCGTCATAGTTCTGCTTCGGCGTGCATTTCGCTCAAAGGTGGCTATATTTATACTAAGCGCTGTCTCTGAGTAGAGGCAGCCATGCGCATGTGCGCATCGTGCTGAAGGGCGCACGGTGCGCCGGCGCATAGACAAGCGAACCGGCGGTATCGTGCGGTTAAGCCGTGTCCGGTCGTCATGATTTCGCATCATGGTGGCTCATCGAAGATCAGGAGATTGCCATGCGTCCTAACAAACAAGCGTATTTGCGCGCGATCGAACGTCGCAAACGGGAAGACGATGCACCTCGTCTAAAATCCCGAGTCCCTCGAATCGAGTCATTGAACATCACGATTTCCGAGTCTGGCAGAGCCGTCGGGGATCTCGACGTGAGCTACATCCGTAGGGTGGTCGTCGAGCGGGCGCCAGCCTTGTTCGAATTGCCCTGCTCGGATCCCCGCTGCACGGGTGGTGGCCACGATGTGACGCGCCCGTTTCTCAAGGCATTGCGTCATGCTCAAACGAGCTTTGAAGGGTCTCATCGGTGCGGTGGTACGGTCAAGGAGACCGAGTGTCCTCTTGCGTTGCGGTTTGAAGCCACGGCGACGTACGACGAGGCCAGCTCCGGTTAATCGTCCTCGAGCACATCCGCGAAGCCGGCGAGCTCGACTTCGACCGTCTCCCATTCCTCCATCCATCTCTCGATCTGTGGACCGAGCTGGCTCTCTTCCTCTTGAAGCGAGGCAACCACCTCAGAGGATGTTTTCTCGAAGAAGTTGGCTTCACAATAGAGCGTTTGAATTTCGGCGGCGCGACTCTCTGCCCGGTCGATGGATTCGGTGAGTTTGTCACGACGGGCCAGCAATTGGCGGTGACGCTTGCGACGCTGCTTTTGAGCCTCCCAGTCATCTTGGGATTTGCTCTTTCCGTGCTCGCGGCGAAGATGACGTTCTTCTCGCGAGGCTTTGAGCGCCGTCGCAGCGTCCAGATGGTCATGGCCATCGCGCTGCAGGTACTCGGCGTAGGTTCCCGGGTAGTCGTCGTAGCCGTCCGCGCGAAGCTCGAGCACGCGGGTGGCGAGCTCGTTGACGAACCAGCGGTCGTGCGAAACGAAGATCAGCGTCCCGGGGTACGCCTTGAGCGCAGCGATAAGCGCGGTGATGGCTTCGATGTCCAGATGGTTGGTCGGCTCGTCGAGGATCAGGACATTGGGCTTCTGGATCGTGAGCCGCGCGAAGATCAGCCGAGCGGCTTCGCCACCTGAAAGTGATCGCAACCGCTTCTCGACGTCATCACCGCTAAACAGAACTCGGCCGAGCTGGCCTCGAACGAAGCTCGTCGTCTCTTGGGGGCAGAAGTCCCAGAGATAGTCGAGCACGCTCTTCTTTGCGTCCTGAGCGCTGGTTCCGAGGCATTCGTGGTGGTCCTGAGGAAAATAGCCCAGGTGGGTCTCGTGTCCCCATTCTTGCTCACCTGCATCGGCATCGAGATCGCCCACCATGATCTTGAGCAGGGTTGACTTGCCGACACCATTGCCCCCAATGACCGCGAGTCGTTCACCCCGCCGCAACATCAGATCGACACCCGTCAAGACGCGATGGTCGTCATAGGACTTGTCCAGCGACTCGAGTGACAGCACATCTCGGCCACTGCGCCGAACCTGTTCGAAACGAAGGAGGGGCGAGCGCCGGCTCGTTTGCGCCAACTCCTCGATCTTGATCTTCTCGATTTGCTTGACGCGACTTTGAGCTTGTTTGGCCTTCGTATTCTTCGCGGCGAAACGCTCGATGAAGGCTCTCTTCTCTGCGATGATCTTCTGCTGACGATCGATTGCGGCTTCCTTGCGTTCACGCGTGAGCAGCTTCTCCTTCTCGAAGGCAGTGTAGTTGCCTGGATACAAGGTGATCGTCTGGTAGTCGACGTCGAGCACGTGCGTGGCGACGTTGTCGATGAAGTGTCGATCGTGGGACACGACCACGAGCAGTCCTGCATAGCGTCGGAGAAAATCTTCGAGCCACGCGATGGTGAGGATGTCGAGGTGGTTGGTGGGCTCGTCGAGGAGCAGCACTTCGGGCCTGCCGACGAGTGTCTGCGCGAGCAACACCCGTAGCTTGAAGCCACCCGATAGGCTGCTGAGGGCTTGTTCGTGGAGGTCGGCGGGGATCCCCAGACCTTCGAGGATGGCGCCGGCGCGCGAAGGCAAGGTGTAGCCGTCTTCGTTGGAGATGAGGTCTTCGACGTCAGCCAGTGCGTCTACCGTGTCTTCGGCCTCTTGCTCCGCACGGGCGAGCAGCTCTCGTTTCTTTTCGATCGCTTCGGAGACCACCGTGTCTCCCATCATGGCGACGTCGATGATCCGTTGGCTCTCGCTTCGGTAACGATCTTGTTGAAGGACGCCGATGCGCGTTCTGTTTGGGATGATGATCTCGCCATCGCTCGAGGGTTCTTCTCCCATCAACATGGCGAGCAAGGTCGATTTGCCCGAGCCGTTCGGCCCCACCAATCCGTAGCGGGACCCCGCGTGAAGACGTAGCGAGACGCCATCGAAGAGCGCTTGCTGCCCAAAGCGTTTGGAAAGTTGGCTCAGGGTGATCATTCGTCACTCGTCGTTCGAAGGATCGACGCGACCTTCGATGCGGTTGCGCATGGCGATCACCCCATCGACCGCCCCACCGACGTTCTCGCTGTTGATTAGACTATCGGGGAGGGGAAGGCTGGGTTCGAGAAAGACCTCGAGGGTAAGCTCGGTGTGGTCCTCGTCCATCTTGCGCAAACGCCATATGGCCTTGAAGTCATCGACGTTCCCTTCCAAGAACTCGCTCTCGTGTACTTCCGCCTTGTCGATCATGCGTGGTGGGGGCATCTCGAACTTCGTCCACATCTTGATTAGGCCGCCGATCGCGGCCACCTCCATCATGATCTGCAGGCCGCCGTTGTCCCGTCGAATGAGGACTCGGCTCTGGCGGTAGTGGGGCATGAACTCGGCGTAATGGTCGAAATCGAGGACGTAGCGACGAACCTTGGCCATGGGGGCGCGGACCACCACGCGCGAGCGGCCGCGCACGAGGTCGCTTCCCTCGATGGCGACGGCCTCTCGGGTTGCCGGGGCGTCGAAGCGCTGCAGTGGCGGAGGAGGAGGGGCCAGGGCGGACTGGGGCGTGGGTATGGCGCCGCCGCATGATGCGACTGCGAAGCCGAAGAGGAGCATCGCTACCGGCCCCGTCCACCGGGGAGAGAGCCGGTGCAGGAGCCGGTGTCGGTTCCGCTGCGATGGGTACAACATGGTTTCTTGGTTGGCTTTGTCACGGGAGCATAAGTGTGACAAGGAGCCGCATATGGATGTTGTGTTGGATGTCGCTGGATTTGCGGCCAAGGGTCTCGTCATTCTCGTGGTGGTTCTGTTCGTCTCGGCGCTCCTCTTTCGTCGGCGAGGCCGATCCGAGTTCGAGGAAGAGAGGGGACGACTGGGCGTCACGCCGTTGAATTCGCGTTGGCAGCGGACCGTCGAGGGACTCCGTGCGACCCTGTTGCCGGCCAAAGAGCGCAAGCGCTACCTCAAGGAGCGGAAGGCTGAGCGCAAGGCGACCGAAAAGGCCGCCGCGGCCTCGGAGGTCAAGCCGAAGCTGTTCATCCTCGATTTTAAAGGCGATCTCATGGCTCAGCAGGTGGAAGGACTACGCCGCGAGGTGAGCGCGTTGCTCGCCGTTGTCGAGCCCAATGACGAGGTGGTGGTTCGCCTCGAGAGTGGTGGAGGGGCTGCGCATGCGTATGGCTTTGCAGCCTCGCAGTTGGCCCGTTTTGCGACCAAGGACATCAAGTTGACCGTTTGTGTTGACCGCATCGCGGCGAGCGGCGGATACATGATGGCGTGCGTGGCCGACCACATCGTCGCGGCGCCGTTTGCGATCATCGGATCGATCGGCGTGGCCGCACCGGTTCCCAACGTTCACCGACTCCTCGACCGTCACGGCGTCGATTACGAAAACATCACCGCGGGGAAGTACAAACGAACCATGAGCTTCTTGGCGGAGAACACCGAAGAAGGACGCATGAAATTCCAGGAGCAGATCGAGGAAACGCACGCTTTGTTCAAGAGCTTCGTCGCCGAGCAACGCAAGGGAGTCGATATTGACGCGATCGCGACAGGTGAGCACTGGCACGGGAGTCGGGCCGCCGAGCTCGGCCTGGTCGACGAGCTCGGAACCAGCGATGACTACCTGATGTCGAGGCTCGACCAGGCTGAGCTGTATGAGTTGCGGTACAAGAAGCCTGCCACCTTGCGCGACCGTTTCTCTGGTGCTGCGGCGCAGGCTGTCGGAGGCGTCGTCGATACGCTGTGGCATCGCGCCCGAGCGTGGTCAGCACTCTGATCGAATTTACTTCTCGAAGGTATCGACCACGCTGAAGGGCCCCGGAGCGTAGGGGACCGTGAAGGCGTGAGTGGTTCCCTCGAGCGCGAGCGGTCCCTTGCTATCGTGAATCTCGTAGCGGTACTCGATGCGGGTACCCGCCTCGACGTTGGCCGCGAGGGTGGTGCCGCTCATCTCGACCGCCGGATCGAAGGGGCCGCCACCGATGCTCTTGATCATCAGCTTCTCTTGGGCGCCGAGGGTGACATTGTTGACCTCGAAATCGACCGTTTGCGGGCCGGTAGTCAGACCGAGCGAGCTGGCTGACGGCGCTCCGTAGGCGTTGAGCATGTCGGCGTATTTGCCTTCGGCACGAGCCGCGAGATGTCCGTCGTCGATGATCAACAGGTTCTCGTCGTTGAAAAAAGAACCGAGGTTGGTCCAGTTGTACGACCCGATGAGTAGGAGTTGATGGTCGATAACAGCAAACTTGGAGTGCATTTCTGCGAAGTTGCTCCCCATGTTGTGGGCCAAGACGACCGAGATGCCGGCAGAGCTTAGCGTCTCGTTTGCGAGGGATTCGGGATCGTCAGCCTGCACTTTGTCGAGCACCACCACCACCGCGACCCCGCGGTTCTTGGCGTCGATGATCGCGTCGAGAATGCTGCTGGTGTTAAATTGGAACATCGCCACCAAGGCCGTATTCTGCGCGCCGTCCAGCGCACTGATCACCTTTTGGTAGATGCTGTCTTCCGGACCCATCCAGGCGTGGATCTTGTCGCTGGCCCCGTAGGGCGCGCTCTTGTCGTCGCCGTCGGCGATCAACTCGTCAAACTCCAGCTGGTATCGAGCGGCCAAGCTGCTGCTCTCCATCACGACAAGATCTTCGTCGCTGATGTTGAGCGCCGTATGGGAGTAATTGGCCGAGCCGGTGATCACGCGGCCGTCGTCGATGATGGCGAACTTGTCGTGCATGGTCGCGTCGACCGCCTCGGTCCGTTCGACGAGCGTGACGGTGATGCCATCGGCGACGAGCTGCTCGCCCATCGTGTTGTAGGAGAGCGCCTGCTGCTTCTTGTCGAGGATGACGTGAACGTCGACGCCGATGGCGATTTTGCTCTTGAGCAGCTGACGCACGTCGTACAGTCGGATGTTGAAGAAGGCGAGGCGGATCTTGTCTTGAGCGAGCTTCAGTTCGTCCAGGACGATGCTCTCGAGCGGATCGAGTGGCCCGAAGAACAAGGACGTCTTGAGCGCGGGTTGGTGCCAACCATCGACGGTGTCGTCGATCGTGTAGTCGCCTGGTATGGCGCCTCCATTGGGCCCGCCGGGCGTGCCGAGATCGCCGTCGCCGTAGCTGACGATCGCCAACTGCCAGCTCGTCGGGGTGGCATTGTCCAGGGTCGGCGCGGAAAGTTCGATGCTCACGCCGGCGTTCTTCAGTGGCCAGGGGGCGGTCGAGCCATAGATGACGCTGTCGATTTCTGCGTCGTCCGGGCCGCGGAGGATGACGGCGTCTTTGCTGTTCGCAAGGAAGAAGTCGTTGCCGTAGACATAGTCGGCGTCGTAGCCGCCGTTGTTGCTGCCCTGTCGGCCGAGCACCACGTAGCCCTCTGCTTCGACCGTGACACTGCTCGCGATGGTGTGGCTGTTGGAGCCTTGGTCGTGGATGCGGTAGCCCTTCAAGTCGACGGAGTTGACGCCCGCGTTGTAGATCTCGATCCACTCGCCGGCCTCGTCGGACACGGCCTTGGGATCGTACATGATCTCGTTGATGATGAGTTGCGATCCGTCTGCTCCTCCGGGACCACTGCTGGGCATTTGGGCTCCGGTGCCGCCCGCGCCGCCCACCATGGTGCTCGTTCCGCCTCCGTTGCCTGAGGTGGTGTCCGCGTTGTTGTCGCCACTCGAGCAGGCGATCAGTGCCCCCATGGCGATCACGCTCGACCAAGACAAGGCGTTGAAAAGAGAAGATCGATTATGCATCATTCGTTTACCTTTACGCATTCACACGAATGGCGGACATATCAGCTGCCAAGGGCATGTGCAAGCGTGGTCCCCGGCATGTTGTGCCGAAAACACCGGTAAATATACGAGATCGTGACGGACGACCGAGACGGAGATACATGGAAAATCGCATCATCGAACTCGAGATCAAGCTGGCCCATCAGGATGATCTCTTGCGGTCTTTGGACGATGTCGTGGCGCGGCTGCAAAAGCAGGTCGACGTCCTCTCCAAGGAGATTCGTTTCGTGCAACTACGTGACGCGGCTGAAACCCCGCCCGACGAACCCCCTCCCCACTACTAGCGCGAAGGCTCAGGTGCCGAAGCAACCTTGGCTGGGCACCTGCTCGCCTTCGTTCACCACGAACCATGTGCCGAACAAAATGCACATCTCGTCGGTGGCCTTGACGCCAAACTCGAGCGCGTAGTCGTTCGTGTTCTTGAATGCGCAACGGAAGGTGAAGCCTTCGTCTTTACGTACGAGGATCGGTTCGTCGAAGATGTGGTCGATGTCTTCGTAGTGCTCGGAGGTGAAGAAGAGCTTGCCGTCGTTTTGGCCACCAGCATAGCGAACATCGAAGTTCTGACCCCACTGATGGGTGTGGCGCGTCACCTTGTGAACCATCACGTCGTGGTTAAAGTAACAGGTCTTTGTGAAGTCTGCCTCTTGCCCGGGTTCGATGTGGATCCCCAGATTGTAAAAGCCAAAGCTCCGTGCGATCCGCTGGATCTCCTCTGCCGGCACCGTATGAAAGTTGACCGCCGCCCTCGCCTGGACCGGCTCGCTCGTCGTGTTCAGGTAGTGGTAGTCAAAAATCAGGCGTTGCCCGCCATGGTACAGACGGCCAACGCCGTCGGGAAAGGTCTCGGTGCTGTAGGCTTGCTGACTGCCGGTGACGGAGACGAGTTCGTCGCCGAAGATACGCGCGCCAATGCACTTCTCTTTGAGGCCGGGCTGCGCGTTCGCTTCGGTTTCGCTTCCGACTTTGGCGGCCGACACGATGAGGTGGTGGCTGTGCTGGGTCATCTGCACGTCGAACCGCTTCACGTAATAGGTCGTGGATGCGTCTCCCGGCAGCACGATCACCTCGCAGTACTCGACGTCTTCGCCGGGCTCGATGATCTCGCCCTCGGTCCGGATCTGGATCCCCGCGTCCGGTTCGGGAAGGCATAGCTCCGCCGGATCGTCACAGGTGGGTCCCGGGTCGCAGTCCACGCCCGTGCAGTTGTTTCCTCCGCTCGCGGCGCTCGCGGCGTCGGTCGAATTATCGGCGTTTTGCCCACACCCCAAGCAGACAACCATCAGCAAGATCGAGAGAGAATGGGTGATTCGCATGGGTGAAGGATAGCACAGGCCGGCCGGCCGGCCAGTGCTTTCTTGACGGCCTAAGGGCCCAAGACATTGAGGATGTAGGTCTTGAGATTGTTGTATCCCGTGGCGCTGCTCAGGTTGGTATCTACGGAGCCAGAGGCCGAGAGGTACACCTTGAGTTTGCCCGTCTTGTCGTAGATGAAAAAGTCGTCTTTGTTGCCGCCGAGCAGGGTCCAAACGTTGACGTTCGTTTGATCTTGCATGAGGGCGAAGGCCTGCTGCTTGAGCAAATCCGCCTGGTAGCTCAGCGCGCTCGTGGCGTTGATCGTCAAGAAGTGAACCAGGTGCCCTTCGCCAGCGAGCTCCAGGCGCATTTTTTCGAGTTGCCCAGCCTGGGCAATGCAGAAGTCTCACCATCCGGCGAGCAGGACGGCGACCGTCACCGTGCTCGTGAAAACATCCATCCCGTAGGTCGCGCCGAATCCACAGCTTGTCGGCTCTACGTCTGGGAGAAGCCATGGAGGCGGTAATGCACCGATGGTTGGTGTGCCGACTTCGATCCCCCCGCCTGCGCCTCCCCCGCCGTACACCGGACCGGGCATGGCCATCCATGCGTCTTGAGGGGGTGTCGGGCCGATGCAGGTCGGGGCCATGCCCCCGTTTCCGCTCGCGGCCAGGCCTCCCATCCCGCCGATCGCGCTGCTACTCGCCCCGCCTACGCCAGTCTGCGCTGGAGCGTTTCCTCCATGCGCGCCCGCGCCGGAGCTACTCGACGGGCCTACCGCCGCACTGGTCACGATGCCGGAGCTGAGCGGCGTGAAGTGGTTGCTCCGTGAGCGGTCGGAACAGCCCACGACCACGGCCGCCCAGACAGACAGGGTACTTGCCGCAAGCAGCCATGACCTCATGGTCCCAATGTAGCAGCTATTGCCCCGCGCGACGGCCACTTCAAATCCGAGCTTGCTCGGCCCGGTGCGCCGAGCAACTGTCAGCTTTCGGTTGGCTCAGCGCCGTTGAGCTCTTCGGTGATCTTGGTGGCCAGTTCCAGTACGCGGTCCACTCGATCGAGGCCGACGGAGACTGCACCAACGACCGGATGGCCTCCCCCGCCGTAGCGGGCACAGATCGAAGCGATGTCGTGCTTTCGTGCTTTCTGCGACCAGGGGTTGTAGCCGACGGACAGCTTGAAGTGCTTGGGCGTGCGCAAGACGGTCACCGAATATCGCGCGTGGGGAAAGGCAGCGTAGGAGACGAATTTTCCACTGCCGGGAAGTTCATGTTCGTGCAAATCGGCGAACACGACTTCTCCACGCAATTCACAGGCTTCACGAATGCGACGAAGGACACCCTGGTGATCGACCGCAATGGGGGCCCAGCGGTCTTGAATTTCGTCGGATCGCACGATGGCGGACAGCGGCTCGCGGATGAGCCGTGGGACCATCTTCTGGTAAAACTCGGTGTTGCCGTGACTTTCTACGACGCTGGCAAACTGCATGACCGGATGGTTTCGGGCAATGGCTTCATCCGGTGAATCGAAGTTCGCAGAGTCGATGCGATCGGCCCATTCGATGAGCTCTGCATGGCCAGACAGATCGACGCCAAAGTGATCGAGCGCACGATCGGCGATCAGCTTTGCGCATGACGTGTAGTGCGGGTCGTAGAAGAGGTGCCCGTCGTCGAGGTGCGTTTTCTTTCGCTGCCGATCGCTGTCGAAGGCCGTTACGTGGTGATCGAAGTACCAATGCAGACGCTTCGTGGGGGCGTACTTGAAGTCGACGATGGCATTTTCATCGCCTTTGAGCCAACGATCGGGAACCGTCTTCAGCTTGGGACTGTAGCCGCAAGATCGGTAAGCAAAGCTGAGCTGGTCGTCGCTGAGCGATTGCCTCAACTTCGTAAACAAAGCTGCGCTTGTCATCCCATCGAAGCAATAGCCATGGGCAGCGACGAGGACTTTGCGTTGCGCCACGCATTCTTGTAACACGCTCGATTCGACAAAGGTAAGTGAATGTGGGCAGAGAAGGTTTCGACGGCTTTGCGCATGTCTTCAGGATGGCGTAAAGAAGGTGTCCGCCCATGTTTACCGTAACCAACGGCATCTTTTGCCATTTTGCCCACCACATCCGAGGGCACGCGGGTCCGTGCATCTCGCTCCACGGGCATACTTGGCAGTTCGAGATCACCCTTCAAGCCGAGGAACTCGACAAGCAGGGTTTCGTTGTGGATTTCGACATCCTGCACGAACGGGTGCTCCAGCCCTGCCACGATCTGTTGGACCACGGCTTGGCGATCGGCTCCGAGACATGGGACGAAACCCACGAGCTACTCGAGAAGCTTGGCGAGGTGCTGGTCGAGTCCCGTCGGGAGTTCACGGGCGACCTCGGCGAGCGACAGGCAGGCTTGGACGGTGAACTCGGCACCGCCCACAATCGTTGGCTCGGGGGGATCAAGGTGGCGGTGTTCCCGTTCATTCCGACCTCCGAGCGCCTGGCGAAGTGGCTCTTTGAGCTGACGGACGCCATGCTCCAAGAGCCACGCGTTCAGGTCCACAGCGCGCGCGTCTACGAGACGATGCATCCAAGCGAACTCATCGCCGAGTACCGACCTTCGCGTTAGAGCGGTAGGCGGCTGTCGTCGAGCTTGCGGTAGTCCTTGCGGTCCTTGAGGGCGCGCGTTGCGGCGAACACCTCGCAGGCCGACTGCAGCGAGCGATCGGGCATGGCTGCTCGCAGGTTCTTGCGAAGGGTGTCGGAATGATGTCGCAGGAAGGGGTTGGTGGCTCGCTCGACCGCGATTGTCGATGGCACGGAGCATTGTCCCCGGCTGCGGATCTGCCACGTTTCGCGAATGCGGCTGGCGAGCGCTTCGTTGTCGGGCTCGAGTGTCCAAGCGAACCTGAGGTTGTCTTCGGTGTACTCGTGGGCGCAACATACGCGGGTCGCATCGTCGAGTTTCGCGATACGTGAGAGGCTCTCGTGCATTTTGCTCGGTGGTCCGTCGAAGAGGTATCCGCATCCCGCACCGAACATCGTGTCGCCGCAGAAGATGGCTCCATCGAAGACGTACGACACGTGGCCGTTGATGTGCCCCTCGGTGAGCATGACCCGCCCGCGCGCTTTGCCTAGCGCGACGACATCCCCTTCGTGGACACCACGGGTGAGACCGGGGACCTGATCGCTCACGAGCGCTGGCCCTACCACCTCGAGAGCGTCGAGGCGTCCTTGCTCGGCGAGCTGGTAATTGATCCCCACATGGTCGTGGTGCGTGTGCGTGTTGAAAACGGCCGTCAGCGTGATCCCCTTTGCGTCGCAATAACGAAGCAAGGGGTCGGCCTCGGGTCCGTCGACGACCGCTGCGGCTCCGGTCGCGGTACAAACCAGCAGCCAGATCAGGTTGTCTTGCCAAGCGACAACCTGATGGACCTCGATCGCGCCGTCGGCGATTCGGAACGGCGGCGTAGGCACGCTGACGACATGTTTGGTGGCGGTCATGGCGGGACAGAGGTGTAGCGGGCGGTCAAGCCGGCGCGTTGGATTCCTCTGGCACCGCACAGCTGTCGTCCCGTTCGGCGTCGGCTTGAGCCATCAGTTTCCTGTGATAACGCCCCTGCACGATGTCGATGATGACCATGATCCCGATGACGAAGTAAAAGGTGCTCTTCGCCATCGGTTCAATGGCATACCCGGCAATCTTGAGGTGAGCGAGGTGTCCGCCCTCGGAGAGAAGCATGACGCCCACGATGAGCAGAATGAAGAGGCCGAGCACCTCGTACATCCGGTTCTTCTTGAGAAATTCGGCCACCCGATCGGCCAGGTAGATCATCATTACGCCACTGATCAGGATGGCCGCTGCCATCACCCAGAAGACCTTGGTGAGGGCGATCGCGCTGAGGATGGAATCGAAGGAGAAAACCAAGTTCATGATCACGATCCAGAAGATCGCCGACTGTAGTGAGCGCTTCTTTTCTCCGCCGCTGCTAGCGATGTCGTCGACCACCAACATGTGGGAGATCTCCTTCAGCGCCGTGTAGAGAATGAAGCCGCCACCCAGCAGGACGATGAAGGAGTGGACGTTGAAGGCGCCCTCGAGGATCCCCGTCAGGTGGAACTCGAAGAAGGGTTTCTGGAAGGAGTCGATGGCCTTGATCACGACGAACAGCAAGACGATGCGCAAGGCGATCGCGAGCACCAGGCCGACCCGCCGAACCATGGCCTGCTTGTCTTCCTCGACGCGTTTGGACTCGATGGAGATGTACAGGAGATTGTCGAATCCGAGCACAGCTTGGAGGACGACGAGAATCGCAAGGGTCATGAGATCGGAGGCCATGGGCCCACCCTAGACCGAACAATCGGGCGATCCTAGCTCTGGCGTCTGGTTCTACGACAACATCTATCGCTGCGCGGATAGCTGGTCTAACACCGACAATATGAGCAAGCCCATCGTGCTAAGCGGGTGTCAGCCCTCGGGCGTGTTGACCATTGGCAACTACATCGGTGCCCTCCGACAGTGGCTCGCGATGCAGGACGACTACCACTGCTTGTTTTGCATCGTGGATCTGCACACCATCACGGTGCGCCAGGAGCCGAAGGCCCTACGCGAAGCGACTCTCGATACGATGGCGCTTTACCTCGCCTGTGGCCTCGATCCCGAGCGAAGCACCATTTTCGTGCAGTCCCAGGTGCCGGAGCATGCCCAGCTGGGTTGGGTGCTCAATTGCTATACGCAAATGGGCGAGCTTAATCGGATGACCCAGTTCAAGGACAAGTCGAATCGACACGCCGAGAACATCAACGTCGGATTGTTCGCTTATCCCGTGTTGATGGCGGCCGACATTCTGCTGTACCAGGCCGACCAGGTACCCGTGGGGCAGGACCAGAAGCAGCACCTCGAGCTGTCGCGGGACGTCGCGCAGCGCTTCAATCGTGAGCACGGAGACGTGTTCACCGTGCCCAAGCCTTTCATCCCAAAGGTGGGGGCCAAGGTGATGTCGTTGCAGGAGCCGACGAAGAAGATGAGCAAGTCGGACGGGAATCCCAATAATTTTATTGGACTGCTCGAGTCTCCGAAAGCCGTCACCAAGAAGTTCAAGCGGGCGGTTACCGATTCCGACGATCCTCCGCGCATCGTCGTCGACTTCGAGAACAAGCCGGGCGTGTCGAACTTGTTGACGATCATGGCCGGCGTGACGGGCGGCTCGATCAGCGAAATAGCCGCCGGCTTCGAGGGCAAGATGTATGGCCACCTGAAGGTGGAGGTGGCCGAGGCCGTCTGCGCGATGATCGAGCCCTTGCAGGCTCGCTATCACGAGCTGCGCGACGATCCGGGAGAGCTCGAGCGGATGATGCGTCTTGGGGCCGAGCGCGCGCGTGAGCGGGCGAGTCGTACGCTCGCGGATGTCTACGACGCGGTGGGTTTCGTACCGTCGCAGTCGCGTGGATGAGGCGGCGAAAAGCGTTTGTCGAGCCACGAGGCGCCCTGAGCGGTGTCGACCCCGTAACGCTCGAGGCCGGGGAACACGACCTTGTGCATGGCGTCGGAGAAGAGCTCGACGCGCTGACGTCGGGTGAGCGAGCCGAGGCCGCTGAGGGGCTCTTCGATCGCTAAGGCCTGCCGCTCGACGAAGAGCTCTTCGTTGACCGTGCCGGCGAGCATGGCGGGCAAGTAGTCGGCCAACAGCTTACATGGCAGCGCGAGCGATTCGCTCTCGAGATGGGCCCAACCGAGGCGGCTGTGGCGTATCTCGTCGCGCAAGATCTCGTGCATGACCTGGCGTACTTTCGAGTCCTTGGCCTGTTCGACCAAGGCTCCGAGAAGCGCACAACTGAGGGTCTCGGTGACGCAAGCCATCGACACGAGTTCGTAAAGCACCGCCTCGCGCTCGGTGAGGCCGGAGGGGGACGTACGGTCTGTCGACATCGACGATGAGGTCGGTGCGGTCTCGCCAAAGTACGACACCAACTCGCTGCATTGAGAGGCGTGCCGTGTTTCGTCCACGACCGCTTCCCGGGTGAGGGCGAGGACGGCTTGGTGAGCCCCCAGCCGGCTGAGATCCTCGCTCAGCCGAGCGAAACGACTCGCCGCCTCGAGTTCGAAGCGGTGCCGCGCGCACCACACGGCCCCGGCTGCACGCCGAAGCGTGTGTTCGTCCACATCCGTATGGTCATCCGCCACAACAACCCGCGCCCATGTTGCCGGCGCTGCAGAAACCTTCGCAGCAGGGTTCGGTGTTGAGGCAATTGTCCATCCAGCAACAGGGGCAACCACAGGCATCGGCCGGACTTGGCGTGTCGGAGCAGGTGAGTGGGCCCGCTCCGCTGCTCGCGACGGTCGCTCCGCTTCCGCCCGCTCCGCTGGCCGTTGATTGCGCTGCGCCACCTTGCCCGGCGGTCATGCCGCCTGCGCCCTGATCACCGGATCCGGCTGACGCTTGCGTTCCCGTCGAGCTGCTGCCGCCCGCTCCCGGCGTTTCGTCTGGCTTTTCGTCCGCGCAGCCGCCTGCACCGAGTGCCGCACCACCCAAGACCAACACATGAAATAAGCGATCCACTTTCATCACAACCTGCCTCGTTCAAGGTTCCACGTTCGTTTCGCATTCGACGTTTCGTGCTGTGCCAAGGTTAGCCTAGCGGCGACTGCTGAGTACAGGATGACCTCTGTGCCGTGTAAACATAAGCAAAATAAAGCGAATTAAATGATTCGGCACGACCATATAGTGGTTGAGCCTCTTCGCACGGAAAACAGCGGTTCAGACCTTCCCGAGGCCGCGACTCATGCCGCGGCTGATGATCCGTTGAAGCAGATCATTGTACTTCAGTCCGGCCGCCTCCGCGGCGCTGGAGAACTCTTCTTCGTACGCCACGTCGGGGTTGGGGTTCGCCTCCAGAAAATACAGCTGCCCGTCTGGAGTGAGCCGGTAATCGATCCGCACATAGCCATCGAGCCCGAGGCACCGACAGATGCGTTTGCTCGTCCGCTGGATGTGAGCTTGCAGTTCATCGCTCAGCCCCTTGGCTGCCGCGATGGTGACCTTGTGTCGCGCTTGGTAGGCGAGATCCCATTTGACCTTGCGGGTGGCGATCTTGACGGCGTCATCCGGTAGGCCGCTGAGGTTGAGCTCCCACGTCGGAAACACCTTGAGCCGTTGGTTGCCGAGCACGGCCGCGTAAACTTCGCGGCCGTCGATGAACTGCTCGACGATGGCGTCCGTACCGATCTTCGTGTGAATGAAACGGACGCGTTCACCCAACGCCTCGTCGTCGTGGACGACGGATGCCTGCGCGATGCCGTAGGAGGCTTCGTGGATGAGCGACTTGACGATGAGGGGGAAGTCGAGGTGTTTGGGTCGCTTGACCTTCCGACCTCGCATGAAGGTGTGAAAACGGGGCACCTTGACCCGATGGTAATGGAGGATCTTTTTTGACAGTGCCTTGTCTCGAGCGATCAGCAAACCCCGTGGGTTGCAGCCGGTATACGCGACACGTTTCAGTTCGAGGTAGGCGACGAGGTGATAGTCGTACACGACCTCGCCGTGAAATTCCTCGAGCAGGTTGAAGACCACGTGGGGTTGCCACTCACGGATCGCCTGCCGCAACGGGGTGAGTGAATCGCTGAGGCCGAGGGTTTGGACGTCGTGGCCGAGTTCACGTAGGCCCGTGACGACATCATCCTCGGTGCGAAACTCCTGTCGTTCTTCAAAGGTGTACGACTTCGAATCGGGTGGCGGCACCAAGCTCTCGTGCATGATGACGAGGACGCGTCGTTTTTTTACATGGGATGCCATTCACGTCCTCGGTGGAGATATTGAATCGTGTGCACGGTGAGCATGATGGCAAAGTCGAGTTTGGTATCTCGTTCGTTCTTGGTGAGCCGGAGTTTGAGTTCGCGGCAGCGGCCGATCATCTCTTTGAGGATTTGATCGAGCGTGAAGATGTATTCGCCCGACCAATTGGCGACGAGTTCTCGGATCTCCCGTCGGTTTTGCCGCAAGAAAGCCGCGGCGGCCGGTCGTCGTCGGTACTTGGAATCGTCGCTGAATAGTCGTCGGAGATCGCGGTCATGCATCTCCGAATAGCCAATAGTAAAGCGCTCTCGTTTGCGGCGGTAGTGCGTGCGCAAGGTGAAGCGCAAGCGAGACAGGGAGTAGGGCTTGGTGCGGCTCCGCACCGTGGGTTTGATGCCCGCTAGTTCGGTCATCAATTCTTCGACATACTCGAGCTTTCGAAGGGCCGGCCAGCCCGCGTACCGTTCCTCCCAATTCGATCGAGCCTTCAGCCACACGGCGAAGGTCTCGGCAAAGTCTTCCACCGGGTGGGCTTGGGCGTACCAGCCGTCCAGATGTTCGACGAAGCGTTTGCTCGCAGGGTTGGGTCGGTAATGTTCGGGATATTTTACCGAAGCCTTTCCGAAGATCTGCTGCCATTTGCGACGACGGTGAAGTTGAAAGCCGTGCTGGATGGCGTGCCCCACCTCGTGACGCATGAGCTTGAGGCAATCGGTGCGACTGCCCCCCTCGACCGCGAGCATCTGTTTCCGTTCGAGTCGCATGAGGCGCGGGTGAGCGAGGTAAAACGGCAGGGCTACTCCTGGGACCCCGTCGGGCGAGAACCACTCGTCGGACAACCAGAAATGGGGCTTCAGCCGTAGATCGCGGCGGCCGAGTTCACGATGGATTTGGCCGGCCATCGCCTCGAGCCAGGTGCCGTCGATGTGCACGCGCAGATCGCACAAGCGCACATCAAGTAATTCGTCCGCTGGCCAGTCAGCCCAATCGAAGCACGCCATCGAGGGCACAATGGTAGGCGTCCACGGACCAAGTCGCAATTGCTAGTGGGCGTTCGCTGTCAAATCCAGCCGCGCTCGGTCATCCACGCCACGGTGTCTTTGAGTCCTTCACGCACGTCCGGATAGTCGTACTGAAATCCCGTGCTCAGGCTCTTTCGGTTGGACAGCCAGTAACTCGAGGCGATGTATTCGGCACTCTGTACCTCGAGAACCCGCAGTCTCGGAACGCCGAAGCGACGCTCGAGGAAGGTCCAGGCGGTCGCCATGCCGACCATGGCGGGGCGTAGCCATCGGTTCTTGATGAGGGGCAGGTCGAACATCGGTCGTCCGGTCAGCAGTGCGATGTAGTGCAAGAATTCGTGGTAGCTGACGATGCTCTGGTCGACCACGTTGTAGTCTTCGCCGAGAGCGTCTTCCCGTTCAGCGATGAAGCACGCGAAGCGGGCCACATCTTGGACATGCACGGAGGTGGTGACGAAGTTCTTCGCGTCCGCCGGAATGGCGGGAAGCAAGCCGCGGGCGATGGACTGGATGATCCCGCAGTGACCGTATTGGCTGCCCGGGCCGTAGATCGGCGCTGGGCGGATCACCGTGAGAGGGAGATCCCTGTCGCGATGGGCCGCCCACACGAGTTGTTCTTGTTCCCATTTGCTGACGGAGTAGGCGTTGACCAGCGGGGTGCCCTCCGGTCCGCGAGCGCCGCTCACTGCATTTTTCGGTGATGAGGAGCTTTCAGAGAATGGAACGTTACGCTGCCGGCCCTCGGCGACGGTAACGGGTTTGCCGAACACACCGCAGGTGCTCCAGTGAATGAAGCGCTCGATCTTCCGCTCGCCAACGGCATCGAGGAGGTTGCGGGTCCCCTCGACGTTGATGCTCCGGAGCCGCTCGAGTGACGCGGAATAGTCGTAGAGGGAGGCGGGATGGAAAATGCGGGCTATCGGCGTCTCGAACAGAGGCTTCAGCGAAGCGGGCTCAAGTAGATTGGCGGGCACGATGCGCAGCTTCGGGTGGCTGAGGTCGACGCCGAGAGCTTCGAGGAGCTGGCGTTTGTCCGGGTCGCTGGCGGTCGCTTCGAGATCGGTGGCGATCACCGAGCGTCCGCTGTTCAGCAAGGTCCTCACCACGTAGCTTCCCGAGAAGCCGAAGGCGCCCGTGACGATGTCGTATGCGTCCTTGTTTGCTTTTTTGCTCATAGCCGCAGCTCGATTGTTTCGTACACGAAATATCTCGGCGAGGGTAGGGGGCGAGAGGCCGCCGTGCGCCGCGGGGCGTCAGTCTTCTAGCAAGAAGGCCTCGGTCGTCTTGAGCCGCAGGGCGGCCGACACGTGCTGGCAGCGACCTTCTTCGTCGGGGCCGAGGTCAGCGAGCGTGCCGACGATGGGCGTGACGGTGTTGATGACATCGTCGCCAATGTTGAGCTCCTTGATGATCCCGCGAAATTGTTCGACGTCCACCCCGCCCGCCGCGTATCCCTCGAGCCGGATCCCATCGCCGACAGGGTCGTGAGTCACGTCCATGCGAAGGTGTGCGTTGAGTAGTTTTAGCTCGAACGCCGCGTCCAGGATACGCACCGGGAGAGTGGCCGGCGCGGGGCCCGCCTCGAGTACCCCATCGATGATCCGTCCGGTCGTGAAGTGGCTGACGGGTGTTTCGGAAGAATCGAACCCGAAGGTCTGGTACTGCTCGTAGGTTCCTTGGGTGTCGAGATAGGGTGTCCCGGCGCCCGAACCGAGCCGCACCTCGACGCACTCGTCGTTCATTGGGTCGTCGACGCCGGATACCGCAAGGACCAACAGGAGCTGGCCATTGGCGATCGCCGCCGAGAGCAAAGCGTCGATGTTCTCCGTACCGACGTAGTTTTCGATGATCGGCAGGAGCATGCCGAACTGATTGTCGATACCCTTACGGCCGTCCGTGGCGGTAAAATCCTGCTTGGCGCAGCCCGTGTCTCCGCCTCGTTCGCTCTCCGCCCCGTCGAGGTTGAGCCCCTCCGCCATCAGACTGTCTTCGTCGATGACTCGTGCAAAGGTTGCGTAGGTGACGACCGCTGCCTTGGTTTCACCGGTGGCCATGCAGCTGATGGGATCTTCGTCCAGACCGCCGCAGGCCGTGGTGCTCAGCGCGAGCGCTGCGATCCATGGCACTGAGCAGCGTGGCGCGAGAGGACGGGAAGGGGACAAGAGCATGGTCTGGTTCTCTCAGGTTTCGATGTCGCTCAGGCCCTCGGTGACGAGGCCTTCAGCAGCGCCGAATTCTGTAACGGGCAAACCCATCGCGCGTAGAAGCGTGAAGCCGAGCTTGCTCGCGTTTTCGGCGGCCGGAGATTTGTAGTGAACCCCCTTCTTCAGTGCTCCGTCGGCGGCGCCGGCCACGAGGAGCGGGTAGTTGTCGATGGCGTGCGATTTGCCGAAGGAACAATCTGAGAAGGCGAGCACGGCCGAGTGATCGAGGAGGGTGCCATCTCCTTCTTCGACATTCTTCATGGCCTGGAGAAAGTAGGACAGTTCCTCGATGATTTGCACCACGATGCCGTGAACCTCGGGTTGCTCGCCCAGTTCGTCGTGCGTGAGTTTGTGATGCCCGGCGCTCGTTCCCGGGTAACGCACGTTGTTCACCGGGGTGCTGAACATCACGCTGAACACCCGCGTCTGATCGCAGGCCAGCGACATCGCCATCATGTCGGCCATCGCGCGGTGTTTGGCCGACATTTGCGGGACGTCGTTATCGGGTGGATAGGCGTCCAGAGGTGCGTTCGCTTTGGCGCAAGCAGCGAGGTTCGGGGGATCGTCTTCGAGTTTGGCGATTTGTTTTTCCAGCGCACGGATGTTGTCGAAGTGTCGATCGATACGGAGCTTGTCCGCGTAGCCGAGCCGCTTCTTGAGCTGCGTGGCGTCTTCCGACACAGCGTCGAGCACGCTGCGACGCAAGGCCCATTTCGGATCGATGATCGGCTCGTCGCCCGGGGCCACAAAACCCATGCCGAAGAGACGTTCGAAGAGCGCCTTGGGGCTGGTCTCTGGCGTGTTGCTCGTGCCGTCCGCCACATAAGACAAGGAATGATGCGAGTCTTCCACGCCGATCTCGAGCGACCGGAAGCGGGTGTCGTTTCCGATGGCGTTCGCGACGACCTGATCGATGGTGGCGGCGCCGAGCGCTGACGAGGCGAAGTTCTCTCCTGCCTTGCCAAGCGGAGCTCCGGTCAAGACCCCGGCCGGGCCGCTGCCGTGAGGCACGCTGTTTTCGCAGTACACCTTCAGGCCGCTAACGACCGTGATGTCCTCCTTGACGGGGGCGAGAGGGGCGAGTTGTGGCGAGAGCTCCCAGGTGGGACCATTGCCGGCAGGCATCCAATTGTCCATATGGACACCGTTGCCGAAGAACCACCACCCGAAGCGCACCGGAAAGCCGCTGCCATCGGCATAGGCATTGCCATGCTCCGACAAGAAAACCTCCAGGGCGGGCAAGGCCACACCGATGGCTGTGGCGCCAAAGGCACCGCGCAGCAGGGTTCGGCGGTTGAGCTTGAGGGACATCAGTTGGCCTCCTTTTCGGGAGCCTCGGTTGGGGCCTCGCTGCCAAAACGAAAGCCCTCGCTCAGCGCGATGTGCCGCAAGAGCGGCTTGATGCGAAAGCCGTCCTGTTCGAAGCGGGCCATCAATTCCTTGAGCAAGCTGTCCTCCCCGGCCGTCTCGTAATGGCTCGTCGCATACCGGTACAGATGGCGCACCAGGCAGCGGACGGTGTCAGGGTGGGCGGCAACGAGGCTGCCGAGCTCACGCGCGTCCGCGAAGGGAACATCGTCTAGGTCACCGCTCGGATCGATGTCGAAGCCGCTCTCTTGCTCGCGAAACTTACCGATGCCATCGAAGCGCTCGAGGCCCAGGCCAATCGGGTCGAGCAGTTGGTGACATGCGGCGCAGGACGGGGACTTCAGATGTTCGCCGATGCGGTCGCGCAAGGTAGGCATGGCGTTGGACGGCTCGGGAAGGGTGGTGTTCACGTTCGCCGGTGGTGCAGGCACGGTTTGGCAAAGGAGCGTGGAGCGGATGAAGAGTCCCCGGAGGGTGGCGGAGGTGGAGACGGAGTGCGCGTGCAGCGCGAGCACGCTGAGCTGGCCGAGCAGTCCGGCACGCGGGCTCGATGCGGAAAACTCGGTTTTACCAAATCCCTCCAACGCGGGGGCAGGCACACCGTACAGAGCGGCCAGGCGACGGTTGATGATGGTGTGGCCCGAGGTGAACAGCGTGCGATAATCCGCCTGGCGGTCAAACACGAGGTCCTCGACCGTCCGCAGCGTTTCCTCTCTTGCGTCGGGACCGAGGTCGGCGCTCATCGAGGTGAACAACTCCGCGTCTTTCACGAGAGCGTCGAGCTCGTAGAGGTTGAAGCGTTCGAGAAAGAAATTACGAACACCGGCCCGTGCCCGCTCGGAGGCGAGTAGTCGATCGACCTGGATCCGCAGACCCTCTTCCGCCATCAATTCACCGCGCTCAGCTGCATCGAGCAGCTCATCGTCGGGTGTGGTGTTCCACAGAAAGAAGGCGAGCCGGGTGGCCATCTCATAATCGCCATAGGGCATCTGTTTGGCGTTGTTTGGCGAGCCGAGTTCGACCCTGAACAAGAAGTGCGGTGATTGCAGCATCCCTGCGAGCGCGAAGCCGAGGCCTTCATGGAAGTCGCCAAGCGTCTGGGCGCTGGTGTTGGCGACCGTTGCGTACCGTTTCACTTCGTCTGTGTCGAGTGGCCGACGGAAGAGCCTTCGACCCACGATGCCTACGAAGTTCTCCGCGCAACCCTCATCGACTATGCCATTCGGCTTGCAGGGCATGATGGCGTCGCGCGTGTCGCCCGCCACCATGGCTTGTTCGGCGACGACGTAGGCTGCCGACTCGTAGCGTTCGACACCCAGTGCTGAGATCCCCGCTTCGGAGGAGCCTACCGAGAAAAAACCGTCGACTTCGTCGTCGGGCTCGAGGGAGATCGGCACCGCGATCGCTTGGCCGAGCACATCCTGAATCGCTTTGGTGTACTGAGCACGCGTGAGGCGCTTCAGCGCGACGTCGGCCGCTGCGCTCACCGGGATGGGAGAGGTGTCCGTTGGCTGCGGAGGCGGAGCATCCCCGCTGCACGCAGCGATGAATACGGCAGCCGCGGAGAAGAGACTGAGCGGCGCCAGTTTGGGGAATCGTCGCATAGGGAAGGGAAAGCAGGAGAAAAGAGAAGGGCGAGCACCGCGTGTGCTCAAGGCCGCGGGCACTATAACCTGTTCTGTGCCGCCTGTGGGCGATATGCTGGCGCCGATGACAGGCTTCTTCTTTCGGTTTGGCACGCCAGGGCCGTCGGCCCTCGGCTTCGTCAGGCACATCGCGATCGCGGCGCTCGTCATGATGCTCGGGGGTTGTGGGTCCGGCGAGGATTCGCCGCCGCCCGTCGTGCCCGATCCCCTCACCTACGCCGTACAAGACGACGGTCCATTCGCTGCGGGTTATCGGACGATCGAGACCACCTATTCCTCTCTCGCCGGAGCCGGTGAGCGGACCATCACGGTCAACCTCTGGTACCCCACTCAAGATACCGACGGTGAGCCTCCCCGTTACGAGCTATTCTTGCTCGATCCCGACGTCTTCGCGGATGCGAGCCTGGCCCCGCCAGCGTATGGCGGCACCTACCCGGTGTGGGTCCATTCCCACGGGCACAAGGGGTTCGGTGGCAACAGCTCGGAGGTGTGGCGTCACTTGGCGACCCACGGCTGGGTGGTGGTGGCTCCGGATCACAAGGACAACACCCTGGCGGGGGCTGTGGATCCCTTGCCGACCAAGCACTACTTCGAACGACCGCTCGACATTCGGGCTGCGCTCGACGCCCTGGAGGATCTACCCGAGAGCGATCCGCTCGCAGGCAAGGTGGATACGGGGGGCGTCGTCATGAGCGGTCATAGTTTTGGGTGTTATACGACCTGGGCCTCAGGGGGGGCTGCGTACGACATGAACGCCGTTCGCGCTGCCTGTGAGGCCGGAGAATTTCCCGCGAAGATGTGCACCGAAGCTGAAGTCGCTGCCTTCGAGACGGATCTTTCAGATTCGCGCGTGCAAGCCATTTTGCCGATGGCGGGTCGTCCGCGCGATATGTTTTTTGGTCAAGATGGTTACGACGCGGTCCCGGTCCCGATCTTGTTTCTTACGGGCGGTGATGACGATGTGGGCGCCGCTGGGCTCTTCGACCAAGTCAGCGGTATCGACATGACATGGGTCGAGATCGCGGGCGGTTGTCATCAACTCTTCGGTCTGGGCAATTGCGAGGGGATCAGCGACGAGTTGGGATTTCCCATCGTCAACGCCTACGCGCTCGCCTTCGGTCGGCGACACCTTCTCGGGGACGAGGATGGCGTCGTGGCGGCCATTGTAGACGGGTCACATGAGGTGTCCGATCTCGTGAGCTTCAAGAAGAAGTAGTTTGACGCCGCTTCCACGGTGGCCGCAGATGCGAGCATGAAAG
>JAPYTK010000016.1:45930-48968 GCA_029941785.1 Polyangiaceae bacterium | reverse complement strand
TCGAGCCGACGAAGTTGTTACCACCACTCGCCGTCAGCCCGGCACCACTTCCACCTTGGCCCACGCCATTCGGTTGGCCCGCGCCGGTCGAAAAAGTGTTCGTCGATTCGCTGCAATGAAACAGGCTCGCCGAAAGAAAACCGAGCAACCCCAACTTCACTGCGTGCTTCATCATCATCCTAAAGGGTAGCACATCCGTCGCTCGGCGCTCGGCGCTCGGCGCTCGGCGCTCGGCGAGCAATCACAGGGAGGTCGTCCGTTGGCGGAACGCGCGCGAGCGCTCAACACTGCCCGCAGCTCAATCGAGGAAGAACGCGCCCTTCATGCCTGCGTGGTTCGAACAGAAGTAGCCGAAGGTGCCCGCCTGCGTGAACGTCACCACGCCACTGGAGTGGTTTGTAATGGGGCTCGTGAGCTCCGCGACATTATCGACCCCACCCACCAAGGGGTGCAAATTGAAGTTGCCGCTGAAGGTCGCATTGAGGGGCGCCTGCCCCTTGAAGCAGCCATTGCCCATGATCGAAAAGTCCCATGTGATGGATGCGGGGATCGCCTTCGCCGTCGCCTTGGTGCAGCCATTGACCACCATCATCGAACCTCCGGCGCCGCCCGTGCCCATCGAACCTCCAGCGCCGCCCGTGCCCATCGAGCCGCCCGTTCCAGCAACCGAGGTCGAGATCGTCGTCGAAACCAAGCCGCGGTCATTCTCTGAACTACAAGCTACGAGGGCCACCAATAACGACAAGGCACAGCTACCAAACAGTTTTCCGGACATCAATTCTACCTTTCGCCCGAAGAGGGAGCTTACCCTAAGAGAGGCCGCCCTGGCCGCTCGCTTGCAATTCGCAGTTCGTACCACGAATATCAGACCGAGAGGAAACCTGGGACCATGATCGCCATCCGTTCGCACGATGAGTTTCCGCCGCTTGCGCTATCTGAGAACGATCGCGTGTTCCTGCTCACCGGCGCGGGGATAAGCAAGGAAAGCGGGATCCCGACGTTTCGAGACGCGGACGGGCTCTGGGAAGGGCACGCCGTCGAGGACGTAGCGACGCCAGGCGCGTGGGCGAGGAACCCCGAGCTCGTGTGGCAGTTCTATTCCGAGCGACGATCTGATGGTGCGACGTGCAAACCCAACCGTGGGCACGAGGCGCTCGCGGCTGCACAGTCAAAGGTGGCGCAATTGTACATCTGTACCCAGAACGTGGATCGACTGCACGAGAAGGCTGGTTCGAAGGTGGTGGTACACATGCACGGCGAACTTTACCGGAGCTGCTGTTCAGATCCCCGCTGCAGCGAGCCCTCTTTCATCGACGACAACACCTACCCCTCGCTCGCAGAGGTGCCCCGCTGCGGCTGCGGCGCGCATATTCGTCCTGACATCGTTTGGTTCGGCGAGGAGCCTAAAGAGCTTCGGGACATCGACACCGCCCTCGGCGCAAGCACGCTGTTCCTCGCCGTCGGCACGTCGGGCGTCGTACACCCAGCCGCCGGCTTCGTTCGCTTCATGAAGTTTCGGCGTCCCAGGGTGAAGACGATATACGTCGGGCCCGAAGCCCCAGACAATGGTCACTTCTTCGACGAAATCCGCCTCGGTCCGTCGGGGACCGCCCTGCCCCGTATGTTTGGTCTATAATCGTTCACACGCCGGTGTTGCTGGGCAGCCGTGTGGACGCATCATTTGTTCAGAGGATCCGCACATCGGTGCAATTTTGCCCGGGTGTTCATCGTTTCCGCCGGTAATTCCGGGCGAGTCGTCAATCAGGGGGACTTCTCCAGACCTCCATGCAGTCAAAGGGGGTACCCAAGGCCAAAATGTCGTAGAGTGAACGCTTGCGTAGCCCAGCGAGGAATTCCGTGAGACCAAGACGCAGCAAGCCCATCCACTCGATCGTGGCCATCAGCCTATTCATCTCTCTCATCGCCTTCGTGTCATGTGATCCGACGACGAGCACGGGTTGCCCGGATCGGCAAACGGACTGCGACGGACATTGCACGGCGCTCAGGATCGATCCGGCCAATTGCGGAGCGTGCGGTAACGCCTGCATCCCTAGCGCCGAATGTGTCTACGGTAGCTGCCTGGTGCAGTGCATCGACGAGCTCACCGCCTGCGGCGAATCTTGCGTGGATGTCGACTCGGCAGACGAGCACTGCGGCGCCTGTGACCAACCCTGCCCAGACACTCACGTCTGTGTCGAGAGGACATGCCTGCTTCAGTGCGAAGGCGCGCTGACGAAGTGCAGCCCGACGGAGTGCGTGGATCTCGACTCATCGACCTCGCACTGCGGCGAATGCAAGGTCGAGTGCGCGGCACCGACCAACGCGAGCGCCGGCTGCAACTCCGGCGTGTGCGGGATCGGCACCTGCAACGCCGGGCGAGCCGATTGCGACAACACGTTGTTCAACGGCTGCGAAACCGAGGTGACTCAGAACCCGAAACACTGCGGCGAATGCAACATGGCCTGCGCCAAAGACGAGAGCTGCATCGACTCGGTCTGCTACGCCGAAGGCGCGGTCCAGTACACCAAGAGCTTCGGCGGTACCGGAGCCGAACAAGCCCAATTCGTCACGACGGCACCCAATGGTGATGTGGTCATCGCCGGCATGTTCGAACAGACCATCAATTTGGGCGGAAGCGTCCTGACGAGCGGAGGAGCAGAGGACATCTTCGTGGCCCGCTACGACAATACCGGAGCCCACCTGTGGAGCCGGAGCTTCGGGGCGAGTGACTCACAACAGGTTCTCGACGGCAGTATCGACGAAAACGGCAACACCCTGCTGTGCGGCCGTTTCACGACGGGCGTCGACTTCGGCGGCGGCAATCTGTCGAGCGCCGGCTCCACCGACATCTTCATCGCCAAACTCGACCCCGCGGGCGAACACGTGTGGAGCAAGTCCTTTGGCGGTACCGGAGCGGACGTCTGCCGCGACGCCGTTTCGGACGACGCAGGCAATCTCATCATCAGCGGCGACTTCGCGAGCACCATCGACATCGATGGTCAGACCTTGAACAGCAACGGCGGAAGCGACATCGTGCT
>JAPYTK010000016.1:15500-45830 GCA_029941785.1 Polyangiaceae bacterium | reverse complement strand
GGGTTCTTTTCTGGCACCGCGGCCTTCGGAGGCGACTCGCTTTCCGATCCGCAAGGCGGTCAAGCCAGCTGGCTAGGGCGTTATGAAGAGAGCGATGGTGAAGCCATCTTCACACGCGCCTACACGGGAAGTGGTGACCAACGCGGTCGTTTGCTCGCCGTCGACCACTTCGATCGCTTGAGCTTGGTGGGTCGTTTCAGCAACACCATAAGCCTCGGTACGGGCAGCCTCGACAGCGCCGGAAGCACCGACGGGTTTGTCGCCAAGTTGGACGCGGGTGGTAGCCACATTTGGAGCCAGTCTCACGGCAGTACCGGCACAGACCAAACGCGAGGTGTCGCCACCGATGCTCAGGGCTTCGTCTACGTGCTCGGACAGTTCGAGGGAACCGTCGATTTGGGCAAGGGCGACCTGACCAGCGCCGGCGACGCCGACCTGTACCTCGTCAAATACGCGCCCTGAGCGCCCGGCGTCACAGGGCTGCCGAAGCCCCGACGGGCCCCACCCTGTGCCACGGCTGCGCGCTGTGGCATACCGCTGCCGATGGCAAAGTCGAAAAGCAGCAAGCCTTGGAGCAAGAAGTCGCCAGAGGGGCCGTGGGACTACATCGTCATAGGCTCTGGCATGGGAGGGATGACGACCGCCGCGATCCTCGCCAAGCTGGGAAAGCGCGTGCTCGTCATCGAGCAGCATTATGTTCCGGGCGGCTTCACGCACATGTTCAAGCGGCCCGGATACATCTGGGACGTAGGCGTACACGCCGTGGGGGAGGTCACCGCCAAGAGCATGACCGGGCGTTTGCTCAGCGCGCTGACCAACGACAAGCTGAAGTGGGCCTCGCTGGGAAAGGTGTACGACGAGTTTCACTTCCCGGACGACTGCCGCATCGACTTTCCTGACAACCCTCAGGCCTTTCGGGAAAATCTGATCGCCGCCTTCCCCGACGAGACCAAAGCCATCGACGGATATTTGGCCCGGGTGCGCGAGGTATCGAAGGCGATGAAAGCCTATTACATGTCCCGCACGATGCCCCGCTCGCTCGGGCCGCTCGTCGAACGCGTGTTTGCCCGGGAGGCACAAAAACAACTCGAACTGAACACCAAGGAGGTCGTCGAATCGCTCACCGACAACCCGAAACTCCAGACCGTGTTCACCGCGCAGTGGGGCTACTACGGCTCGGTTCCCAGCCGATCGAGTTTTGCGATCCAGGCGCTCGTGGTGAAGCACTTTCTGTACGGCGGATTTTATCCGGTAGGGGGCGCCAAGGAGATCGCGCGTCATCTTCTTCAAACGGTCGCCGACGCCGGCGGCTGGACGCGGATCTGTACCGATGTGGACGAAATCTTGATCGAGGGCGGGCAAGCGGTAGGGGTGCGCCTGAGCGACGGGGAAGAAATTCGCGCCGGCCGCGTCGTGAGCGCAGCAGGAGTATCGGCCACCGTACGGCGCATGTTGCCGACGTCGCAGCAGGACGCGAAGTGGGCCCGCGAGATCAAGACGCTCACGCCAGCCTCAGCACATGTCTGCCTGTATATCGGGTTCAAGGGGGACATTCGAAAAGCCGGAGCGACCGCGGCAAACAAGTGGTTTTACGATACCTGGAACTGCGAAGAAGACATGTGGGACGTTCATCCCGACCGAGAGATCACCGGCGGCGCGCCGATTCTGTATTGCAGTTTCCCCTCGCTCAAAGACCCGGAGCACGACCCCGGCGAAGAACAGCGACACACCGGCGAGGTCGTCACCTTCGTCCCCTGGGAGTCCTTCGCGCCGTGGCGGGACAAGCGCTGGAAAAAGCGTGGCGACGACTACGATGCCTTCAAGGCTCGGCTCCAGGAACATCTGCTCGAGCAATTCCTGAGCAAGGTGCCGGAGCTGCGAGACATGGTCGACTACGTCGAGCTCTCCACACCGGTGTCGACCGACAACTTCTGCCGCCCAGTCGCCGGCTCGATCTACGGCCTCGAGCCCACGCCCGAACGTTTTCGAAATCCGTGGCTGCGGCCTCGTTCGCCGATCAAAAACCTGTTTTTCTCAGGGAGCGAAGTCGCCACCGTCGGCGTCATCGGCGCGATGATGGGCGGGGTGCTCGCCGCTGTCTCGGCCGAGCCATTGGCAACGACGAGCTACTTGCGCAAAATGTAGACGCCGCGGGGGGGCGAGGCGCCGACCCCTGCCCTGCGTGGATAGACATGGGCGACGGCCGACGCTTCCGCTAGATTCGGCTCGACATGGGACCTCTCGAAGGAATACGCGTCATCGAGATCGCAGGGCTCGGACCCGGGCCTTTCTGCGCCATGATGTTGGCCGACCTCGGCGCGGACGTGATCCGAGTCGAACGCCCCGGCGGTGGACCGATGCGCCTCCCCATCGATGTGATGAATCGAAGTCGACGCTGCGTCGGCGTCGATCTGAAAAGCGCCGAGGGCGTAGAGGTGGTCCTCCGACTGATCGACAAAGCGGACGTGGTCATCGAGGGCTTCCGGCCCGGGGTTGCGGAGCGGCTCGGGATTGGACCCGAAGTGTGTCATGCCCGCAACGAGCGGCTGATCTACGGCCGCATCACCGGCTGGGGACAAGATGGCCCCCTCGCCCCCCGCGCTGGGCACGATCTGAACTACATTGCCCTGTCCGGCGCGCTGCATCCGATGGGCGATCGAGACGGTCCTCCCGCGGTGCCGCTCAACCTGGTCGCCGACTTCGGTGGAGGAGGCATGCTGCTCGCCTTTGGCGTGGTGTGCGCGGCGCTCGAGGCGCAACGTTCGGGCAAAGGACAGGTCGTCGACGCGGCCATGATCGACGGATCGGCCGCCCTCACGGCGATGTTTCACGGGATGATGGCGTGCGGCATGTGGAAACCGGAGCGGGGGCGAAACATGCTGGACGGAAGCGCGCCCTTTTATACGGTGTACGAAACCAAAGACGGCGAGCACATGGCCGTCGGAGCGCTGGAACCCAAATTCTACGCCGAATTGATCAGCGGGCTCGAGCTCGACACTCAGAACATACCGAGCCAGTTCGACCACGATGAATGGCCCCGCTTGCGCGAGATCTTCGCGGGCGCGTTCGCTCAGCGAACACGGGATGCCTGGTCCGAGGTGTTCGAGAACCGAGACGCCTGCGTCTACCCCGTGCTGTCACTGAGCGAAGCGCCAAAACATCACCACAACCAAGCGCGCTCCACCTTCGTCGAAGTCCAGGGGGTGATGCAGCCTGCCCCCTCGCCACGCTTCAGCCGTACGCCTGCCGACGTGCCGACGCCCCCCGCTGAAGCGGGCGCCCATACCGACGAGGTGCTGCGGGAATACGGTTTCAGCGAGGAGCGCATCACCTCACTGCGCGAGGCGCGGACCATCGGCTGACGGTGGTGGCTCAGCCCACGCCGTCGACGAGTCGGGACACGAGCGTAACGACACTAAAGCCCACAGCGGTTTTGCTTCCGTCGTTCAAGTAACTGTGGCGCTGATCGCCGCGGAAGGCCGCTACGTCGCCGGCTTGAAGGACGTACCGTTCGCCGCCCGATACGAGCGTCAAGCTGCCCCGCTCGCAACACAGGTACTCGCGCGTACCCGGTCGATGAGGCACACCGACCATCCGACCACCGGGGGCTATTTCTACCCGCTCGAACTCCATGCCCGGAATCGGATCGGGGAGGAGCTTCGACACGTGAACCTTGCCCTGCGCCCGCGAAGCAGAAGGAAGTGAGCCCTTTGGAAACAACTGGCAGGGGGCGCGGGGCGTGGAGAGCAGTTCCTCGATCGATACCTGAAGCGCGAGTGAGATCCGAGACAGGACGCTCAGGGTCGGGTTGCCATCCCCGATTTCGAGGGTAGCCACCGTCGAGCGAGGCACGCTGGCCTGTTTGGCGAGCTTCGCCTGTGTGATCCCGCGCTGTTGACGCAAGAATTTCATGTTGGCGGCGAGATTGCTCGCCAAGTGGTCGTCGAGATGTTGGGCCATGGAATGTCATCCTTTCGGAAGATTGTCGATATATCGACATTATTGTCGCCACGTCAATCACTCGAGCCCATGTTGTCATCACGAGACCCAACCACCCCGAACGAAGGAACACACCATGACCGTCAAACACCTCGACCACCTAAACCTCACCGTCAGCAACCTCCGCGCCACCATCGACTGGTACCGAGCGGTGTTCGGCTTCGAAGTCGTCGAACGAGGCGTTCGCCGCGGCGCACCCTGGGCCATCATCAAGTCGGGCGAAGCCATGCTGTGCATCTACGAAGATGCCGAGCGAACGCCCCCAAGTCGCTACTTGGTCGACCGCGGGACACAACACACGATCTACCACTTTGGCCTCCGGATCACCGACCGGGAGGCCTGGCTCGCCAAGGTCGAAGAGTACGAACTCGCGCTCGATTTTGGCGGGGTGAACGACTACCCACACTCGACGAGCTGGTACGTCACCGATCCGAGCGGTTACAGCATCGAGGTCGCGTTGTGGAACAACGACGAGATCTGCTTCGACGAGGAGGAGGAGCTCGAGGTCGCTTGACCGCAACAGCAAGGTCGCTACGACTCAGGGCATCGGATCGGTCTGCTCGCCGTACCAAATGACCGCAAAACCGCCATCGATCGCTGCACCGACCGCCTTCCAGGGGTGGTTCGCCCAAATTCCATCGTTGATCATCACGGCGTGATGACCCGGACTCGTCTTCCAGAGGTTGACCGCCGTCGCGGCGGAGGACACCCCGGACGCGGCGATCTCGTAGCCATTGCCCGGGTAGGCTGAGAGCTCCTTGGGTTTGTTCCACATGCAAGAGGCCAGGCTATGGTCGCTCGTGTAGCAGCAAGCCGTCCATGCGCCCTTGTCCGACCAACTGTGCAGATTGCACCCGCTCGGCGCGTGGGGCTTGTTCGTCGCCAGATCAGCCACGTGATGTTCCGACACGATGCACAACGACGATGAGGCGGGGATCTTCTGGAGCCCCTGGCTTTGCCGGTAGGCGTTCATCTCGTCGATCAAGGCCAGGCCGCTCGCCGTACACCCCTGAGGCGACGGTCCGCCGCTCTCGCCTCCCTGTCCGCCGGTGCCCGATCCCGTAGTTGCCGTGGCCGTCACGGTCGCCGCTCCTCCTTGTCCTGCCGCAGCGCCCATGCCCCCACCGCCTCCCGAACCGGCGTGGCTCGTTGTCGTCGTGGGATCGCCACCGGTATCTCCGGCAGGCCCGTCGACGGCGCAACCAACGGCCAAGTGAGCGCATAGCGCGACGCCGATCGCCCACCTACAATCATGATTCGCCATTGTCATCATGCCCTCCGCTTGGGCTGATCCTAGCACTGTGCAGCTCTTGGCGCGCGGCTGCACGCCTACGGCTCGTCGGCGTGAACCACAGCGACAGCGTCGAGATCGAAACCGCCGGTCTTTCCCGCGTAGGGGTTCGTGCCGGCATCGGTGATGCATACGAAGCGAGCCGTCTCGATCCCGAGGTCCGCCAAATCGAAGGCGTCGCCCCCCGCGAGATGCGGATCGGTGGGATCCAGATCGTTGTCGCTGTTGCTCAGCACCGGGCGATGGCCGGCACATCCGGAGTCATCGCCGTCAGGATCGGATGGATCGCAGGGCCATTCGTGCCAGATCTGACCGTCTTCGCTCACCGCTACCTGACCGAGCTCTGTCCAGCCGTTGAAGGCATTTTCGAACACGAGCAAATCGGGTCCCGGCCCATCGCGCAGGATGATGTCCGTGAACTCCAGCACGATGATACCGCCACGACCCAGCGAAAGGACGTCAAGGCTGCCTGCATCGGAGCCATTGCCTTCCGGCGCGCCAAGGACGATGTCTGGAAAAGCGTCCTGGCCAAAACCCGCGCTGTCGCCGGGCTCGAAGCTCACCACGCGGTCCGCGAAGGGATCGGGCGCAAGCAAGCCCGAGGCGGCGCCAAGCGCCGGATCATCGGCCTCCGCCCCGCAGGCGCACAAGGTCGCCAGAAGGAGCAGCGCTAAGGAGGATGGTCGTAACTTCATGCGCACGACGGGAAAGTAGAGGGCCCGCTTTAGCGCGTCAATGCAGACGGGAAACATCACATGGCGCGAGCTCGCTCGGTCTCGGGCTCATTGTTCCGTAGACCCCGGCGAAACGCACAAGTAGTCGATCCAACGTGCATCGTCGTACGAAGCCGAGCCGGGGATCGAAGGTCCTGCGCGGCGTGGCCCTGTCGTTCCTCTTCTTGGCGACCCACGCTCGTCCCGCCGATGCGGCCCAAGACGCGGACGATGAGCCGATGATCGACGTTGTGGTTCAAGAGGCGCCGCGCCCGACGAGCGCCGGCAAGGATCCGACCGCAGCAGCCTACGTAGTCCGCGGTGAGGGGCTCGCCCGCTCGGGTGCTTCGATGACCGACATTCTGCAAGAGGTGCCTGGCGCGGAAGTGTTGCGGCGCGGGGGCGCCTCCGATCTGGCCACCGTGTCGATCCGAGGTGCGACGAGCGCGCAAACCCCTATTTACCTTGCCGGGATCCGACTGAACGACGAGATTTCCGGCACCGTCGATCTGTCGACGCTGCCCTTGTGGATGCTTCATCGGGTCGAGATCTATCGCGGTCATGCTCCTCCGGGCGCGGACGTGCTCGGCATGGCGGGCGCCGTCTTTCTCGAGCCACGCTTGCCCAAGCTCACGGATCGACGCGGCAAAAAACGTGCTTTCGGAGAGATGGGAAGCCGGCTCGGCATCGGTTCCTTTGGACAGCGCGAAATCGCCGCTCGATTGTCGGCGGGCACTCCGAAGGCCGCGTCGCTCTTGTCGTTTCGCCACCGCGCGTCGAGGGGCAATTATCGTTTTGTCGACGATGGTGGAACCCGTTTTATTGCCAGCGACGACAGAGAGCGCGAACGGCAAAACGGCGATCATCAGGAAAACGACGCTTGGGCGGTCGGCCGTCTCACGCAAGGCCGAGCCACGCTCACCACGCTCGTGAACGTCTTTCATCGGAGCGGGGGCATGCCGGGCCTTCAGCTCGCGGGCGCCGAGCACGCACGCTACGAGCAATCCCGACTCCTGACGGGCGCGGCAGCTCGCTTGCCGTGCGGAGACGAAGAACACGGTTGCGTGTTGACGAGCGCAACCGATTTCATGCTGACCAGCTATGGCTTGCACGACCCGTATCGCGAACTCGGCAGCACGGTGCGCACGCGCATTGGCGGCCACCGGCTGGGCCAACGGCTCGGTGTTTCCTGGCGTCCCAAATCGTGGCTGAGTGGATCTCTCGGGATCGGTCAGACCGTGCAGGGGATCGAACTCGGCCGAGACGGCGCACGGGGCCAACGAGCCGTCCGCTGGCGCACGCGACCCGAGGCGAGCGCGCACTTGAAGCCAACCGATAGACTCGAGTTGTCGATCGTCGGCTCGCTCGCATGTGAGGGCACCGAAAGAGACAGTGGCGACCAAACCGGTGCATCCGAATACTGCGACGCCCTGCACCCCGCCGCGCGACTCGGGTTTCGGTGGCATCTGCACGGCACGACCTCTGTCTTCGCCAACGCGGGCCGTTATGCGCGCGTTCCCGCATTGGGTGAACTGTACGGCATGTCGGCGGTCACGCAGGGCAACGACCAGCTCCAGCCAGAGCGGGGCCTCAGCACGGAGATTGGGCTGGACACGTCCCATCGTGGATCCTGGGGCAGCGCATTCGCTCAGCTGGTAGGCTTCGTGCGGCTAGCGGACAAACTCATCAGCTACCGGCGCTCGTCCATCGGCGCGCTCAAACCCTACAACGTGGGCGAGGCGCGCGTGCTCGGAGCGGAGGTCGCGCTCGGTGCCGACCTGTGGCAAACCCTGAGCGCACGACTGAGCGCCACATGGTTGGACCCCCGCGATCAAACCGAAGACCGAAGCTACACGAACGACATGCTGCCGTTTCGCTCCGCGCTCACGCTCGCGCCGAGCCTCAGCCTGCGGTCCCCGCGGTGGAGCCGGATCGCGCTGGATCGCGCTCAGCTGACGATTCGATACCCTTATCGTTCATCCCGCGTCGCCGATCCCGCGGGACTCATCACCCTCGACCCGCAAGCTTCACTCGACGTCGAGGCGCTGCTGTCCTTTTACGACCGCATCATGATCCGTGCGAGACTCGCCAACATCCTGGATCAGCGAGGTTTCGACTTGGTCGGTTATCCCTTGCCGGGACGGGCCTTTTTCACCAGCGGGGAGATCTGGTGGTGAACGACGCCCGCACCACCCGACGGCCGCACCTGCGCTGCCTCGCTCTCTTGACGGCGATCGCTCTGCTGGCTTGCGGCCCTCTCGATCCGCCTCCAGCCACCGGCGGAACAACCATCGAGCCGACCGCCTGCGGTCGCGGCCTGGTCGTCGTCAGCAGCGATTATCAATCGACGAATGTCTCGCTTGTCGACAACGAGGCCAAGGTCTTGTCCTCTTCCTTCCTCTCGTCCGCCAGCTCCGACGCGGCGCTCGCTTCCGCGCTCTCCGGAGATGTGGTGCCGCCCACAGCCGCCATCACCGGCGACGAACTCGTGCTCATCGATCGTTATCCCGGAGCGGTGATCAGCTGGGTGAACGTCCGCACCGCCAAGGTTCGCGCCCAGCTCAACGTGACCACCGGGTTCGCATCCAACCCGCAAGACTACCTGCCGATCGCCGCGAACAAAGCCTACGTCACTCGCCTGGGAACCAACGCCCAAGCGGGCTCCGAGCCGTTCGATGGAGGCGACGACATCTTGATCATCGATCCCTCACGGCCCGAGATCGTAGGCCGCATCCCGTTATCGGACGTCGTCCCCCAAGCAGGGTTTCACCCCCGCGCCAGCCGCATGGTCGCGCACGGTGCTCGGGTGTTTGTGCTTCTTGGCATGCAGGATCTGAGCTTCTCCAGCTCGTTGGCTGCCAGGCTCGTCACGATCGACAGCCAAACGGACACGATCGAGTCGGTGCTACAACTCGATGGGATGAAAGCTTGCGCCGGGCTCGCGATCCACGCGCCCTCTTCGTCGAATGGCTCGCAGGCGGCAGCGCGCCTCGCCATCGCCTGCTCGGGCGAGTTTGGCGGCGCGTCCACCCCGGACACCTCCACGTCGGGCCTGGTGGTGTTGTCGGCAGAGGACGGCCAAGCCAAAGAGATTTCCCGTATGTCCGCAGCGGCGCTCGTCGACAAGCCGCTCGGCTGGTGGCTGGACTTCGTCGACGACGATCGACTGCTCGTCCATGTCTTCGGAGCGGAGGCCTCCGCCACGCTCCCTACCGAGACGGACGCGATCATCGAGGTCGATTTGGCCAACGATTCTTCCCGCGTGGTCCTCGAGTCAAAAAAGCAGGCCTTCACCCTGGGGGACGTTCGATGCGCCGCGGTCCTACCCGAGCCCCGCGGTTCAGGCGACGGCTGCGGGCAGTGCTTCGTCACGGACGCCGAAGAAGGCGTGCTGCACGTGCTCGGCGGATCACCACTTCAGGTCATTGATTCGGTCGCGGTCGATTCACAGATCGGTCTTCCGCCGCGCTATCTGGGTCGCTTCTAGGACGGCTGAGCCTCGTCATCCGGTGGCTGCCGCAGCCCCACTCGACGGATGTGCTGCTATGGTCGGCTCATGGCATCGCGTCGCATCTGGTCGGTCCTCGGTAATTCCCAACGACTCGACGGCGGGTCCATGTTTGGCAACGTCCCTCGCGCGTTATGGGAGCGCTGGATCCCGGCCGATGAGCGTCACCGGATCCCCCTCGCCTGCCGCGCCATGTTGGTCGAAGATGGCGATCGCAAAATCCTCTTCGAGACGGGAGTCGGGGCGTTCTTTCCGCCCAAGCTTCGCGATCGTTTTGGCGTCATGGAGAGCGACCATGTCCTGCTCGACAACTTGAACGCCATCGGATGGAGCGAAGCGGACATCGACGTGGTCGTCCTTTCGCACCTCCACTTCGATCATGCCGGTGGTGTATTGAAACCGTACGTCGAAGGCGAGCCTCATGCGCTGTGTTTTCCGAATGCGAGCTTCGTCGTGGGGAAGGAAGCGTGGGACCGCGCCCGCGCGCCGCACCAACGCGATCGGGCGAGCTTCATCAAGGAGCTGCCTGCCTTGCTCGAAGCCAGCGGGCGGCTCGAGGTTGTCGAAGGCGATCGATCGAAACAACTCGGCGACGATTACCGTCTTCATTATTCCCATGGGCACACCCCGGGCCTGATGCTGGCGGAGATCCCGAGCGACGAAGGGCCGATCGTCTTCGCCGCTGATCTGATCCCGGGAACCCCGTGGGTCCACCTGCCTATCACCATGGGATACGATCGCTACCCGGAAATGCTCATCGACGAAAAACACTCGCTGCTTTCCGATCTCATCACCCGCGGCGGTCGCTTGTTTTTTACCCACGATCACGCCGTGTGCATGGGCACGCTGGCGCAGGACGACCGCGGCCGCTTCGACGTCGAAGAAACGCATGCCGAGCTTCGCGCCTTTGCGATCTGAGCTGCTCCTGCGGGCCCCGGTTGACGTCTTACTTGTGAGCATGGAGCGAAGCCTGTAAATTGCCCCTTTGATTGGCTTCCCCTTCGACTGGAGACAATGACAATGACAATGACTCGTAAGCAATTCCTTCAGCTACTTTCCCTCGGCGGTCTCACCAGCGCCGCGTTCGTCACCGGTTGTGGCGACGACGAAACAAGTACGTCCGGCCCGTCCGCGACGACCACCTCAGGGACCGGGGGATCGGGGGGCATGAGTTCGAGCAGCAGCTCCGACAGTTCGAGCAGCGTGACCAGCTCGAGCAGCGGTGGGGGCGCCGGAGCCGGCGGTGACGCGACGGGCGGTGCACCAGGAACCGGCGGCTCCGGAGGACGCATGGCCAGCGCCTGTAGCGGCAACGTGCCCGCAACGATATCGGGTGACCCTAACCACATGCTCTCGGTACCACTCGCCGATATCGTGGCCGGAAGTGCCAAACAGTATTCGATCAAAGGCACATCGCCGCACGATCACACCGTGGCGCTCACGGCGACCGATTTTCAAAACCTGAACAAGGGGCAACAGGTCGTCAAGAGTTCACAGGGGGGGGCGCACACCCACCAAGTCACCCTGCAGTGCGCATGAGATCGGGCGAGCGCCGCGCAAGTTGCTCAGCGCGTAGCGTTCGTGCCACAACGTCGTCGTGACGAACGAGGATCCCGCCCGCCCAGTCACCGGTTCCATGCACTTGTCGAGGGCGTGGCGTTTCGGCAAGCGGGTGGTCAAACACTTCTCGAACAACAAGGGGATCCTGCTCGCCGGCGGTGTGGCCCTCAATACCTTGCTCTCGATCATTCCGCTGACGGTGGTCGTCACCGCCTTGCTTTCGCACTTCTTCGATGAGCAGACGGTCATCGCCGTGATCAGCCGCGAGCTTGAAATCCTCATCCCCGGAGACACGAGCGCGCTGCGAAAAGAGATCACGAACTTCAACCAATACCGAAGCGTCTTTGGTTGGTCAGGCGCGGTGGTGTTGCTCTTTCAGAGTTCGCTCGCCTTTCGCACCATGAAAGAGGCCATGGGCGTCATCTTTCATCGCGTCGCCAAGCCGCGGCCTCTGTGGAAGGCCTTGCTCATTCCCTTCGTCTACATCGCCTTCTTCGTGTTGCTCATCTGCTCGATGACCGTGCTCGGCTTGCTCGTCAACAACTTCGTCCAGCACGCCATCGCCGGACTGGGATTGTACCTGCTGGCGGTGCTTGGGCACGCTGTCCTGTTCACGGGCTACTATCTGGTCATGCCCACCGCCAAGGTCGGGCTGAAGCGGGCTGTCATCGGAGGCACCCTCGCCGCCATCCTGTGGGAGATCGTGCGCACCACGCTGACCTGGTACTTCAGCAAGGTCTCACTCGTCGGCGTGATCTACGGCTCGCTCGCGACCTCCATCGTCGTGCTGCTGGGCATGGAGCTCATCGCCATCATCTTGTTGCTCGGCGCGCAAGTGATCGTAGAATTGCTCGACAGCGACGAGAAGGGCTTGCGCTGGTACGAGCCAGACGAGTCCCCCGAGGCCGAGAAGGCCTGATCGCTCGCCTGCGCCATCGATTCTGAGCCGAACGACAGCGATCCATGACTCCGCGGCCGCGCCCGGGCCTGTGGTGGGGCCGCGGGCTATGAGATTGGTGGAGCCGCCGGGAATCGAACCCGGGTCCGCAAGGTTTCCGGAATACCTTCATTCACGTGCGTAGTCGCTCTAAACCTCGCGACGGGCTTTGTGGATTCGGCCACAACCTATCTCTCGCTTATCTCGATCACATTATTGAGAGCAACCTGGCGTGATCCAGCCCTGTAAACGACACCCTCGGGGTACTAGGACGACCTCCCCTCCGGATGCTTGCTATCAATTAAGCAGCAAGGGTGATTGCATTATCGTTCGCAACTAATACGCCCTACTTTTTTGAGGCGGTGCAGGAGCCGCCGACACGCAGATATTCGTTCCGCCCCACGTCGAAACCGATCGGCCCCGGGAGCGAAACAGACAGCGAAAAACACCGGCTGCTCCGCACCACGAGGTGGTTGCAGAAGGGATTTCTGCAGACCCGTGGGCGTACTCCGGCGGAATTGCCGAGGTACGTAGATCAATGTGTAGCGGGTCCATCGAGCCGTCAAGAGCCCGGCTGACTCAAATACCGGCTCGCGGGAGAAATTGGACGACAACGGTATTCATTGACCGGAGCGCCAACTCCCTTAAATTCATAGGAACAGACACACAATCTCGGGGGCACGGGTGAGTGATTTGATGCAGCAGAAAAGCACGAATCTACGGCGATATCTAGGCGTCGTATCGGTAGGCCTAGGGCTGATGACCCTGGCAGCTTGTACCGTCACCGGTCCGCAGGACTTCGGCGACGACAGCAACAAGAATGAGACCATCGATTCGGGCTGGGAAGGTCAAGGCGGCGGCTCCGCCGCCCAGGCAGGCGTAGGTGGCGCCACTTCCGGCACAGGTGGCGACGGCACGAGCGCAAGCAACGTCGCATCGAGCAGCAACGTCGCATCGAGCAGCAACGTCGCATCGAGCAGCAGCGGTATGTCCGGAAGCGTCTGTGGAGACAACGTGTGTGACGCGGGAGAGAACTGCCAGAACTGCGGGGAAGATTGCTCCAAAGGCGGCTCGCCGCCCGCGACGACCGGCCTCGACGGCGAAGAGCAAGCCTTTCTTCAAATCATCAACACCTACCGGACGCAAAACGGTCTCGGCACGCTCGCCGCCTGCAAGTCACTCAACCGGACCGCCCAAGGGCACAGCGAAGACATGCGGGACCAAGACTATTTCTCCCACGACGGCTTGAACGGATCGGAGCCATGGGACCGCGCCTGCGACGCCTGCTACGAACTGGGCTGCGGACCGATGACCGCGATGGCCGAGAACATCGCCGCGGGCAATTCTGGCGCGCAGAAGACCTTCACGCAGTGGAAGAACTCACCGGGCCACGACAAGAACATGAAGGGCGCGAGCTTCAAGTACATCGGGATCGGGCGAGCGACCGGCGGCGGCACCTACGGCTCGTATTGGACCAACGTCTTCGGCGGCGCGCACGAAAAGAGCTGCGACTGAGCGAAGCGCGGCGCCCGGCCCTGCCATGGCCCCACAAGGCCATCGCCCCACAAGGCACCAGCAACGCGTGCCTAACCGCAGGATCGCCCGCTAGGGCGCGACGCTCTGCCAATCGGGACTGCCGCTGAGCATGTCCTCGAGCCAACCGAGCAAGGGCACGCCGTTCTGGTCAAAGGTGTCCGGATCGCCCAAGAGCACGTGTCCACCGCCATCGACGAAGTAGTATTGCAGCCCCTCATGTGGCTCGAGTCGCTCCTTTGCCAGCGCGTCGAGCCCCTCCGATACCTGCTGTTGGGAGATCTGAAAGAAGTACGAGATCACGTTGTCCCGAGTATGCGAAAGAAGCGCACCGCGCCGGTTCGGATACTTGTCCGCGTAGAAGCTGAAGAGCGCGTCAAAATTATCCACGCACTCCGTGCACTCCTCGGGAAAGATGTCCTGCAAGTTCCACGATTCCTTCCACGTATTCTCCAAGCTCTCCTTGAGATACGGGTTGGGCAAGGTAGGGCCCGAGTCGTCGATGAGAAACACGGGGATCTTGCTACCGAACAACTCCTGCGTGCGGCCCCAATGCATGCCGGCGCCAAAGCCGCCCGCGCTGCTGCCCGAGAGCACGACACGTTTGGCATCGGCGAAGGTCGGAACGATTCGCTGCAGGTAGGCCTCCATGTTCACGGCCCCCACGTGCATGGTCTCTTTGCCGTTGTAGATCGCGACGTTGTTCCCGGCGTGCACATCGCCCGTGCAGTAGGGCACGAACACGTAGCTCGCGTCGCGAAAGAGGTTTTTCGAGTTGTCTCGATCGAACATCAAGGAGTTGTTCAAGAAGCCCTTCGCGTCGTTGTCGAACTGTCCTTGCCCATAGCCGCTACTGATGTTCACCGCGGTGCTCGCCAAATAACACGTCAACGCGTCCCAACATGCACCACCACCCATGAGGAAGATCACGACGTCGTCAGAGGTGTCGCTCAGATTGACCCCAATACCCGTGCTCTGACCGTTCGCGCAAAACGCGTTGTCGAATGGGACCCAGGTCCACTCGTTGGTAGGTGCGTCGATGGGATCGCCGGTGGCTTTCGGCCCCGTGTCATCGCCGCCGCCCGTCGTGGCCCCTGTGCTGCCGCTGTCGTCTTTTCCTCCGACCGTCGTCGAGGCCGAGCCTTGTCCACCCGCCCCGCCGCCAAACGTCGCGACGTCGCTACCGCAAGCCATCATCAAACAAACGCCCGCGAGGAGCGAACACCTGCGCCACGTCTTCGTCCATTCACCCATGTATGGAGTAAACGGAACACGTTATGTTTTGGTCAAGCCGGACCGTCAAAACAGCATGCAAATAGCGCTGAGGCGCCAAGTTTCCAGTCTGAAGCGAGCGTTCATGCGAGGGCGTCGAGCCGCGAGTGGATCTCTTCGTGCTCGGGGAAGCGTCCTGTTTCGAACTTGTTCCACACGACGCGGCCGTCGACGTGGACGCTAAACTCGCCCGTCTTGCCAGACACGATGTCCGCCACCACACCGTCCCGTTCGTTGAGCGAAGCAGCGAGACTCGCCGCGGTGGGTTCGTAGTTTCAGACGACGCAATAGCGGATTTCGATCTTCATGCTTCCCCCGATCAGCGCGTGACCCTACTTCGCGATCTTCTGCAGATCGAGCATCTCCTCGGCGCTGGGCACAACGATGAGTTCACAGCGGCGGTTCTGTCGACGGCCCTCGGGCGTTTCGTTGTCGGCGATCGGATCGGTGTCACCAAAGCCCGCCGCGCTCCAACGGTTCGGGGGCAAGGCGCCCTTTTCGGGGCCGACGAGGTAGAGCAGCACTCCGCGAGCGCGCATGAGGGACAGTCCCCAGTTGTCCCGAAAGGTGCCGCGGTACGGTTTGCTGTCGGTGTGTCCGGCGACCTGATACTGCCGGGAACGCAGTGAAGCGTCCGCGTTGATGATTCCAGCGACCTTATCGAGAATCGCTTCACCCTCTGTGGTGAGCGAGTCCCGCCCCGAGGAAAAGAGGACATCGCCTGGCAAGGAGATCAACATGCGGTTCTTGTGGATCTTCACAGCCAGGCCAAGCTTCGTCAGCGCGTTGAGCTTGCGCCGCAGCCGATCGAAGCGCTGACGGATCCTCTCGAGTTGGCGAGCGCGAAGCTTGTACTCGGCGAGGGCTTTCTCCCGCTCCTCGAGCGAAGTCTGGGCCTTGGACAGTTCGGTGTTACGCGATTCGAGGTCCTTGCTCAATTTCGTGATGTCGACCCCCGCGCCCAGCAGGTTTTGCTCGAGTATCTTCACCCGATCCCGAGCCGCGGTCAGCTCGGTTTCGAGCTCGGCGAGCCGCTCTTGGGTCGACTTGTGCTCTGTCGTCAGGCGCGCATACTTATCGAGCTGCGCCTGCCATTCCTCCTCGGAATAGCCGCATCCACCCAGAAAGAAGGTCACCACCAATAGGAATAGAGTCCGGCGAATCATCACTTCTTCTGGCTAGCAAAGCCCGGCGATTGGAGCAAGACGAGACCGACAGCTTCGCTTGCTAGACCCAAGCGACCCGTGTACTCCCAAGTCCATGACGCATCGGATCACGCTCATCCCTGGTGACGGAATCGGCCCAGAGGTCAGCAGCGCGGCCAAAAAGGTCATTCGAGCCGCCGGGGTCGATGTCGACTGGGAAGTACAGCACGCGGGACTCGAGGTCGCGAAACTGACCGATACGCCCTTGCCAGACAGCGTCATCGACTCGGTCAAGAACAACAAAGTGGCCCTCAAGGGCCCTTGTGGCACACCGATCGGTGGCGGATTTCGCTCCGTCAACGTCAGCTTGCGTCAACGGCTCGATCTTTACGCCAATGTCCGACCCGTACGCAGCATTCCAGGTGTGGAGGAGCGCTTCGACGTCGACATCACCATCGTGCGAGAGAACACCGAAGGCTTGTACGCTGGCCTCGAGCTGATGATTTTGCCGGGGATCGCCCAGAGCCTCAAGCTAACGACCGCGTACTGCTCGAAGCGCATCGCGGACTATGCCTTTCGCTACGCGGTGAAACACGGGCGAAAGCGAGTCAGCTTCGCCCACAAAGCCAACATCATGAAGATCTCCGACGGGCTCGCGCTCGACTCGACGCGCGAAATCGCCAAGAACTACCCCGAAATCGAACTGCGCGAGATCATCATCGACGCCGCCGCCATGACGATGGTCCGCGATCCGAACAGTCTCGACGTGATCGTCACGGAGAACCTGTATGGGGACGTGCTCAGCGACCTCGGGGCGGGCTTGGTCGGAGGATTGGGCTTTGTCCCGGGCGCCAATATCGGGGACGAGTCGGCGATTTTCGAGGCCGTCCACGGCACGGCGCCCGACATCGCGGGCAGGGGGATCGCCAATCCCACCGCCATCATCCGAAGCGCGGTGATGATGCTCGAGCATCTCCAAGAGACCGCCGCGGCACAGCGGATCGAAACGGCGCTGTATCGACAATACCGCGAAGGCAAAGTCCTGACCGGGGACATCGGCGGCAGCGCCAACACCCGCGACTTCACCTCCGAGCTTTGCCGACTCATCGAAGAGGGTAGCTAGGGCGGCTCAGGGCAGTAACCCGCGTTGCTCGATCTGCTCGAGCACACCTGTCTGCATCACCGCGAGTCGCTCGCTGATTTGTGCCTCGGCGTCGGGTCCGCTCGTGCGTGTGGTGTACAGAAAGGCAAAGCACTTTCGTGCGCGGGCACCGAAGGCGATCACGTAACCGCCGGTCGGTACGCCCCCCTCGACGGTGAAGCCGGTGTCGACGCGGGTGTCGTAGCCCTTGGGCAAATCGATGAAGCGCTCGCTGATGCCCCGTCCGCGCTGGGCGAGTTGCCGCCACACGCGCGCCCGCGATTCACAGCGGGCGCGATTCATTCGGTCCTCTTCGTGCCACGTTCGAATCACGAGCTGGGACTGGGTTCGCTCATGCCGCAACTCGAGAAAGCGGCTGCGTGGCATCTTCTGTAGTTTCCAACCCGGTCGATCCGGCAGAGGAATACTGATCCCAAATCGACGGGACATGACGCGAGTGAACGTCACCGACGGCCCAAATGGCGCACGCTGAGGCGCTGCAGGAGGAGCGTGCGGCTCGGCCGTGGTCCCGGCAGCGGGCAAGGTCGGCGGCAGAGCACCGGGAAGATCCGGCTCGACGGTGGACCTCGCAGAAGAACACCCCGCCGCAACGAGCGCGCTGACGATCAGAAAGCTAACGGAACGCGAAATCAAACGAAAGTCAACCACTCGAGATGACGCGGGTCACGCCCCTTCACGCAATCGAAATAACGCTTCTGAAGTTGCTGCGTCACGGGACCCGCCACTCCACTTCCGATCATTCGATCGTCGACCTCGCGAACCGGTGTCACCTCCACCGCCGTTCCGGTGAAAAACACCTCGTCCGCCAAATACAGTTGGTCACGGGTGATATGATCTTCACGCACCGTGTAGCCGTCTTCCTGGGCCAAGGTGATGACAGTTTCTCGGGTGATCCCACCTAGAATCGAATCGGACAACGGCGGAGTCGTGACAATGTCATTCTTCACCATGAAGATGTTCTCGCCCGAGCCCTCGCAAACGTGGCCGTTCACGTCCATCAAGATCGCTTCGTCGTAGCCCGCAATCTTCGCCTCCCGCTTGGCGAGAATCGAATTGGTGTACTGACCCATGATCTTGCCCTTGGCCAGAGCGATGCTGTGATGGTGGCGGACCCACGCCGAAATCTTGGTCCGCACACCCCGTTCGAGCGCGCCCGGTCCGAGGTACGCGCCCCAACGCCACGCGATGATGGTCGAGCGGATCGGATTGTCCGGCGCATACACGCCCATGGCCCCATCGCCCACGTAGATCAGCGGTCGCAGGTAGGCCTCGTCGAGTCGGTTTACGCGAAGCAACTCGATGCATCCGTCGTTGACCTGGTCGGGGGTCACCACCGGCTCGATCGCCACCAGCTTGCACGTGTCAAACAAACGACGCGTGTGGTCGGCCAATCGGAAAATGGCCGTTTTACCATCGTCACCGCGATAGGCGCGCACGCCCTCAAAGGCACCGAGCCCGTAGTGCATGGTGTGCGTGAGCACATGGATTTGCGCGCTCTCCCAATCGACGAGTTCGCCATCAAACCAAATTTTTTCGACTTTTTCGATCATGAGGGGATCCTCACTTCTGCCTGGTGCCCTGCCAGTTCAAACTGAAGTAGCGGGCCGCCCTGAAGCTCTACCGCGACAAGCCGACCGCGTCATGACTGCTCAAATGTTCCGGCTTAGGCACGCGGCATCCGCCGCGTCGGTTCAGCCATATTGTGACACAAAATAGTCCCCAATTGCTCCCCGAGCTTTCCCACGAGTTATCCACAGGTGCGTCCAGACCGCGATCGCGACTTATCAATGAGTTAGAGGCTATATCTTATGGCAAACATTGACTTTTCCCCACGAGCCCAAGTCCACGAATCGAGGGTTAACCTCAGCTTGTCCACAGGTTGGCCAGGGCTTGCCGCCGGCCAAACCATTCGGCTCATTGTAAGGAAATGAGGAGCACACCATCGCCGCCGTCGCGCAGCGCCGCCGAAACGAAGGATCGAATGTGATGCGCGCTCGGTGGATCGGTCAACCAACTCGCGATCTGCCCGCGCAACACACCACGCCCAGTTGGTGAATGTTTACCCTTGCCGACGATGACGCGCAGGTGGCGCACACCTTGCCGATGGGAACGAACGATGAACCGATGCAAGGCCCGCTCCGCCTCGGCCGCCACCATTCCGTGAAGATCGACCGTCGCTCCAAACGAGGCGCGCCGCAGTGTCCGTCGATCGTTTTTTGGCATGCCCTCACGACGTCCCTCGAGCCATCCGTCAAAATCGTCCACGACAAAACGGGGCGGAGGAGACAGGTCCTCGCCGTCCGCAACGAAGCGCGAGACCTCCGTGACCTTCGATGCCGGCGCGTCGATTTTGGCGGGCACATCCGGGAGTGGGCGGGCGCCCATGCCCTCCGCAACGTCGGCGAAGGAAAGCCCTCCATCGGGCGACAAAGACTCCGGTGGCGAAACGGGCGACTCATCGAGGCTGCGCTCGAACAGCTCTTTGAAGCCTGACCGCGAGTCGCGCTTCGAACCCATACGAAGAGTATAGCGCAGCTTCAGGAGGTCGAATCGCCTTCGTACCGAGCCACGAATTCCGTCGCCGCGATGCCATCGATACGAAGAACCGCGACATCATCCAATAGCCGCGTCGTCTGCGGCGGATCGTACGGAAGTTGGTTGAGCGAAATCGTATGACCCGGTAGTCCTCGGGCGATGCGTCCTAGGCGTTCGAGAGAGGCCGGATCGATCGACTCCGCGAGGGAGTCCCGATCGTGGCGATGCGCATTCACGCTTCTGTTTTCGAACTGCTCGTCCATGCCCAAAGGTCCCCAACTGGGCTACCTTTGCCATAGCTTGACGATATTGGCCCAGTTTTGTGTTATGTATGGATCAGCGAGGTGGCTGGCTCTCTGCAGCGTGCGGGTGAGTGGCCTCTCCAGGTGCTGGTCCCTATGCAAGGGCGTCGAAGTCTGACGCCCACCGCCAGCGAAAGACGGTCCCATGCGACGACGTAATCGACAAGCCGAGACGAAGGTCTGGCACAACCCGCTGGTGGCAGGTGGCCCCGGCGGCGCCCAAGCTGCCGAAGGTTCACCACCGAACCACCAACAGGACCCGCGTGAGGAAGCCAAACGACAACGTCGGGGCAACGCACGGATCATCGCCAAGCCCGCGACAACGTCCGATCCGGATGAATGCGAGCGCGAACGACTGCTTGGCCGACTACGCGCCGCCGAAGGTCGGCCAGCCATCACCGCCGCCGCGGGAGCGTTTCGCGAGGCGGGATTTGAATTGCCGAACGAACAGGGCGTGTGGCTGCAATTGCTCGAGCACAGCGACGAGAGTGTCGTCACCGAAGTCATCAAGAAGCTCAGCGAATTGTTCGATGAACAAGAGGAAGTTCCCGAGCGGCAAGCCGTCCTCGACTCGCGCTTACGCCGCATCGCCGAATACGCCGATGAGCCATCGACGCAAGAGGCCGCAAGTAAACTTCAGCGTCGACTGGCCGCCCACAAGGTGTCCGACCTTTGATCGCGAGCCATGGACCATCACGAATTCGAACGTGCCTTTCGCGATTTGCTGCGCGAACACGCGACCCGAGATGGCAACGAACAGTGCGTCGAGTGCCCCGATTGTAAGCAATGTACCGGCTGCACGTTTTGCCGGCGAAGCTCGGGGCTCGTCCGTAGCCATTATTGCGTCGATAGCGAACACTGCATCGACTGTACGCACTGCCACGGCTCCCGTGATCTGGTCGGCTGCACACACTGCACCAAGTCGGAGCAATGCTCCCGCTCCGCCTATCTCGACCGCTGCCGCGACTGCAGTCGCTGCGAATATTGTTTCGGCTGTGTGGGTCTGGTCGGCGAATCCTTCTGCATCTTGAACGAGCGCTACGATCGGACGACCTACTTCAAGCTTGCCGCGCAGCTGTCACGCGATCTGCCTCGCTGATGCCGACCGCCGCGAATCGACGCGGCCGCCTGCCTGCTCACACGAGACCAAAGCTCTTGGCGAGGATCAAGGTAAGTAGATTGCACATCGCGTGAAAGACGACGGCCGCGCCGATACCGCCGGTCCGCGCGCGCAACCAACCAAAGAGCAAGGCCGGAAAGAACACCGCCAATCGGTTCGGATGGGCGATGGTCAGCATGTGACCCACGGCGAAGACCGCCGAGGCCACGAGCCAGCCAAGACCGAGCTTCGCGCCCAGTACGCGATAGGACCGCTTGGGCCAGTGTCGCTCAAGGCCCGACTGCAGGTACCCCCTAAAGAAGGCCTCTTCGGGCAGGGCCACGACGAGCAGTTGACCGAGCGCCACGTCCAAGAAGCCAGCGGGAAGGGCCCACACCGGCTGCGCGCCGGGCTGCCACCACCAGCGGTAGCCAAAGTAGAAAGGCGGAAAAATCACCACCGCACAAAGCGTCGCCCAAGCGACGGCGACCACCAGCGAGCGGAGCATCGCTCGCCATGGCAGAGGCTCGGGATCCATCAAGCCGCCTAGCGAAAGTCCGACACGCCGAATCGAGTCGCCATCGCCGCGAAGACACTCCCACCAGGTCGCGGCCAGAAAGAGACCAGCGACCGCGGTGCTGGCGTACGCCTTCGGCAGACCGTAGGAGAGCGCGGTGGCGCCAACCGTAACGAGGACCGTCACCGCCGCGATTCGGCGAATGGAAGGTGCGGCCACGGCGCTCAAGCTAGATCCTCGCTCAAGCTAGATCGACGCCCGGCTCAAGCTTGACCGGCAGACGTCAAGCGCTGTTGTTGCTCCTGCAAGAACTGCGCGACGAGCTGCGAACGCTGGATGGCGAATTGCTTCACTTCCTTGTTCGCCGACCCGGCCAGAGCATTGAGCAGCTTGGTCACCTTCTCGAGCTGGCGCGTCTGGAAAAGCGCCTCGAAGTAATTGTTCGCGAGGTGCAGATTGGCCGACATCTTGTTCTCGTGCTGGCTGAGCAACTCGACGACCGAGTTCAAATCGCCACCTTGTCCGTACAGTGCCGACAAGCACAACAAGGAGACCGGGTCGTCGCTGTTGGCGTCGACTGCCTTCTTGGCATACTCGATCGCCTTGGGCCGCGTGTCCTCACTCGCCGCGAAGAAGCCTTGAATCGCAATGTAGGGGGCGGCGTTGCGCTTGCCCTTGGCCCGCTCCTCGAGGGTCGCGATGGCCGCGTCCTGGTCCTTCTCGTCGCGCACCGTCTGAAAGAGGTAGGCCCAGGCATCGACGCAACCGGCATCGAGCTCAATCGCCTTGTCGATGAACTCCTTCTCCTGATCCTTCTCCTCTTTTTTGCCATAAAGACGAGCGAGGTGAAGCGGCGGGTAGGGGTTGCCTTTGAGCAGGTTGCCCGCGCCCTTGAGCGTACCCTCTGCCTTTTCGAGTTTGTCTTGCTGAAGCTGAGCGATGCCAAGCGCGAGCCAGTCGTCGCCATTGCCCCCCTTGGCCACGAGCTTGCTGAGAGCCTTCTCGGCCTCCTCGTGCCGCTGATGCTTGAGCAATTCTTGTGCGTAGATCCGACCACGGTTCAAGTCATCGGGCTGCTCCGTCCAGTGCTTCTCTAGACCCGAGAGCAGATCGTTGAGCCCGATGGCCACGGGTCGTCCTTGGTCGTCCTGCACTTGCACCGCGGGACCGTTGAAGCCCAGCAGGTCCCACATCTGCTCCTGCGTGCAGGCGATGGGGCCCTTCTCGAGCTTCTTGGTCATCTCGTCCGTGGGCTTGCTGATCGGCACGACCACGAGCGCGTTTGGAGGCATGCCATTCTGAAATGCCGACGCGGGCGCCACGATGGCCGCGCCCCCCTCGAACTGCAATCCACCAACTTGCTTGTTTCCCTGCCCGTTTGCCGTCGTCATCTTCGCTCCGTCATTCTGTGCATCAGCACGTCATCCCCACCTCTTCGGTCGGGGCGCGGGACATTAGCAGGCCAGCCGCACTTGAGCAACGCGCCGGGCCGACGCGTCTAGAGCAAATCCTCGAGTTTTAGCCAGAAGCTGTCGCCGGGCTTGCCGGCGATCACTTCGACGATACGCATCGTCGTGGTGTCGATGATCATGTTGCCTGGGAAGGAGTTCGCGTCGAAGACCGCCCCCAACTGTGCCTTCGGATCGATGCCCGCGGGGTAATCAACGCTGAAGGCATCGATCCACAGTTCGAGATCATCGAAGGTGGCGAGGACGCCTTGCTCAGCACCGTCGACGATAACCACCAATATTTCTAGGCCGTTGGGACCGTGCTTGCTGTACTCCTCGGGCAGCACATCCTTCGCTTCTTCTTTGCACGGACCGCACCAAAGAGCCGACACGTTGAGCATCAAGGCCTTGGGCTTGGCCGTGCCCTCGCCATAGGGGGAGCCTGCATCGAACACACCGTCCCCGGTTGGATTGTAGAAATCCGCAGTGAAGAGGTCGCGGCGCTCGCCCTCGTCCGCGCCCTCGGCCGGTCGAGCATAACCGGGGAAAACATAATTGGGGATGGTCGCTCCAGCCACGGTCCCGTAAGGCCCGTCGGGGTAATCGAGCGCAGCTCCACCGCCACCCCCACCCTGCCCTTCGGGGAGAGGTTTGACGGGCTCGCCGCTGCTGCTGGTGCAAGCGATCAACCCGAGGGAAGCGAGCACGACGACGATCCGGCGAAGCAACAGCAACGCCGACACATTTTTTCCCAAACTCCTCATGGTGACAACCTCACTATAGCATCCGCTCGCGGTTGGGGGGACCTCAGGGCGCCTCGCCGCCAGCTGTCCCCTCGATCGCACGGCTCCCAGATGCAACGTTCAGCAAGGACAGATACGGAGGAGCAAAGGCCAGCGCGTAGGCCACGAGTGCGGTGGTGGCACGGTCATCCATCGCCAACAAGGCGAAGAAGAACGCCGCCGCGGGCACACGCGAGAGAATATCCCGAAGGCGCACCCGACGCCGGGCACTGACCATCAGCGAGCGCGCGGCAAGACCGAGCGCCAACACCCAGGCGACGACCACGAAGGGCCACGGATCGAGCGGGTGGTTGATCCAGCGAAACAAGCCCCACCAGCTTCCGAGAAGCGCGAGATGAGTCACCGCAGGCGCGACGACGATGGCGATCCATTCCATGCGCGAGGCCGCCGAACGCCGCTCGACCCACTCGAAGACGATCATGCAGACCGCGGCGTAGTAGGCCCACCCCAAGATGCCGATCGGAGGCACCTCAAACAGGCCGGGCTCATTCCACCACCAGAGCTTGGAGCTCACCGCAATGGGCTCGATGAGAGAAGCGTCCGCCAGCACGAGCAATCCGCCGAGCGTGACGACACGCCGCATGTGCCCAGGTTCTGCCGCGCGCGGCGCGAGGAGACTACGCGCGAGTTCCCAGCCGGAGTGAATGACAATCGGCCAGATGAGGACGACCGCCAAGGGGACGTGATGGACGAACAAGCTCCAATCGGGATTGTAGGCATAAAAGTGATACGCGCTGATGACGCTGTCTTCCACGACCCAGCTCGCCACCACGAGGATCGCGAGACGCCACAAGAAACGCCGCGGCTGTTCGCCGAACCGCGCACGCACCACGATGAAGCTCATGACGATCGCGAGGGCGATGAGTTCGAGAGTCAGCATGGTGCTCGGTGTTCAGCCTAGCTCGACACCGGGCAGGCCGGCGACAATCCAGAGATGATAACTCACCAGCAGGCCAGCCCCGAGCCACGTCAAGCCGATGCAATCCTTGGCGGTGATCCCACGGCGCAAAGCCCGCTTGTAGATCACGAGCTGCAGCAGGGGCGCGACGACCATGATGAACAAGCGCCACGGCACCGACCCCGCCGCGTAACCCACCACGAGACACGCCATCGAGGCCGTCAGCAACGCATCGATGATCCGGACTGCTCCTCGTTCGCCATGCACGACGGCATAGGTTCGAACATCGGCCATCCGGTCCCCCTCGGCGTCCCGCAGGTCGTAGATGACCTCGTAACTGAGCTCGAAGAGCATGAAGAAAGCAGCCGTGTAGAGCACGGTCGCCCACGCTATCCCCGGGGGAAAGCGTGGGGCATTCATGGGCCACCCGAGCGAGGCGAGCGGATACGCAAAAACGGTGATCATGAAGCCGAGGGCAGAGGCGGTGTTCTTCCAGAAGTAAAGCTGCTTGATCCGGCGTTTACCTGGCACAAGAGGCCAATTGTAGGCAAAGCCGAGCCCGTGGTAGGCCACTCGCCAAGGTGTGAGGGCGGGGCTCAACCGGTGCACAACCATGAGAGAAACCAGCAGCACAGCGAAGCCAAGCACGATGATTGGGCGACGATAACGCCCAACAAAATCGGTCCCGGTGATCTGATTGACCCGGTCCTCGGGCAGGTCGACCACCCGATTGAGGAGATTGACCAAGAACCAGTCGAGCGCGCAAATGACAGCGAGCATCCACGGGTAATGACCCGTGAACAACCAGCCAAAGGTAAATGTCCCCATGGCCGCGATGGCAACGATGTGGAGCCGGCCGATGCTGGCGAGTACCACAAACGGTTGGTCTCGGTCCGCCATGCCATGCTAATGATTCGCGCCTCCGCGCGATGCAAGCTCATTTGCTTCCGCCCCGTTGTCACGATGCCAAATTCTCACCGACATTCGCTTCTTCTGACCCTCGCCTTGGTCGGGTCCTTGCTGATCGGCGGCTGCACACGCGCTTACGATGTCGGCGACCACGTGCTGATCGAATGGGAGGGCAGCATTTACCCGGCGATGATCATCGAGGTTCCCGGCCCCGGAAAGGTCACCGTTCACTACGACGGGTACGACGAGATCTGGGATGAGACGGTCCCACGGAGCCGGGTCAAGGGTCGCGTCGAAGGAACGCCTCCCCGCCCAGAGCCGCCTGCGAAGGTGCGGCGAACAGCGATCCAGGCGTCGAAGACGAACAAGTACAAAATCGGCGATCGCGTCAAAGTCGATTGGCATCGCGAGTTTTACCCGGCGGTCGTCGTCGGCATCGTCGGACCCGAACGTTATCGCATCCACTACGAAGGTTACGGCAACGAATGGGACGAGAACGTCAGCCGCGACAGGATCCAAGCCAGGTGAACCGAGGGCGTCGCCGCGCCGAGCCATCCGCAATACGGAGCAACGAGAGTCATGAGTTTATCGACAGCCTTTGAAGATCCCACCACCCGCAACGCCGTCATCGAAGATTGCTGCCGCTTGATCGACGACGAGGTGGGCAGAAAGAAGGGCATGGGCGGGATCATCATCAAGACGGGCTACAAGGCCGTGTCCGGGATCAAACCAGGCTTCGTTCGCAAAGTCGTCAACTCCTTGTTGGACGAGTGGACGACCGCGCTCGAACCACTTTGGAACGAAGCGAAGGAGCGGGGAGTGGCACCGACGAAGCATCTCACGACTCAACAGGGCCGCGTCGCCGATGCCCTGCTTTCCGTGACCGACGGCAAGGCGAGTGAAGCCAAGAGCGCCCTGGTGGCCAAGACCTACAAGAAGCTACGCCCGCTCGCCAAGAAGAACGTCGAGGAAGCCGTTCCGGGCCTCGTCGCCGTTCTCGAACGTCACGCGCAAGTGTAGTCCGCGTGCGCCTCGATACCGGCGACCACCGCGGTCTCGAACGCTCGGCCAGGACGCGACTCAAGCGTAGATGTCGCGCGTCTCAGAGAGCGCGTCGGCGTCGTACGATTCGCCGTCGGGATGCCCCACGGCATAACTGAGCGCAAGCACCTGCTGAAGAAGCAGGCGATAGACCTTGTTGACAGCATCGACGTCGATCACGCCCGCGTGTGCCTCGAGTGCGGTTTCGATGTGATCGTTGATGAACTGTACGAGCTCGGGTTGCTCGAGCGCCACGACATCGTCGGTTTCGAGAATCTCTGCAGGATCGGCGCGGCGCAACTCTTCGTCGAGTTCGAAAGACTCCACGACGCCAGTCACCGACACCCCGTCGATCTCACTGAGTCGCCCTTCGAAAGCCCGGTCGAACGCCATCCAGGTAATGATCGCGAGAAAATAGCCCAATGCCACGACGAGATCGTCCCCCGTCCGAGACAGATTCTCGCCGACATAGGCCGCGAGCGCGGGCTGCTCGTTCTCGAACTGATCGAAACGCTCGCTTAGCCGACTTTCCGCAAGATATTCACTGCCAGGCTCGTCATCCACGCACAACCAGCCCTCTACCTCGTACAGGACGTCAAGGGGCAATTGTGCATGAGAAGACACCGGCCGAATGGCTTTGCTACGGACCCACACACACCCAAACTAGCCCCAGAGAGCGGGCTGCGCAAGTCGGTGACCAAATGCCACCTTCAATAACCGGACCAAACCTCAGCGCAAGCGCAGGGTCCGCACCGTCGAAGACGGGATCCACCCCTCGACCGAACCGTAGCGCACATGCAGCAGTCGCCCATGGCGGTCGCCAAGCTCCAGAAAGGCCCCCTCGGGCAGAGGTTCCCCCGACTGCGCGACGCCATCGCGATCGGTCAAGTGTGCCTCGGGCACGACGAGTACACCCGGCCGACGCTCGAGCCGCAGGGTGCGGGCGCCAAAGTAGATCGGCGTGAACGCGACCGCAGCGATGAGGCCCAAGGGAACGAAGATCACACCCGCCAACTGCCACGCCCCCTGCTTGCGAAGAAGGCGCAGCAACCACCCAAACGACGCAAAAAACGACGCAAAAATGGCGAGGATGGCCCAGCTTCGCTCACTCAGGAGGTTCATGATTTCTCGATCGAGGGAGGGCCGCGCGATGAGAACGTCCTTTCCCCGACGCGACCGGCGGCGAGCAACCTCGCCATGCACCAAGGCGCGCGCATGAGCGGCGTCCCGGTCCCCGGGTCGCAACAGAAGAGCCTCTTCAAGAGCAGCGGAGGCGCGGCCCAAGTCGCCGTCCCGCTCCCCACCGGCCCGCACGCGAGCGAGGTACGCGAGGCCTCGGTTGTAGCTCGCGTCAGGATGACTGGGTTGGCCGTCGGCGTACAATTCGAACTGGGCGATCGCCTCTTCGTAATTTCCGAGAATGAGCGCATCGCTTCCCTTCTGGAAATTCTGTTGCGCCGGCGCCATGTCCTCCGGGGCGTCCGCCGCGAACACCGCAAAAGACAGCGAGACGAGCGTCGCCAACAAGGCTGCGGCCATTCCATCAAAGAACCTCACGAACCGCCTCCCAACTCGGGCAGCGCCCGTAGAAGCGAGCGGACCACGGGACGAGCCGCCTTGACGACAGCATGATCGCCCGCCTGCGGCTCTCCGGGTTCGAAGCGGGCGCGTTCGCAGGTACGCAAGACCTTGAGCGCATCTGCGGCGAGATCGGCATCGATTCCCATCGCGCGCAGCCGCTCTTCGAGTTCGTCGAGCAACACGGCCCGGGACTTGAGACCGGTAGCGGACTCAATCGCCAAGTGCACGGCGCGCTCCACCGACCGCGCCGCATCCGCCGTATCCCTATCACGGGCGGCTTGACCCAAGGCGGACTTCGCCAAGGTCTCGGGGGCCTTGTTGATGTTGGCCCGGCGCCGACGGAACGCCCCCGCCAACACCCACAGACCGGAAAACAACGCCATCGTCACGGGCGGTGCTGCCAGAGCGATCAAGAACAGGCGCGGCGCCATCCCCCGATCGCGTATCGGCTCAAACGGCACGAACTCGGTACGGATGGGCGCCACCGTTACAAAGGGATCAGGCGGTCCCTCGCTTGCGGCGGCGGCAGAGCCCGCCGTCGTCGACGCGTTCGCCGACACGGCTTGCGTCACCTTGACTTTACCAAGGGCCACCTTGGCAACACGGTAACGCCGAGCGCGCGGATCGTAATACGGTAACTTCACCTCACCGAGGTCTTGAAGTCCCTCGGACCGCAAGCGCACGACGTACCCAAAACTCCGCCAGCCGCCCAAGCGGCCGCCACGTTGCTCTTCGATGTGTTCCTTCTTCTCCGGTTCGAGCCACTCCAGATCGGATCGCTGTGGCACCATCAACTGCTGAGGTAGATTTCCGACGCCGCGCAGGCGCACGGTGACCGCGACGACATCCCCCGCTGGCGCCGTTCGCGGCTCCACCGTCGCTTTGAGCCGATACCGGCCCACATCGCCTAGCCGGTAGCCTGCCGGTCGCCCCCGGGCGGGTGGCTCACGCACACTCAGGACGACATCATTGGATTCACGGGCAAGTTCGCGCCGCCGGCGCAACAGCTTCACCGACAGCTTGCCCGTGTGGAGCCGGCCCGCGCGAAGCGGAAACAAGGCCACCCGCTCAAGCAGCCGCACCTGGTACCGCTGACCTCCAACCAAAGTCCAAAGCTCCTCGACGGTCCCCGGATCTTTCCCAATGCGACGTCGAAAAAAGTCCGAGAGCGAAGGTTCACGCTGTTCGGTCATACGGGAGACGCTTCCCGGCCGATAATAGAGGTAATAGGAAAGCGTCACCTGCTCGCCGACAACGGCCCGTTTTGCACTCGGAATCAATCGCACGAAAGCGAGAGCCGCGGGAGCTTTGGACAACGCGAGGCGTCGGGCCGCCGCGGACAAGTCATCGACCGTCAGGGGTGCCGCCTCCGGCTCGTTGAACATGTTGTCGAACGGCGAAAACGAACCACCAAAAGACCATCTGCCAGTCTTCGAACGCCGCCTCTTTCCGGTCGACGGCATGACGAGCACCCGGAGGGTCTCGCGGGCCATCACACGACGTCCCTTGATCACGACACTCGGGGGGGGGATGACGTAGCTCCCCGGTTTGTCGGCCACCGCGCTCCACGTGGCGGAGATCCCACGGCGTACCGTCGACTGACCACCACCAAACTGCATCGAGGTGCGCGTTCCGATGTTCGGGCCGGTGACTCGGAGCCCCGACGGCGAGTTGACGTGGGGCTCGGTCGGGGAGCCTCCGTCCGATACCATGGCCGACAATTCGATCCGGAAGGGCTCTCCGACTTCCACCTGATGGCTGCTGAGCGTCGCCGAAACCTCATAGGGCTGGGCGTTCGCCACCCCGGCGGTGAGCCACAACAGGGCGAACATACACAGGCGAAAGGCCAGGCTCACTTGTCCTCCATCACCGGACGCTGACGACGAGCGGCGGCCCGCTTCTTTGCGTCTTCCTCTTGATAAGTGGGCGCCTGCTCGAGTTCATCGAGGATTTGACCCATCTGCGGATCGGCGGCCGCTGGGATCCTCTTGGGCTCTTTCTTCTCGTTGTCTTTCTTTTCGTCGTCTTTCTTTTCGTCGTCTTTCTTTTCGTCGTCTTTCTTTTCGTCGTCTTTCTT
>JAPYTK010000016.1:0-15268 GCA_029941785.1 Polyangiaceae bacterium | reverse complement strand
TCTTTCTTCTCGTCGTCTTTCTTCTCGTCGTCTTTCTTCTCGTCGTCTTTCTTCTCGTCGTCTTTCTTCTTTTCTTCCTCGAGGCGCCTCAAAGCGATCGCGCGGTTCCACGCGGCGTCGCGGCCGATTCCATCGGTCTTCGTCTCCTCCGGCACTCCCGGCACGACGAGTAGGGACCGATCGTATTGCTCAATCGCTTCCTCGTAACGGCCCCCCAGAAACTCGAGATTGCCAGAAAGATAGAAGGCACGGGCCCGTCGTTCGGCCGGCACCTTGGCATCGTTCGCTATCGCCTTCGCGATGATCTGGGCGCAGGCGATCTCGACGTCTCGTCTCGCCGCCTCGTCACCCTCGCCTTGCGGAGCCGGCTGTCCAGCTCCTGCCGCGACGGGCTCCTCCTCACCAAAAGGAAGACCGTACGTCTCGCCAAGGTGGAACAAGGCGAGACTGAGATCGAACGAAGCGTCGTACTTCTGCCGAACCGATTCGGGCAAGCCAATCCCATCCTCCGAGCAAGCTCCCGTTCCGAGATACTCGATGAGCAGATCACGGGCGCTGGCAAACTCCTTTGCCTCAAGCCTGGCGATCGCCTCGTCGACGGATGGTGCATGACGAGAGAAGGGTTCGAGGGGCGTCCAGCCATCACACGCACTCAGAGCGGTGGTCGCCACGCCCACGACGAGAACGGCGCCTACGCTGAGCCACAAGGCCCGAGACGATCCCCAAGCACGGCGCTCAGCCATGAGGCACCTCCGCCCCTTTGGGTTGTCGTCGGCCCAGGCCCAGAGGGCGTTTCTTCGGCGGCGGCGTTGCGCGTACAAAAACACGCTTTGGCGCCTCGGCAAGGAACACCTCGATCAAGAGCAACAACAGAGCCAGGGCGAGCGGATAATAATAGATATCAGCGTAGACACTCTCCACTCGCTCCGACAACTCGCTCTTCATTTGAGCGCGAAGCGCCGCGGTGATCTCTTCGATCCCGGTCGTCCCTTTGGCTGCCCGGATGAGCATGCCCCCAGGGGAAGCCTTGGCAATCGCTGCCAACTGTTCCTCGCCCTCGGGAGACAGCTGAGTCATCAAAGGGCGCCCCTTCGCATCGGTCCGCCACGCCACCACCCGGCCCTGCTCATCGATTTCCGGAATGCGTTCCGCGGTCAGCCCGCCGATCTGAACGACATGCACGGTCGTCCCCCCGTTGCCGATAGCCTTGGCCGCCGCTACAGGATCTCCCTCGAGATCTTCACCGTCCGTCACCAAGATGATGACCCGTTTGTGGTTCCGCGACTTTGGATCGCGGGTGAGCATGTTCTCCGAGTAGCGCAAGGCACGCGCAATCGCCGTGCCTCCAACCGGCATGTCGTTCGGGCTCAGTTGCCTCAAGAACTGGGCGATCGCCGCGCCGTCCGCGGTGAGCGGGAAACCCATCGGCTCGCCCGCGAACGCAACCGCAGCGAATCGAGCCCCACGCAACTCCTTGACGAGCCGCGCGATCTCGAGCTTGGCCCGAAAGATGCGCGAGGGCACGACGTCCTTCGCGTACATGCTCTTGGAGAAATCGAGCGCGACAACCACATCGATATTGGTGGCTGGGATCAAACGGGTACCCTTGCCATACTGAGGTTGCGCAGCCGCAAAGAAGGCGAACAATACCGCCAAGACGAGCAAGATCCCCTTGTAGGCCCGTCGTCGCGCCGAGTCGTAGGTGCGCAACGCGGCGATCCGTTCTTCGTCACCAAATTGCCGCATGGCCCGGCGGACGCGAAAACCACCGAGCACCAGCATCACCGCGACGAGCGAAGCGACCGCGATCCCGACGGGCAGGAGGTACCACACGGCGAGTTTCATCAGGGAAACCTCCGAAGGATGAGCGCACGTAGCAACGCCTCGAGGCCGAGTAGAAACACGCCGGGGAACAAGAAGAGGGCGAACAAGTCCTGGTAGTGGGCGACCGATGCCTCGAACCGCGTCTTCTCGAGCTGGTCGAGAATGCTATGAAAGCTCTTGCGCAGAGCCTTGGCGTCCGTGGCAATGAAAGCCTGGCCCCCCGTCTTCGCCGCGATCTTCTTGAGCAGTTCGGGGTTTGTAGGGTAGCGGCGTCGCACGTACATCGGCTGACCGAACAGATCGATGCCATGCTGGACATCCACCTCAGCCCCGTCGCCGATCTGAACCGTGTAGGTCTTGGCCCCGACCGTGGTGGCCAAGTCGATGGCGTAATCGGGAGCGATGCGGCCGGCGTTCGAATCGCCATCGGTGAGCAAGATGATGACCTTGGACAAGGCATCGCTGCGACGCAGACGGGCCACGGCCGTACCGAGCGCATCACCGAGCGCGGTGCGAGTGCCATCGATGACGTAGAGGTTCAATCGGCCGACGAGATGAGAGAGTAGCTGATAATCAAGCGTCGGCGGCGAGAGAATATAGGCGTCCTTTCCAAAGACGACGACGCCAATGCGGTCGGTTTGACGACGGCGAATGAAGTCGACGACGACGACTTTTGCCACGTCGAGCCGAGTCAGCCGATGGCCCTTCTTCGGGCGAGCCTCGACCGGCAAGTCTTGGGGATCGGCGTCGAGAACAGCCTGCATCGAGCCAGACAAATCCATGACGACGACGATATCGATCCCCTTGTCATTGGTGCTCGTATTTCCGATCACCGCAACGGGTCGAGCCAAGGCGACGACGAACAAAGTGACGGCCACGCTACGCAACAGGGCGGGCAGGTCCCGGATCCGCGTACGCCAACCTCGAGGCCCGCGACGCAAGGGCACGACGGTGCCGATCCTCATTCGCGGTCGACGTCGAACTTGACCCACAACGCCCCACCACCACACGAGCGGCACGATGAGAAGAAGCAGGAGCAGCCATGGCTGCTGCCATTCGACGTGAAACCAACCCCGGCCCCGTTCGATGGCGGGGTACAGCAGAGCCAAAGCCAAGATGAACACCGTGGCGAGGAACAGCCCCACGCCCCGCAACATGCGACGGGTGGTCCCGCGGACCGCAGCGTCCCCAGCAGTCTGCGTCGGCGCCAGGGAGGAAGGTTTCGCCGTGGCGCTCATGCCGCCTCGCCCTCCTCATGCAGCAAGCGATCCGCATGGCCCAGTCCGGGAGGCATGGTCTCTTGCACCAAGCCCTTCGCACGCATCAAGGCCTCGTGGCAATCTTCCTCTTTAGGCTCCACGTCAGCGAACTTGATGAAATCCGTCTCTTGAAGAAAATCGAGAATCGCAGAGAGCGCCGGAGGTTGAGGGCGAACGCGCTTCATCATCGACTGGATCTCGGCGCTCGTCGACTCGACCCCGTCAAAGCCATAACGGTCACCAAAGTAGCGACGCATGCATTCGCTCACGGCATCGAAGTGCTCGTCAAAGCGCTCGTCTTCGAGCATGCCCCCTGTTTCGATCTCCGTGAGGACGCGCCACGCCCTCACCCAAGGCAATATCTTCGGTTTCGCTGGAACGACACGAGGACGCTGACGGTGTCGATGCAGCAGGTAGGCGAACAACAAGGCGAGAAGGATCACGAGGACAGCGGCGAAGGTGATCTGCCTCGCCAAGTGCCACACCTCTCGCTGCTGGCGCGGGGGAGGATTCGGCCGGACCTTGGGTGCGGGCTCGTTGGCGATCGGGTCTTCGATGCGGATGATACGGGGCGACGTGCAGAGGGTCATCACCGCGCCACTCGCCCGGGCCACGGACACCGGCAGCGGAGGCAAGGTGAGCCGATGCCGGCCTGGGTTCTTGGGGAGCAACAACAACGGTAAACTCAAGGTTGTCGTGAGTGTGAAGCCGGCCTTCGCAGCCGCCGCCTCGCGTTGTTCCGGATCCGGACGGCTTATGGTCGGCACGCTCGCGCCGGTCGCTTCGGGTATTCGAAACCCCGCCTCGCGAATCGCCTCTCCGGCATCGCTGTCCCGTTTGAGACGGAATCCCTCCGGCAACACCATCTCGCCTGCTCCGTGCGTCACGACCACCGTCACGGCCACGGCATGACCACTGAGGCCCTGACTCGACATGTGCGTTTCCAATTTGGGACGCATGGCGCCTTTGGGTACATGCTCGACACACGAAGTCCAAACCGGGTCGGGTTTTCGTTTTGGAGGGGCCGCGGTCGCAGAAACCGCCGGCTTCGATGCGGCAGCAAGTGGACTGACCAGCAGCGACAGGAGCGCCGCCAAACACACCGTGCGCACCGTCATCGACCGAGCCTCCGCGCCCGCTTGGCAAACAAGTCGCGGAGTGGTTTGACGATGTCGCCGTCTGTTCGCACGATCACCCGATCCAGCGCTAGCTTGCGAAAGAGCTTCTCCCGCTGCTCACGAATCGCCGTCATACTGGCTGCGTAGTGCGCGCGCACCGCCGAGTCACTCGTGTCGACGAGCACATCCTCACCCGTTTCGAGATCCTCGAAGCTGACGAGACCGATGTCCGGAAGCTCTTCGTCGCGAGGATCGACGAGCATCACGGGGATCACGTCGTGTTTGGCCGCCGCCAACGCAAGCGACCGTTCGAAGCCATCGGCAAAAAAGTCGCTGATGACGAAAGCCACACTTCGTCGCTTGGCCACCTTGACCAAGGTGCCCAGGGCCAAGGCGAGATTGGTGCCGGTGTACTTTGGCTCGAAACCGATGATCTCTCGGATGACGCGCATGACATGCTTGTCGCCCTTCTTGGGTGGCACGAGTTTCTCGACGATCTCCGTCGCAAGCACCAAGCCGACGTTGTCGTTGTTCTTGATCGCGCTGAAGGCGCACAGGGCCCCCACCTCCGCGGCGATCCGCGCCTTGCTCGCCCTGACTGTCCCCCACTGTTCGCTCGCCGACGCGTCAACGACGAGCATCACGGTCATCTCCCGCTCCTCGACGAACACTTTGATGAACGGCGAGTCCATCCGAGCCGAGACATTCCAATCGATGAATCGAACGTCGTCGCCCGGTGTGTACGCCCGCACCTCGCGAAAACTGAGTCCCTGGCCCTTGAAGACTGAATGGTAGCTACCGGCCAGCTGTTCATCAGCGAGCCGCTGGGTGCGGATGTTGATCGACCGCAGCTGACGGAGCAGCTCTTGGGGGATCACGGCACCTCGACGACTTCAAACACGCGACGAACGATATCTTCAGCGGTCACCTCTTCGGCTTCCGCCTCGTAGGTCAAGACGACGCGGTGCCGTAGTACGTCAGGGCCGATGGCCTTGATGTCCTCGGGTGTGACGTATCCGCGATGCTTGAGAAAGGCATGGGCCCGGCCGGCCTGCGCCAAGGCGATCGACGCGCGCGGACTTGCGCCGTACTCGATGAGGCTGCTCAGCTCGCTCAGGCCACGCTGCTTGGGCTCTCGGGTCGCGAACACGATGTCGACGATATATTGTTTCACGCGATCATCGATGTACACGTCGCGAATCGCTTCTCGCGCCCTGATGAGTTTGGCGCGGTCCACGCATTTTGAGGCTTTTTGTTCGAAGGGGCTCGTGCTGCGCTCGATGATCTCGAGCTCTTCTTCTCGCGTGGGATAACCCACCCGTACCATCATCATGAACCGGTCGATCTGGGCTTCGGGCAAGCGGTAGGTTCCCTCTTGCTCGATGGGATTTTGCGTCGCCATCACGATGAAAGGATCGGGCAAGGGGTGGGTGGTGTCACCGAGAGTGACCTGCCGCTCCTGCATCGCCTCGAGCAATGCGCTCTGGACCTTCGCCGGTGCGCGGTTGATTTCATCCGCGAGCACGAGGTTGGCGAAAATCGGACCGAGCCTGGACGTAAACTCTCCCCGCTGCTGGTTGTAGATGATGGTGCCGATGAGGTCGGCCGGCAGCAAATCAGGGGTAAACTGAACCCGCGCAAACTTGGCATCGATGACGTCACACAGGGTGCTTACCGTGAGGGTCTTGGCCAGGCCCGGCACCCCCTCGAGAAGCACGTGCCCCCCCGCGAGAAGAGCGATGAGGATCCGCTCGATCATGTAGGACTGGCCGACGATGACCTTCCCCACCTCGTTGCAGAGGTCATCGAGAAAGGCGCTCTCCTTGGCCACAAACTCGTTCAAAGCGCGTACGTCTTGCATGGCGAAAACAGGCTTTACCAAGGCTTACGGGTGGAGGACAACCGTGGAAGCCGGTTTATTCCCGCGCGAGCCCAATTTCTTGCGAAATACGGCTCAGGCCGCGGCCCCCTCGCTCCGGTGCCCTTACTCGTAGCACTCGCTCTGGCAGTTGGCCTCGGCGCACGCGTTGTAGGCCTTGGCCGCCGTCTGGATGGCCGAGTCACTGCAGGCGGCGCCATCGGGATCATTCATACATTCGAGGCACAGATCGACCGCCACCTCGCTACCATCGCCCACACAAACTTGGGCGTCGCCGCAGCAATTCTCAGAGACGCAGCCGTTGCACTCGTAGGTTGCTTCAGTGATCTCCGTGTCGCATACGCCTTCCGGACAGCTGCTGGAAATACACGTGTCGTAGGTGGTGAATAGCGAATTGGCGTCGCAGCCAACACCGTCTGGCTCGCCAATACACGTGTCGCAATCGACGTCTGCCACGCAGGCATTGAAGCTGTCGCAACAAGTTGCGCTCACGCAGGCGTCATAGTCGACGTCATCGTATGAATAATCGGGGTTTCCGCAGATCCCGCCGCTGGCGCCGCCACTTCCGGTGCTGGACACCGAGCTGGTCGCCGAGCTCGTCGTGGTGCTCGTCGCGGTGGCTGTGGTGCTGCTCGCCGCCCCGCCGCTGCCACCCGATCCCGCCGTTGCGTCCGACTCTTCCGCCGAACAAGCCATCACCAGCGCCGCCGTAGCCAGCGCCACCCCATACCCGAGCGTCTTCATTGTCGCGTACCTCGTCGATGCAACCATCGTGAACGGCCCCGTTCACCAAGAGGGTATGACACACTGTGGTCAAATGTGCGACAGCTTATTTAAGATAGCCGCCAGAAACACAAAATGAGGGCACGCGCCTTCCCTCCTTGGGTCGGCGCGTGCTTTGGTCGCTGGTTTGGATGATCCAGCCGCTCGTCAGTGACTAGCTCTTGGGCGACTTGGCCCGGCGCTTGCCGCGTCGGCGCTTCATCTTCTTGCGCATGGTCCGAGCGAGCTGACGTACACGCTTGGCCTCTTCCTTGGTCACCTGTCCGTCGGCGGCGGCCGTCTGAGCGGCGGCACGCAAAGCGAACGCATGCTTGCCGAACTTCGCGAGGATCTCCGCCCGCTTGGCCTTGGGCACATTCTTCTTTTCGAGGCGTTGCTGGATGCGCGCCTTGACACGAGTGAGGCGCTTGTTGACGTGAGCCTTGAACTTCGCGCCCGTCATGGGAAAGTCGAGCTTGGGATGCTTGCCCCGGCGCTTGCCCCGGCGCTTGCCCCGGCGCTTGCGGCGACCCTCGACAGCGTCACCGGGAGCCTCAGTAGGCGCCTCGGCCGCCACGTCGTTGCCCGCGACAGGCTCGTCGGGCGACGCCTCGGCCATAGCGAAGAGTGGGATCATGACGAGAGCAGATACGAGCCCGGCAATACCGAGCGTTCGAGAACGTTTCATGGGGAAGAACCTCCTTGAGGGGTGATTGGCGTTACGACAGCTGGATGCTTCCAAACAGCCCAACGTTAAGACCGGCGGGCGTCATAAACGTGCCCCGGGTGATCGTGGTATAGGCGAAGCCAGCCACGAGCCACATGCGCGGATGGCCTGCGAATGAGCGGAACCATGAGCGAGAAGAAACAACTCGAGCGCGTGCGTGAAGTCTTCGACGCTTGGGCCGACGCCGGGCGTGCAGAAGGCATGGAAGAGGGACATGCGATCGCCGCACGTGAGGCATTTGGGCGACTCGAGCTCGAGCCCGGGCAACACTATCTCGACATCGGTTGTGGCAATGGATACTCGGTTCGCTGGGCTGCAGAGCGGGCCGAGTCGATCCAGGCTTATGGTCTGGACGTCTCAGCAAAGATGATCGCGCGCGCGCGCGCCCAGTCCGAGCACTTGCCCAACGCGCGCTTCATCCACGCCCCGTTTCCGATCCGCGAACTGAAAGCGCGCTCCTTCGATGCGATCCTGTCGATGGAGGTCTTCTATTATCTCGAGAATCTCGAATGGGGACTACTGAGCGCAGCCCGGCTGCTCAAGCCAGGCGGGCGATTCGCCTGCGTCGTCGATTATTACGAGGAAAACGTCGCGAGTCATGGCTGGCCAAAAGACTTGTCTGTGAAGATGACACTGCTCTCCGCCGAGGGATGGCGAGCAGCGATGACCGACGTGGGCTTCGAAGTGCTCGAGCAAACGCGGATCAAGGCGCCGCTCAGCGCCAACGAAGAACCAAGCTGGAAACACACCGAGGGCAGCTTGCTCACCGTCGTGAGCGCGCCGTGGCGCGAAACGCCCAAGTCAGCTCGAGCTTGAACGCTTGCTGGAAGCCGCGCTCTTGCCTTCGCGCAGGTAGAGCCACAAGCCTGCCCCCAGCGCCACCACGGAGAGCAGTCCGCACACCGCACCCCAAAACCAGTACGGCAGGAGCAGCGCTGTGGCCATGTGGGCGACGTCGGAAGGTCGGCCAGCGCCAGCAAACTCAGTGAACAAATAATCGCCACGAGTAAAGACGCTCACCGCGAGGTTGACCGCGAGAAACACGAGCGAGAACTGCGCCACCGCCGCGTTGCCCCACTTCAGCACCGCCACGAGAGCAGCAACCAAGAGACCGACGAACACCATGCCGAAGAGGTTGCGCACCACGAGCAGGAGCGCGAGTCCGTAAAAAGCGGCGAGCAGGCCCAGGCCGACGCGTGCCCAACGCTCACGACGGCCCATGGCAAAGAGGAACATCGAGGTGATCGCCGGTCCGATCAGGCCGCCGGCGGAGATCGCCGCCCTCTGCAATCGGTTCGACGACGAGGTCACGGCGAACCCCGCTCCGTTGCTGGACATCTCGAAGCGATGAAAATCGCCGCCGACGAGTTCGGCCGTCACGCCGTGTCCGAGCTCGTGCGCCAGTGTGCTCAGCCACACCAAGGGCCGAACCAAATACGAGGCGATCGGCACGTGAGGCAATGCAAGGGTGACCACCGCGCTGATGAGCAAGACGGTCAAACTGCCACGTTTTGCCATCGCCATATCGCTGTTGTGACTATCACTCGCGAATGAGGCGAGCAAGCCAGCGGCGACGGGCGGTCATGAAGCTCGGCGTGATAATCAAGAGCCTCCTCGGTCGCCCCGGTCGCAAAACCCCGAAACCGCTGCGCACCGCGAGGCAACTTGTGTAAATTGAGTCGGTTCGTCGAATGTCGGAAGGAGCTCGCACGTGAATCAACCTGGTCAGCCTGGAAATCCCTACCCGCCCGGGGGCGCCGCGCCCGGCCATCCGCAACAGCCACAGCAGGCAGGCTGGGGCCAAGCTCCACAGCAGCCACAGCAGGGTTACCCGCAGCAGGGGCAGCAGCCACAGCAGGGTTACCCTCAGCAGGGGCAGCAGCCACAGCAGGGTTACCCTCAGCAGGGGCATCCCCAAGGCGCCCCGCATCAGCACCCCGGCATGATGGCGCCAGGCGGCATGGGCGGCGCACAGCTCACGGCCGAAGGCTACGTGCCGTGTCCCAAATGCGGAAGCTTCAACGTCAACCGTCCGAGCTTCACGTGGTGGGGCGGAGCGGTAGGACCCAGGGTCATCTGCCACATCAAGTGCCTACAGTGCACGCACACCTACAACGGCAAGACCGGCGGCTCGAACACGACGAAGATCATCATCTATTACGTCGTCGTATCGGCCGTCCTCATCGTTGCCTTGGTCCTCGCCAACCTTTGATAGGCGGTGCGGCAGTCGCCGTGAAGGATCACCGCTTGAGAGCGCGCGTCGCCATGAAGGTCGCAATCCGGTCATCGACGGGTTTGCCGCCCCAGCGATCTTCGTAAAGACCGGTGATCACGAGACCGGCTTCGAGCTGGCCGGCGAGCTGCTCCTCGAGGGTGTGACCAAAGCACAGAGGCTCGTCTCGGGCCGTCATCGAATCGAGTGAAGCGGAGTCGAGCTGCTCGCGGTCATCGTAGGGAACACGGTAACGAATGACGAACTCGTCTCGGTCGAGTGCTGCGTCATCGAACAGGAAATAGAGCGGGTTGATGAAGCCGGCCAGCAGCACCCCACCCGGCGCAAGCACGCGCGCTGCTTCGAGCCAGACGCGACGAATATCCGGCACGAAACAGTTCGACACGGGGTGAAACACGAGGTCGAAGGAATCGTCATCGAGCGCCGACAAGTCGCGCATGTCCCCCTCGATGCAGCGTATCGACAGCCCCTCACGCTCGGCGACGCGCGCGTCCTGCCCGAGCTGTTTCGGCGATTGGTCGTAGCTCGTCACCTCAGCCCCCGCCGCGGCTAAAACCGGGCACTGTTGACCACCCGCGCTGGCGAGACCCAGCACCCTCACGCCGTCCATCGAACGGGGAAACCAATCGCGCGTCACGGGCTGCACTGGCGTCAGGAGCACCGACCATTCGCCTTGGCGCGCCGCCGCGATCACCTCGGCGTCGACAGGCACGGTCCACCGATCGCCGAGGTCGACTTGATGATCCCATGCGCGGCGATTGTACTTCAGCAACTCTTCGTCGTTCATCGAAACTCAGGGCGCCGTCTGCATGACGTCGAGGGGGGCAACCTTGACGTGAGGAGGAACTTCGCTGCCGAGAAGCGCGGCGATGGTTGGTCCGACGCGAACTTGCTCGACCGCCCGCGACTCGTGGACAGAGCGTACGCCGCTGCCCCACACCACGACGGGAACGGTCCGATCGTAAGGCCACGGGGAGCCGTGCGCCGTGCCCCCTCCTCGCGGGCGTCCCTCGTCGATGACCCAGCCCTCAGCCATCACGACGTACAGATCACCCGGTGCAGGCCGCGCCACACTGGCCCTCACGAAGGGCTCGATAGGATCGCCGCTGGGCTTCGAGGCCATCAGTGCTTCGATGTCGTAAACCGCATGGATGGCGGGCGTGGCCTCGAGCGCTTTCTTGATCGCCGCCACGACCGCCTTGCGATGTGGGCCCTTCTTGGCGGCGTTGGTCAAACGAACGAAGGGCCGGCCCAAGCTGGCAATGGCTGATACGCCTTCGCCGAGAATGCTCGTGACCGCCGCTTCGGCAACGCCCCTCACATCTCCTGCCAAGACCCGTCCGCCCTTGGGGTTGCGTTCCGGAAGCGGCGCCACGCCGTGATCGGAGGTGAGGAGCACCGCGATGGGCTGCCGGGCTTCGAGCCAAGCCAAGAAGGAGGTGAGCGCGCGATCCGCACCGATCAAGTTGTCGAAGTACTCCCACGAGCCCGGGCCGTAACTGTGCCCGGCGTAGTCGGTGCTCGAGACAGACACCGTCAGCAGATCGGGCACCCCGTCAGCGCCAAGCTCGAGCTGTTCTACCGTCGTCTTCGCCAGGTCGAAGAGTAGCTCGGTCGACCGAGGCGTCACGCAAAACATCTTGTACGGGCTCTTCGCCTTGAGGGGGTGGTGTGGAAAGGTCTTGCCAAAGCCCATCCAGTCGAGCTCACCGGGTTGATCGTCAGGCCCGTTCACCCGCTGGTAGAGCTCCGGCTGAGCCGGAAGCCAAGGTCCGAGATAGTCTTTGATCGGATGCGCTTCTTGCCACGCGTCGAGCCACGCAGGCGACGAGTCTGCGTAATAGCTCGAGGTCGTGAAACGACGCGCCTTCTTGTCAAACCACAGCGCGAGGTTGGCCCGCCGACCACCAGAGAGGATGGCCGCGCGGTCCTTCATCGATAGCGCGACGATCTTTGCGGCGTTGTTCGTCTGCTTGCGCCACGCATCGCCAATCGTGTCGACCCGAAGCAACACCGGGCTCGCCGTCGACGTCTCGTTGCCGAACACGATGTGTTTCCCGTCGGCCACGGCCGGCCGCCTCCCCTGATCGGTCATGACGCTGTTGCTCAAGGCGCCACTGATCGCTGGCGGTGCACCGGTCGCGATCGCGGCATGTCCAGGCCCGGTCAAGGTGGTCGCGTAGCCATACTCGACCTTTGGAAAATACGCGCCGGTGGCCACTCCCCGCCGAATCGCACCATCCTCTGGCAAGTGGGGCAAGTACTTCTCGAACGCCCAGCTCGGCATCTGATCGATGACGATGACGACGACGAGCCGCGCGCGCTCCTCTGCCGCGGATGGTGCGGCCGCGTGGACGGGCTTCGACGTGTGGGGCGACGGCGATGCGCAGGCGGTGAAGCCACACGCGGTCAAGCCACACGCGGCGGCCAACACGACACGGCCGACGTCACGCCACATTTCGTTTCGCTTTCTCGACCGCCAGATCCGCACGCTCGCCTAGGCGCAGATCATCACGCAATCAACGCTGCACGCTGTACAGATCTTGCAGTACTCTAACGCGTTCCACAGCCCAGAGCCGTTAGGGTACATGTTGTCACACGCCCTATAGCAGTCGAAGTCATCCATCGGACACTGCGCGATGCACGCCACCAAGGCCGTGCAATCGTTATCGTTTTGGCAATCCGCCATCTCTGTGGCGCAGACTTGCTCCGCGCACATCGAGACGCTGCATACGTCACAGTCACCGCTGTCACATCCCATCCCCCCGGTCGCCGACGATGCGGCCGTGGTCGCCGGACCCGAAGCAGCCGTTGTCCCGCCGCCTTTGCCCGCGGTGGCCGCACTCGTAGCCCCGCCAGTCCCAGCGGCGACGCTGCTCGCTCCGCCAGATCCGCTTCCCGAACCACCGGGGCAGCCTTCACATGCCCCGTAGCCCGAGCCGAGAGCGTTGCACACCTGCGCCCCGGTCACGGAGCTGCCCGGACACGCGCATACGATCTGCTCGCCCGGCACGCATCTGGGCGATCCGCCGGCGGTCGTCTCGCCACCGCTGCATGCCAAAAAGCTCAAGATCGCAAACGCCGTCATCAAGCCAAGGAGGGATAATTTCTTCATGGTTCTTTCATGATACACGTCACAACCTGTTTGCAACAGCACGCGGCAGACGAGCGATCCGCGAACACGCCCGGGCGAGCTTGACCTCACCCCCATGCCTCATTGGGCAATGAGATCTTGCATCAGCACGCGCGTGACGTCCTTGGCGCCCGCGGTGTGAAATTTGGCGAGCAAGTCTTGCGTAAAGCGGAGCGCCTTGCGCTGATCACGCACCTCTTCGAAGGTGATGTTGCGCAGATACTCGAGGGCCGCATCGCGAAGGCGCGGCTTGTAACGGTCGAAGAGCTCGGGATTCGCTTTGTTCGAGAGCTCGATCGCGAGGGTGAGTTTCACGGCGTGCGATTCACCCTCTTTGTCGAAAGCGTTGAACACGAAAGCCTTGAGGTGGACCGTCGGCCCGGGCACCTTGGCGTCAGATTCCTGTTGCTTCTTGATCTCAGCAGGGTCGGGGTGACTCGCCTTCGCCATGAAGGCGCCGCCGAAGGACGCGCCCGCAGCAACCAAGGCCGGGATCAAGATACTGGTCACGAAACTCGGACGACCGGCTGCTGCCGCTACTTTTCCCCCCTCCTCCGCGTTCTCTTCGTCAGCCATCTTGGCGTCCTCCTCGTGCCTGCCGCCACGAGGACGCCAAACCACCGATGTTACTATCTCAGAAGACGGACAAAAGGCACAAAACTGAAGGGCTCGCAGCCAGATTTCAGCCACAAGCCATTGTTTTTATTGCTCAGAAAACCGAGCGCGGCTTCATTCACACTTGCCGCAGGTCGGCACGCTGAAGGGGTTGTCGCCCGAACAATACCGGCAGGCGTGGTCACAACAATCGACAAAACCATTGCCGTCATTGTCGATTCCATCCGAACAGCTTCCCTTGCTGCCCTCGCATACGGTCACGACGTTCGACTTCTGACACGAGAAATCCTCGCAATCGATGAAGTTGTCGCCGTCGTTGTCGATGCCATCGCTACACGCCGCATCGGTCGACTCGACATCGGGACACACGCCGAGATACTGACAAGCGAAGTCTTCGCAGTCCGTGTATCCGTTGCCATCGTTGTCGATGTTGTCCATGCACTTGGCGGCCGTCAGCTCGAAGTCGGGACACGCGACAGTATCGGTCTGACAGTCGAAGTCCTCACAATCGGTATAGCCATCGTTGTCGTTGTCCATCTGGTCGTCGCACGCGGTCTCGCCGCAGACCGTCACCGCGGGATGGGCATAACACGAGGGATCCTCGCAATCGGTCTTGCCGTCGCCGTCGTTGTCCATGTTGTCGCCACATGCGGTGTCGCTGTTTTCCGGTGGCTTCGCGCACACGGTCGTGCACTTGCACGCAAAATCGTCACAATCGACAAAGCCGTTGCCGTCATCGTCCACGCCGTTGGTGCAATCGGTCTCCTTGGGACCGCTGCCGCCGACGCCGTTGATGCTGCTCGACGTGGAGCCGCCAGTGTTCGTCGTGGTCGTCGTGGGCGTATTGCCGCCCGCTCCGTCGTCCGTCTCAGAGGAGTTGTCCCGGGCGCAGGCGCCGAGAGAAATGGCAGAAATAATAATGGAAGCAGCAACATAGCCGCCAAGTGTAAGCAGTCGAGTGGTCACGATCTCATCTCCAGCAAGGATAACGAAGTAGCCTGGTCCTATGCGCACCGACCTCGGCACGCAGGCGCCGCACTATATCAAAGGATTGGCTTTCCGTCCGGCCTTGACGGCGCAGAAGTCCAGCCGAGGTGTAAATGACGCACTTGCGCCGCATATGCAAGTGTCGCCGCGCGCGCGATTCAGTTTCCGCCGCCGCTGCCGCCGCTGCCGCCGCTGCCAGCCATGCCCCCACCGCCCGTCATGCCGCCGCCGGTCATGCCGCCGCCCATGCAATTCATCGAGCACTGCTCGTTTCGGCACTGGCGGATGGCTTGATTGAGCTCACCGGGATCGCCGCACATCATGATGCAAGCCTCGGTGCCCGCCATGCCCATGCCGCCGGGCGCAATCTTGCACTCCCGGAAACACTTGCAGGTTGTGTCAGCGTCGCAAGCCTCCAGCTCGGTGCAACACTTCTCCTTGATGCAGGTCACGCACATGCCATCCATCTGACCGGGCGTGCAGACGTCGGACACAGGTGGGCCCGTCGTCGAGGAGGCCACCGTGTCGGCAACCGTCGACGTGCTTCCGCCGGTGCCTGGCGCGCCGCCCGCGCCGCCAACGGCCGTGGCCGTCGAGCCACCACTGCCGACGGCTGTCGTCGTCTCCGAAACGTCGGAGCCGCACGCAGCCAGACTACCCGCCACGACAAGCGACGCACCCACAAGAACCACACCCGTCCCAACCTGAAGAAATGTACGAATCATCATGGA
>JAPYTK010000015.1 GCA_029941785.1 Polyangiaceae bacterium | reverse complement strand
GCGGCCTTTTTCTTGGCGGCCTTCTTGGCTTTTGATGCGAGCTTCTTGGTTGCGGCGCGTTTGCTAGGATCGACCCGAAACAACGCGTAGGTTCGGTAACGATCGAGCTCGATCAGCTCCTTGCTCTGCTTGCGTCGGTCGTGAAGTTTCTTGGTTTTCTTCTTGATCTGCCGCTCGTCGACGAACACGTAGTCTGCCCGTTTTCGTTGCCGCAAGAAATACACGTGTTGGCGGTTGGAGACTTGCGGTCCGGTGCGACCCGTCACCGCGACTCGAGCGCCAGGGGGAATGCGGTCGACCATCTTCTTGATGTGTTGCCAGCGCTTTTGCGTCCCTTGGCTGAGCGGGGGGCGCGCGAGACGCATGAAGCCTCCCCTGAAGGACGTGTTGTCCACCAAAGCCCCAAACTTCCAGGAAATGATCGCCGTGCCGACGAGCATGAAGATCAAGCATGCCCGCATGAAGCGCCGACTGTCGATACCCAGGGCGGACAATCTATCGCTGTCGCGTAGCCGCTGCATGCCCCTTGGCGTGATGGCGAAGGCAAAGGGGAAGACCATGGCGGCGTACTGAAAATGAATTTGAAACACCGGCTTGCGTGAAGCCAACATGGCCACGAGCAATCCGTAAACCATCATGACCCGGGCCCGCTTGGCGACGAGGGGGAACAGGGCCAAGGGAACGAAGAGCTGCAAGAGGTACAGGATCTTTTGGGGATTGCCCAAGGTCTTGCGGAGCACGAACATCGGGTTGCTCAGGAGGGTGAGGCCGAGACCCGTGATCCCCTTGCGCTGCGGGATCATGTCCCGGAAGTAATACTGATACGAGTACGCCTGCTTGGAACCCTCATTCATCATTCCGCTGCCCGGCATGACGAAGACCTTGACCACCACGAAGTAGAGAAAGGCCACCACGATCGTCGGGATCGCAACCCGCCTGAGCTTCTTGTCCCCCGAGATGAATGCGTAAGCACCGATGAAGCACACCATCAGAGGGACGTCTTCGCGACATAGCAAGAGCAGCAGGATCGTGACGGCGTAACGCTTGATGTGTCCTTCTTCCAAGAAGTACACGGCCCACAGAACCAGGGGCGTGATGAGCGTCAGGGAATGAAACTCGTACAGGTTGGTGCCGTGCAGCGCCGGGTACATCGTGTAGACGAAGGCGAGCGTCAGGCCCGCGCTTCGGCTCTCGAGTTTGCGCTTGGCGATCAGGTAGATGGGGATCACGCCCGCACCGAGCCAGACCGATTGCAGCGTGAGCAGCGTCTCGGCGTGATCGTAGATCAGATACAGCGGTGACAGCAGGACCAGGATCGGGTCGAAGTGGGCCGAGGCATGGTTTCCACCCTTGACGAAGCTGCATCCAAGGGGTCGGCCGTGAAGCGATTGATAGAAGATATTGTCGTAGTAACCGAGGTCGGCCGTACGCGTGTTGAGCGCGTGGTGGTGGCTGATCGCGAGCCGAGTCAAGAGGTAGCCGTAGCCCGCCCACAGGCCGACAAGAAGAAGGCCGGTCATCAGCCGGCGAATGGTCTCTGCGCGAGGGCTGTCGAACCGTCGTTTCTCGGACAACGGCCAACTGTATGCGCTCGCGGCGATGAGCACGCCTGCCAGGGTGGCTAGAAACATCGTCCACAGGGGGTCGCTCTTCTCGACTCCTACTTGCGCGAGGACCATGACGATGGGCAGGGCGAGCAGACCACGTAGCCACGTATTGAGACGCTCGAACACGGCGCGGTTGTCGAAGCGGCCCTTGCGCCAGCGGTCGATCACCACCACGGCGAAGTAGATGAGCAGGATCGCAAGGAAGCTCCCGCCGACCCACATCGCCGTCTGCAGCCGCCCCTCATGGGGGACCTTGTTGGCGAGGTACGACTTGAGGATGCCGTCCTTTTGGCTAATGAGCCACAGCGACACTCCGATCGCCACCGCGTACACCGCGGGCCAGATCGTCAGATCGACAGCGGAGCCGAGGACCGCGAGGCGCGAACCTGTCCACCGCACGGCGGACGCAGCGCGGGCGAAGCTTCGCCTGACGATTCCTGGCTCGGACATGGCATGGGGCATACTGGCAACCGGCTCGTGGTGCCAGTTGGGCACCGAGGAGTTGCATTCACGACCGTCGCATGTAGGATGGTTCGCCGTGTCGCTCCATCGTGTCCGCTCCGAACCTCGCAGGTTCGTTCGCGCTTCCCGGGGATGCCGGGTGACGCCGTGACGGCTTGGAAGGAGCGCCGCGCTGCGTGGCTCAGGTGGGCCAGTACCCTGTCTCTCGCACTCTTGCTGTTGGCCGGCTGCGCCCTGATGGGCAGCTACCTTCACCCGCATTACCCCATCGAGAAGTGGCTGTTCTGGCGCTACGCGGGTTATGGCTTCGCGTCCCTCGTCTGGTTGGCGTCGTGCGTCTGCGCCGGCCACGTCACGGTCAAGCGGGTACTCGGTGGCCGGACCCTGCCCTTTATCGAACAGCTCGTCGTCGCCTTTGCCGTAGGCTTGGTGTGGTTCACTACTGTACTGAATTTATTCGGTTTTATCGGCCTGATGAACGGCATGGCTTTCGTTGGGACGCCCCTGCTCCTGCTGGCCGCAGGCGGGCGTCCCACGTGGCGCTATCTACGGCGCTACTGTGGTGGCGTGTCTCGGATGGGAGGCTGGCAGCGCGGTCTGACGTGGATCGACGGCCTCGCCATCGTCTTTGGGATCGGCGCCTTGGCGTTGATCTACTTTTCGATCATCACTCCCAAGAACATCGCTTTCGACGCCAGATGGAAGCACCTCGCGCTCGCACAGCACTATGTTGCGGCCGGATCCATCGAGCGGTTTCCAGAGGGTTGGGTGGCCGCGAGCGCCCCGCAGTTGGCGGCGCGAATGTACACTTGGGCATTCCTTCTTCCGGTCGGGAAGTTCTTCGATCGGGTCGAGCTGGCTGCGCACCTGGAGTTTGTGGGCTTCGCTTTTTCGCTGCTCGGCATCCCGGCCCTGGTCCGACGTCTCGTTCCGAATGTGCGCTCCGCCTCGAGCTGGGCCACGCGTTTCTTGTTTCCTGGCGTGTTCGTTTACGACTCGAGCCTCGGCGGGGGCGCCGATCATGTCGCCGCGTTCTTCGTGGCCCCGGTCTTGCTTGGCCTGTTGCGTTTTTGGCCACGACTGTGCCCCCGTCATGCAAGCTTGATGGCCTTCGCGCTCGCTGGGCTGATCCTCACGAAATACTCTGCGGCTTTTTCCGTCATCCTGTTCCCAGTCGTGGTGATCGGGGCGCGCTCGTTGTGGTTTGGCGTAAAACGAGCTCGTCACCGGCAAGACGATCGCCTGCGCGGTCTGTGGCTTTGGGGTCCCTTGTGTTGCATCGGCGTGGGGGCAGTCATCACCAGCCAGCTTTGGTTGAAGAACTGGATTTGGTACGGCGACCCGCTCTACCCATTGCTTCACAAGTATTTTCCGGCGCGGCCCTGGGATAGCGATGCGGCGTGGCTCTATCAGCACTCGTATCGAACGCAACATTGGAAGCCCAAGGAGCTGAGTCTCGATACCGTTTTAAACAGCCTTAAGGTGCTGTTCACCTTCTCCTTCGAGCCGCACGACTGGAAGCGTTTTCATGGGCGCGTGCCGGTGTTCGGGTCGCTGTTCACGCTCACCTTGCTCACCTTGCCATGGCTCGGCAAGCGGGTGCGTTTATGGGCGACCTTTGCCGCGGTCCACGTGGGGGTGATGGTGTGGTGGTGGACCAATCATCAGGACCGTTACCTGCAGACCTTGGTCCCCTGGATGGCCGCTGCCACGGCGGCGGCGATGGTGCTGCTGTGGCGTAAAGGCCGATGGGTGCGAGCCGCCTTGGTGGTGTTGGTCACGTTTCAATTGGCGTGGGGTAGCGACGTCTACTTCATACCGAGTCATGCTTACACGAAGGTCCCTGCCAAGGCGTCCATGGATCTGGTCACACGCGGTTACCAAAAAAAATACGACCGCCGTTTCGCCTCATTCAACTGGGAAAAAGTCGCCGCGGCTCTGCCTCCCGATGCCCGCGTGTTGATCCACGAGTCGCACCCGCACCTCGGTTTGCAGCGACAAGCGGTACACGACTGGGTCTCCTGGCAAGCGGGAATCAACTATGGCGCGTTGGGAACGCCGTCCAAGGTCGACGCTCGCTTGCGGAGCTTTGGAGTCAGTCACGTCGTATGGAAGACAGGAAAGAGTCGAGGCTACGACTCTCTTGCTGGGGATCTTCTGTTTCGGCTCTACGCGCATCGCTATCTCGGTCCTCCTCGCAAAGTAGGGGGCATGATGGTGGCGCCCGCCCGCAAGGTCCCTGTCAGCGAGACGGAGGCGTTCAATGACGATGTCTTGTTTCTCGGCTGCAAGGGACACCAGAGCGGTTTGCACAAGTTGCGCGATGTGCACGTGCCGAGTTTTGGGCCGGGTCGTTTCCGTTTGAAGGACGCCTACGAGAAACTCACCAAGAGCAATGACGACGAGCTGGCCAAGCGAGCGGGCTTTCTCGTCATCCAAAGGCGGTGCCAAAAGAAGCACGCCAAACGGAAGGCTTTGGCGCGCTTTGACACCATGACCAAACGCAAGCGCTTCGAACTTTATCTCAAACGCGTCGCGCGCTAGAGGGCCCGTCCGCGAGTGATGGCAGCGCGGAAGAGAGCTGTGACGGCGAGACGGTTTCCTCGCGCAACACGTTGCGTATGGCGTAAATCGGCTTGTTTTGCGACTCGTGGTAGGTGCGGATCATCAGCTCGCCGAGTAGTCCGAACGTGATGAACTGAACGCCGACCATCACCAGCAGGACGGCGAACATGAGCAAGGGACGATCCGACAAGGAGGCGCCGTAAAACAGCTTGAGATAGCTGAGGTATCCGCCGATGCACATGCCCGAGCCGGTACAGAGCAATCCGAGAACACCAAAGATGTGGATGGGTCGGGTCGAGAAGCTCAGCAAGAAACGGACGGTGAGCAAATCGAGGAAGACTTTGGTCGCACGCTTGATCGTCTTGATGATACCGCTGTATTTCGATTCGCCGGCGACGCGCGCTCGATGGTTGACCTCCATTTCGGTGTAACGGATCCCCAAGCTGTTCGCGACGGCCGGAACGAAACGATGCAGCTCGCCGTAGAGGCGAATATTTTTGACGACGTCCCGGTGGTAGACTTTGAGCGAGCAGCCATAGTCGTGAAGCGCGACGCCTGTGACTCGTCCGATCAGCCAGTTGGCGATTTTTGAGGGTAGCTTGCGCATGAGGAAAGCGTCTTTTCGTTTGACGCGCCAACCGCTGACGATGTCCCAATCCCCCGCTTCGGCTTCGTCGAGCATCTTGGGAATGTCTGCTGGATCGTTTTGGAGGTCGGCATCGATCGTGATCACCCAACGGCCTCGGGCCGCGTCAAAGCCCGCTGTAAAGGCTGCGGTCTGCCCGAAGTTCTTTCGGAAGCGCACCACGATCACTCGGCCGTCCCGATCGTGGACTTCCTTCAGCTTCTCGTAACTACCGTCCGTGCTGCCGTCGTCGATGCACAATATCTCGTAGCTGCGTCCGGTCCCTTCGAGGGAAGCGGTGAGCTGCTCGACGAGCGGCTCGATGTTGTCGATCTCGTTGAAGATCGGCACCACGATCGATAGCTCTATCGCCGGTGGGGGCATCGGGCGCACCCTAGCGCATGCTCTCACGAGCGCCTACTACCCAGCCGGTTGAGCGCGAGGCGTGGCTCAAGCGTTCCGCGACGGGTTCAGGCCTCAACGTTACCGGCCGGTGAGGTGTCCGCGGACTTGCTCACGGCTCCGCTGCTGATCACGGGCTCCGATCCCGTCGAGTCGTACGGCCCGACGCCGGTCGATTCGGGCACCGCCACCTGCGTCGTACGGCCGATGACGTTGAAGATGGCCATGGCTTCTCCTTTGCCTTTCATCTTCGCTGGCGGCAGCTCCTCGACCTCGAAGCGGCCATCGAGTTTTGCCCGAGTCGTGGCTGAGATGATGATCTGGCCCGCCAGCGCTCGAGAGCACAGGCGGGCGGACGTGTTGGCGACGTCCCCAATGACCGTGTAGCTCAAGGTCTTGCTGCTGCCGATATAGCCGGCGACCACCGAGCCGGTGTGGATCCCGAATCCTACCCCGAGAGGTGGCTCGTCGCGTTCGAGGCGTTCGCGGTTGAAGCTACCGAGGACGTCGACTTGGGCCAACGCGCATTCCACGGCGCGGGAGGCGTCATCGACGTGTTCGACCGGAGCGCCCCACAACGCCATGATTCCGTCGCCCATGAACTTGTCGAGCGTCCCTTCGTGGTGGAACACCACATCGACCATCCGCTCGAAGTAGCCGTTGAGCATTTCGACGATGACCTCTGGGGGCGCCTTCTCGCTCATTCTCGTGAAGCCCCGGATGTCGCTGTTGAACACCGTGCACTCGGTCCGGGCGCCACCGGGCTTGAGGTCGATTTGCCCGGCGATGACCTGCTCGGCAACTTTCGGTGAAACCAAGCGGCTGAGGCGTTCGCGGTTGAGTATCTCATCGTGCACCTGCTTACCGAGAATGTTGATCTCGATGAACATCGCGGCCTGGTTGGCTACGGCGCAGACCAGCTCAAGATCCTTCGGTTGAAATTGCGCGAGCGAGCGGGAGTCGAGCCACAACACCCCGAACAGTCGGTTGTTGTGGAGCATGGGCGCCACCATCGCCGACTGAATCTGATTGAGGATCATGCTCTTGCCCTTTGAGGCCGCAAAATCCATGGCGGCGTCGTGTGTCAGCACCGCTTTTCGATCCGTCTCGACCTTGTGCAAAATGGTCGTCGACACGCTGATCGGCTCTTTGCTGCCGTCGTTGCGGTGACTGGCATAGGGGTTGAGCTTGCCCTCGTCGTTCAGCAAAAAAATAACGCCGCGCTGCGCGGGGATGAAACGAAAAATGCTCTTGAGAATCTTTTCGAGCAACGTGGTCGTGTCGGTTTCGTCGGCGATGTCGCGCGTGAGTTCGTAGCTCAGGCGCAGTCGCTCGTAGTCGGCGCGCAGTTGTTGCGGGTTGCTCTCAAGCTCGTGAAAAGCGCGGAACTCTTTCTCGACGGCGACGATCTCCGCTCCAATTTGGCGGTCGTCGTCGTCTTGTTTGAGCTGGGTTGGGTGCGCCAGAGCCGGAATGAAAGCCGTTGACAGCCCTGTGTTGTGCGCGCGATGCGGCTGGGGAGGAGGAGGTCCCGGTGGCCCGACCGGCCGATTCGGTGCGGTGTGAGAACTCGGTCCACCGTGCGCGAGATGACGTGGTGGAGGCGGTTGGCGGGCGAAGCCGCCCGGGACCGGAGGGGCGCTCGCTGGCGTAGGAGCGGTTGGTCGCCCCGCGCTCGCTGGGAAGCTGCTTGGCCCCTGGCCCGCGACCCAAGACGATGGCGGAGGGGCCGCAGTCGCCATGGGGGAGGCGTCGAAGTGCCCTTTGGTTTGTCCGAGCGAAATCTCGTCGCCGTGGCGAAGTTCCTGCTCGCCGTTCACGCGCTGTTGATTGATGAAGGTGCCGTTGAGGCTGCCTAGGTCGCGCAAGACGAAGGATGCGCCTCGCTGCTCGATGATGCAGTGTTCTTTCGACACGATCTTGTCGAGCAGCTGGATGCTGTTGTTCGGATGCCGGCCCAGAGAGTTGTTCGCTTGCAACTCCACGGTCTTCTGACCTTGCGGCATTGTCAGGTGAATTCGAGCCATTCGCAGTCCGAGGCTAACCGCCATGCGGGCGCATCTCAACCAGCTTTCTTTTCTTCGCCGTCGAGGCTAACCAAGATGGATGTCGAACGACCATCCACTGTTGCTTGCGCTCGACCAGGGAACGACCGGATCGACGGCCTTGGTGATGGACGCGGCTGGCCGGACGATCGGACGCAAGAACGTTGAATTCACGCAACATTTTCCACGACCTGGCTGGGTTGAGCATGAGCCTGAGGACATCTGGAACAGCGTGGTCGAGGCGACGGCGGGTGCCTTGAGCGATGCCGGTGTGGAGGGTGATCGCATCGCGGCGATCGGCGTGACGAATCAGCGTGAGACCACCTTGATCTGGGACCGCGCGAACGGAAAGTGCATTCATCGCGCCATCGTCTGGCAAGATCGCCGAACCAGTGAACGTTGCGCCACGCTGCGAGCGGCGGGTCACCAGCGCATCACCAAGGAGCGCACCGGGCTGGTTCTCGACCCCTATTTCAGCGGCACCAAGGTGGCTTGGATCCTCGACCACGTGGCAGGGGCGCGAAAGCGTGCTGAGGCAGGTGAACTCGCCTTTGGCACGGTCGACAGTTTTCTGGTCCACCGCTTGTCTGGCGGAAAAGTGCACGTCACCGACGTGACCAACGCTTCACGAACACTGTTGATGAATCTCGAATCGCTGCAGTGGGACCCCGACATGCTCGGCTTGATCGGCGTGCCGCGCGAGGTCTTGCCGAAGATTGTTCCCTCGGCGGGGCGTATCGCGCAAACATGTGGTTTCCCGGGCCTGCCTGATGGCGTTCCTATCTCGGGGATCGCCGGGGACCAACAGTCGGCTCTGTTCGGACAGGCGTGTTTCGGCGTAGGAGATGTGAAATGCACCTACGGTACGGGCGCCTTTGTGCTCGTGAACATTGGAGACAAGCCCATCGCCAGTCAGTTTGGCTTGCTCACGACCGTGGCTTGGCAGATCGGTGACGACGTTGCTTACGCTCTGGAGGGCAGCGCCTTCATTGCGGGCGCGGCCGTTCAGTGGCTGCGCGATGGTCTAGGGCTCATCGAGAAGGCTTCGGACATCGAGGCCTTGGCGGCATCGGTCGAGTCGAGCGATGGGGTTTACTTCGTTCCCGCTTTGGCAGGTCTCGGGGCGCCGTATTGGGACGCGGAGGCTCGCGGAACGATTTGTGGCTTGACCCGCGGTACGACAGCGGCGCACTTGGCGCGCGCCACGCTCGACGGTGTGGTTCACCAGGTGACCGATCTGCTCGACTCGATGGCGGAGGACCTGGGTCAGCCGCTGACGCGCATGCGCGTCGATGGTGGTGCGGCGGCGAACGAGTTGTTGATGAAGGAGCAGGCCCGCGTGGCGTCCGTCGATGTCGAACGGCCCCATGATTTGGAAACGACGGCGCGAGGCGCGGCCATGCTTGCGGCGTTGGGCGCGGGGATCTTTCCAGACAAGGCATCGGTCGGAAAAATGAGTCCAATCGAGCGGATTTTCGAGGCACCGGCCGATGAAGATGCGGATGCCACAGCCGCTCGAGAGGCCTCGCGTGCTGGCTGGAAAAACGCCATAGCCCGAACGGTGAGTAGCGCCACGAACTGATCCGCGATCCGGGCCCGAGCCCGCCTTTTGCGTGACCTTCCAGTTTTGTGGAAGCTGAAGAGGGTAAAGTTTGTTAATCTTATGGATCTAGCGATACGCGTCTTATTGAGCCCACCGTCCTACTCAGCCCACATTGTGGGAAGGGGGGCTCCCCCAAGGAGGGAATATGTCTACTGATGATGCTTCTTCTGATTCGGCCCCGTCTGAGTCAGGTGTAACCCGACGTGATGTGCCGATGGACTGGGAGGCGCTCGAGGATGCCTTCGAGAACAACGCGCCTGAGGTTCATTCTTATCTGCACGTCCTCACCGGCGATGTGCTCCGCATCGTGGACGGCGTGGCCGATCCGCAAATGCATGCTCGGATTGCTTCGGATATCAGCTACTTACGGATCGATCCGGTGAGTTCTCGAGAGCAGTACCGTTGGATGGAGCGTTACATTCCCATGGTCGAGGAGCCGCAGCTTCAGCTTGATCTCACGCAAGCCATCGACGGCAAGGGGGCGTTTCGGCGGTTCAAGGATGTCTTGATGAGCCATGCGCCAGAGCGCGAGAGCTGGTTCGCGTTTCGCAGCGAGCGTCTACGGATCTTCATGGAGGCATGGCTCAATGCCCACGCGCTCAACCCCGTCAAACGCCAGGCCTGGGCACCGTTGGACATTCCGGCGTCGTCCGATCCGCCGAGTCAGCGGCCGCATTCCGATCCGGCTCGTCGCTCACGCGGTGCGGAGAGTGTGCGCCGTCATCTACGTGAGATCATCGAAAACCTGTCGCCTCGAGATCTGCAGAATTTTGCTGCATTCGGAGACTTTCTCGTCCAGCGCAGCCCGGAAGAAAGCGGCAGCGATGAGGGATGTTTCTCCCCCTCGCCTCCATCGAGTCGGCCGGCGTCTTCGAGTCGGCCCCCGTCCGTGGCGCCAGAAAGCGACGACCAACGCGATTCCGGCGAGGCCTCTCCCGGCACGCGGCCCGCGGCAGTGGGCGGCGACTAGCGATCGTCGCCCTCAGCGCGTCGAAGGCATGATCAGTTTGACGCGTACGGTTGACCTCACGTTACGGTAGTAACGGTCGAGGGCAATCGCCAAGCGCGTCGCGAGAAACCAGTCGTGCAGCTGACTCCGCGCCTTCGCGAAGCTGACTTTCGTGTACGGCGTTTGACCGCTTCGCTGCACCGCGATGAGATCGGCGGTCGATGGCTCGAGCATGGGCGCGACCATCTTATCCAAGTACCAACTCGCCCGAGCACGACGCAACAGGAGGGCATCGAGGTCCTCCGCGTCGATGCCCTCGGCGACGGCTGCTGCGGCGACGAGTCGGCGGCCGTTGCGGGTTCCCTTCCCTTCGGACCGCCTCTTCGCGTCCGTTGTCTGTTTGCCTGCAATTTGTCTCTCGATCACATGTCGAGCTTCTTCGGCGTAGTCGGCGATCTCTTTCGGCTTGGGCTCTGGATCGACGGGCAAGTTTGCCAAGATGACTTCTGTGATGTGCCGCTGCAGAGCCAACCGAACGTGCTTCGAGTCGTAAGCCGGAGCTCCCGATGGAGTTCCCCCGATGAGCGCTTCCAGTCTCGCGAGGAAGGCGAGCATTCGAGCGCTGACGAATTGCGGTTGCATCACGCCGCCGGTGGCCGGGGCATGCCAACGAACGGCGGTCCGGTCGATCGGCAAGGGTCCACCGGCGGGCGTCGTGAGATCGCCCGCGGTCTCTACAGCGCTCGTTATGGGCGCGGCCCCGAGGGTCATAAGGAACACGCTCAAGGCGAGAGGCCACCGCATGGATTGGAGTATAGCGCGGAGCGGCCTCCCGATCAGAAAAGCGTGCAGCGGCTAAAAGCGGGAGACCAGCTCGACCTTCGCGCCTTCGAAGGCGGGGTAGACCCTACAGGTGCCACCCACGCACCTCAGTGCCGAGCGGCGCTGACCGACGAACAGGCGAACGGCGTCGGCGAGTTTGTCGTACCAGCGATCTTGCGATTTTGAGCGGTACTGCAGGCCCCCATTGAAATACAGCGGTTCATAACCTTCACGGGTGAGGTACTCAAAACCAAAAACGAAAGACCAGCGCGGATTGTAATTGAGCGCGAGTAGGTTCTCTCCTTCGTTCCATACTTGTGCGGAGAGATCGGGTTCGAAACGACGTCGGTGGTAGCCGAGCATGCTCAGCGAGAAATTGCCGTGCAGGTGTTGGGTCAGATCGTATCTGAGGTACCCTTCCCGGTAGAAGGTGTCGCTTTTTTGGCTGCTCGTGAGCGAGGACTGCGGGACGGCGCGCCGGGCATCGCGGGCTCCTAGCCACGCCCAGTAGTGCGATCGACCGCTGGCGGATTCGATTTCGGTACCGATCGCGCCATCCCAGGTTTCGGTACGCAGAGCGGCCTCGTCGACGCATTCGTTGTTGCGTGGATCAATCTCCGAGAGGCTGGAGTAGCGGCCGAACCAACCGTACAGCTGAGCATGAGAGCCGAGGCGCCAGTCGAGGCGAGATCGCATGCCGGTGACGCACACATCGGGGGCGCCGATGGGCTCGGTGTAAATGGCCTCGGCGTTCGGTGGGCGACTGTAGGTCACGACGCTGTATTCTGGCGCCGCAAAACCACGCGTCGACAAGTCTATGTTCGCGCCGATCGGAAAGAAGCTCTTGTAGTGCTTGCCCTCGATGGTCGCCGTCAGAGGTCCGCCGCTGAGGTTGAGATTGGTATAGATGGCGTAGCCGAACAGATCCTTTTCTCGGCCAAGGCTGCCGTCGGCCAGAATGTCCGCCACGCGGCCGTCGAGCTGTTGCTGGCCCGCGACCTCGACGTAGCCGCCGAGGACGTCTCCGACGGTCGGCACCCGTAACGATGCACTGAAGTTGCGGATCTGGTCGTGGGCCCGCGAGGCATCCGGCTCGTTGAACGAAGGAAAGTCGGTGGCGCATGCATCGGCTTGGGCGGTCGCGGCACTTGAGCTGGTGTCGATGGCCTGGATGCACCGCACCTTGTCCTCGCTGTTGCTTTGTCGGAGCAGTACCGAGCCGTGGAGGCCAAGCTGGAAGGCCTTGGGCCCCCCTTTCAGGCTGAGTCCAACGATGTTGTCTTCCAGGTAGCTGGGCTTGGCGCGCTCGATCGTCGGATCGGCGGCGTCTGGCGTTGCATAATACGCGAGGTCGGCAACGCGCGGAAAGCCGAAGAACAGGGCTTTGGATAGGTCGTTGTTACTGCCGTGCAGCACTCGGCCTGTCGCTTTGTCGATGCGGATCGGGTTGAGCTGGCCCGCGAAGGCGGTCGCGTCGAAGCGCACGGATCCAAGCTTCTTCCTGAGCTTGAGTTTGAGGCCGCGGACCGTGGTGTCGATCCCAACCTCGTCGAGTTTTCGTACGCTGAGCACCAGACCCCGACCGACGTGTGCGTAAAAATCACCGACCGTGGCTTCGAAGCCCTTGTGTCGGAATCGCAGCCAGAGTTTCGCGGGATAAAGCAGGTTCGTGTAACGACCATGCAGCTCGCGTGCAAAACTGTTCTCGAGGGCGAGATCGGAGCGGCCGAGCTCTTCGACGATGAGGTCTTGTACCTGTTGGCGGGTCAGCGTGCGGCCGTAAACTGCGCTGTCGAGGCGTAAGCCAAAGGACAGCTTGCGGTAGTGCGAGCGGACGTACAGCCGGTTGAGCCACTCGACGTAATTGTCGTCGACCCAGTTGTTGGGTCGCAGGGACTGCTTGTTTGGGTCCTCGTTGTGGTTGCGATTGTCGAAATGGTACAGCAGCTCCGTCGTGTTGCTGATGTCGAGCGTCACGGGTTTGCCACCGACCTTCGGCAGATCCACGGCGCTTGCCGTATGGCTCGTTGACAGCGCCACCGCAAAAGCGGTGAGCGCGACTCCTGATGACAACCAAGCTCGGGACACGCGATCTTCTACCACGGTCCGCTCCGCGCGTGCAGCGGCCTACTTGTCGGCCATCGCCTCGTCGATCGCGGCGACGAGTGAATCCATCGAGGCGGTGTCGCCGGCTTGATAGCCTGCCCGCTTGAGTCGGATGTACCCTTTGCGGTCAATGACGGCGGTGAAGGGCAGTTCCCCCTTGGGATTGTAGCGGTCCATGACCTCCGTCTCTTCGTCGAGCAGGATCGGGAAGATCATCTTCTTGGATTTTACGACCGAGGCAACCTGAGCCATCGTGTCGGGCCCGTCGATGGTGATGGCGAGGATGGTGAAACCCTTGCTCTTTTTTTCTTTGTAGAGCTTCACTAGCTCCGGCATTTCGCGCAGACAGGGGTCGCAGGTCGTGGACCAAAAGTCGATGAGCACGACCTTGTCACCGCGCAGTTCGCTGAGCGTGACGCTGTCGCCGTCGAGCGTCGGCAACGTGAAATCTGGCGCTTCCTCGTAGTTGGTTTCGGCGGGAGTGGTCGGTTTCGTCGCGTCATTCGCCGTGGCGCCGCCCGTCGTTTGGGTGGTGGCCGGGCCGCAAGCGGTGGCACAACAGAGCAGGACGACCGACAGGGGTGCGGTGCGATGCATGGTAGCTTCCTAGTCAGCCGGCCGGCGGAACGTAAGTCCCGGCGATGACTTGCTCGAAGATCCCCCAGAAGGTGGCTTCGTTGGAGCCGGTGAGCGAGCCGATGTGCATGACCGTCATCGTGCGCGGATCGACGATGATCCCGCCAGGGTAAAACGGTGGCGCGATCGCGTCGATGCTTCGACTCGGATCGATCACCATCGTGTACGTCGGTTGGTAGGCGTTCGACCAGTTGACCAGGTCGAAATCGAGCGTGGCCGGTACGCCCTGATCTTTGCTGTCGAAGAGGATCGACATGATGTGTCCGCCCTTGGCCCGCATCTCCGCGTACTTGTGCGGAAGGACATCTTTCGCTTCAGCATTGCATGGTGGGCACCAGACCGATGAGACCAGGAAAGCCACGGCCTTGGGCATCGCCGTCGGATCGAAGCCGCTGTACAGTCCCGTCAAGTCCTCGAATTGGGTCTTGGTCGCCTCGATTTGGCTTTGGGTCTTCACGTAGGGCGAGTCCGCGGCGTACGTTCCGCTGCCGTCCGGGTTGAAGAAATCCGCTGCCTGGATTTTTTGGAACCGATACGTGCCAAGCATAAGGCCGGACGGATCTTCGGTGGTCTGCAGCTCGGTCTTGGTGAAATCGGCGAAGCCCCAGAACGTGAGGTTGGGCATCAGCTTGCCAACCGTGAATCCTGTGGCGCCTTCCGGATACGCGATCACATCCGACAGGTCGAGAGCGTCTTGGCTAGATTGATCAATGAAATCGCCAGCCTGGTGGTCGACGATCTTCTCTTCTTCGACGATACAGCCGATGGCGCCTAGGGCCAGGCTCGCTATACAAATGAGCGCGAAAGGGGAAGTGAGTCGCATGGTGCCCTCGATAGATGATCTACGGTCAAACCGCAAAAAGTGAAACAATTGCAAAAACAGAAAGTCGTCGCTCCCGGCTGCGCCGTCGCGGTGAACGCAGTGTTGCAGGGACGCTGGCGAAATTGTGAGGTGCTTTGCCCCACCTTGTCAAGCTGAAGCAGCAGCGCTGGATTGATGGAGGGAGGCTGCAGTTTGGCCGAGGTGACCGGAGATCCTTGAGAACTGCAGCGTTAACGCGTAGTGATTCTGTGAGGAGCCGCACCGGACGTGAGTTGTTGTGTGCGGCGCTCGAGGAGAATTCCCATGAGTCGCTCACTTGCTGATGTTTCTATATCGTTCCGCATGATAGTCCGTGTTGTGCTCGTCGCCATGGCTGGCTTGTTGCCGATCGTGGCGTGCTCGACAGAGACCAAGGAGATCCCCGGCGAACCTTGCGTCGGAGGGGTCCTGCTCGACGACGGTACGACCTGTGTTCCGAAGTGCGATCCAGCGGCGTGCAAGGACGCTAACGTCTGCGTGAGCAACATCTGCCGCCTCAAATGCGACGCCCACAGTGCGTGCATTCCCGAGAGCCAGCATTGCGGGACCGCCAAGGAGGACGACACAGGTGCGGACGTCACGGTGTGTCTCGACCGTGGTTACAGCCGCCTCTTTGGCTGGCTGGGGATCGGTACCAAATGCGCGCTCGGCCAAGCGTGTGGTCAGGCCTATTGCGTCGACGATGGGTCGTTCTGCGATCCGGCTGCATGCAACGGCAATCCCGCAATCTGCGTCGCCAATCCAGCCACGCCGGGCTGGGGAACGTGTTCCGATACCGCGCAGCCCTGCCTGGCGACGTCTTGTGCGGCGGCGGACTGCCGCTACTCGAACTACTGCCCCAACGGCGCGCAGTGCGACTTGCTCGCCTGTAGTGGCAACCCAGCCGCTTGCGTGCAAAACGAAACGGCTTGCCGTGCCGCAGCGAAGGTCGCGGGCGTCGATGAAGACACCTTCCTCGCCTCCTGCAACTATGGATCGTGTGGCACGGAGGATGGCGCACCGTCGTGTGTCTTCAATACCTGTGCGGCCAGCGCGTGCCGCGGGCTCGCGTGCAACAGCGCTGGTCAGGGCGACCCGCACGCTTACTGTACCATCGACGACTGCGCTTCGGACGCCGCGTGCCCGGCCGGTTACCACTGCGGAACACAGCGGGTGAAAGGTCGAATTTGCGGCGGCACATGCACCGGCGGCACCTGCGCTGGCGGATATCGCGATGGGAAGAGCTGCACGTCCGATGGGAGCTGCCAAAAGGGTGGGTCGAACTTGTGCCCAGGGAACGATGATGTCGCGGCGCCCTGCACGGATCCGTCTGTGTTTGGGGCCGATGACAACAGCTACGCCGAGGGTTCGTTTTGTCTGATGCGCAATCGCTGCCTCGTCAACGACGAGTGTGCGACCTGCGAGACCGACAAAGATTGCGCTCTCGGCGCCGGTGAGATTTGCGCCCCGATCGGCGACGTCAAGGTCTGCGCGCGCATGTGCGACGATCAAGCCAACTGTTTGAACGACGAGACCTGCGTCGAGGCCGATGGCCGCAAGGCGTGCTTGCCGGCCTCGGGCAGCTGCCGCGGTGGAGGCTCTTTCTGTTCCCATTGCGTCGATGACTTCGACTGCGGCGACAAGGACAGTGGCCTCGCGTGCGACGTGCGAGGTTGCTACGACCCCTTCTTCTTGACGAGCTGCGAGATCGATCTGGACTGTCCCAAATCCCCCAGCGGCGCGAATGGCTTTTGTATGAAGGAGCCGGTCGTGACCCCCAGCAGCTCCGTCTACAAGAAGTGCTACTTTCCTTACAACGCCGACGCCGGTGCTTTCGGTTGCTATCCCGCCAATATCCCCGTCGAGCCCAACTGACGCGAAGCGGCGCGCAGAAGCGCTCTCGCCCACCAGCCGAGCACAGAAACGACGTACATTCGGATGGATGAATGCCTAGACGTCGCCCTGATCTTGCCCCATGCTTTCCTTTGGATTGGTCGTGCTTACTGCGGATCGGTTGATGCGCAGTCGGGGTGGTCGGAGTGAAAAAGTCTTGATTGGTGGTTCGCGGTCGATGATCGTGGTCGCCATAATGTCGCCACGAATGGCGCATCACAGGGAGAAGTGTTCGGGATGTTGAAAAAAAGTCGTGTACGCAAGGCATTGATGCCTTTGATGTTTGCTGGATTGGCTGCGCCGGGATTTTTGACCGGCTGTGGCGACGACCCCTTTGGGTGTGAAGACAGCGTGAAGGTGCGGATCACTGCATTCAACGATGCCGTTGCTGCCCTGACCACCGCTTCGGCCAGCATGAAGTCGAGCGTGGGCGAGGCTTGTGTGAACATCGCCAAGTCCCTTGGTGCGATGGACGTGATGGCCCCGGCCGGCAACGATATGACGGATGACGAGCTGGAGTCAGCGTGCAACATCGCGTCGGCATCCCTCACGGCAGCGGTGTCAGCCGATGCGACCTTTGCGATCACCGTCGAAGGTGGCGAGTGCACCATCGATGCGTCCGCGCAGCTCAGCTGCGAGGCGAGCTGTGACGTGTCGGGAAGCTGTACGCCTCCGTCGGTCGAGATTGCCTGCGAACCTGGCAAGCTGTCGGGTGAATGTACGGCGGAATGCAGCGGCTCTTGCACGGTCGAGACCGGCTCCGTCTCGTGTGAAGGCAAGTGCGGCGGTACCTGCGAGGGCACGTGCGACGGTGAGTGCTCCGCCTCGGACGGCATGGGCAACTGCACCGGTTCCTGCAAGGGCTCGTGCACCGGCGAGTGCAAGGGGACCTGCGAAGTGGTGGCGCCGTCGGCGAGCTGCTCGGGCAAGTGCACCGGGGGCTGCAGCGTCGATTTCCAGTTGCCGAGCTGCGAAGGCGAGCTGGACCTCGGCGGATGCGACATCGACGCCGAGTGCTCTGCTGGTTGCGACGGGGAAGCGAAGCTAGAGGCTTCGTGCACACCGCCCAAGGTTGTCATCGTCAGTTCACTCGACGCGGCGATCGTCGCGGACCTGCAGGTCAACTTGGGAGAGATCTTCTTGGCCTTCGACGTGAAGGGCCAGGCGTTCGTGGATGCGGCGATCGACGTTGCTGACAAGGGCGTAGGCGTTCTCACGGCCGCGACCGAGAGTGTGGGCTGCGCTGCACTGGCCGCTGGTGCTGACTTTTCAGCGGCTGCTTCGGCGTCCGTGTCGGTGAGCGTGTCGGTGGAAGCGAGTGCTTCTGTCGGTGGCTCGGCCGGCGGCTGAGTCGACGTCAAGTCGCTCCGCTTTTTCGGAGCTGACGTTGCCGCCCATCGGGACATGTTCTCGTTGGGCGGCTTGTTTTTTGTGCGGCGCGAATCGCGCGCGGCGCTGAACGGTGGTGCAGCATTTCGCCTGAGTTCGACGGGCTGCTTGCTTCGACAAGCTTGACCGACACCCGTTCAGCCCTTAAACGAACACGACGATGTCCATCCTTCTCGAAGAGGCGCACGAGGCGCTGTCCAAGGTTCTCGATCCTGAGATCGGGAAACCATTGGTCGAGCTCGGACTGATCCGCGATCTGAGCGTCGACGGGGGCACGGTCAAGGTTGGTGTCGATCGCATGACATCGACGTCTTCAAACAACGACGCGATCGCCAGCGAATTGCGGGCTGCGCTCGAGACTGCCGGCGCCACTGGGGTCGAGATCGATTGGGGCGTCAAGACGCTTACACGCGACATTCCAGCAGACGATCCCTGCCCTGGGGTGAAGAACATCATCCTCGTCGTGAGCGGCAAGGGCGGAGTGGGAAAGAGCACCGTGGCGACGAACATCGCTCTCGCGCTCAAACGGGCTGGCTCGCGCGTCGGGATCCTCGATGCGGACATGTATGGTCCGAGCATTCCGACCATGCTCGGGGTCATGGGCCGGCCGGCTGCCGATGCCGACGGACGGATAACCCCGCTCGAGCGTTTTGGTGTCAAGCTGATGAGCATCGGTTTTCTCATCGAGAGTGAGAAGACGGCGGTGATTTGGCGCGGGCCCATGCTTCAGGGAGCGCTGCTGCAGTTCATCAAGGACGTCGAATGGGGGCCGCTCGATTACTTGGTCCTCGATCTTCCACCCGGAACGGGCGACATTGTGATCACCTTGTCACAGCGTGTGAACACGACCGGCGCCGTCGTGGTAACGACCCCGCAGGACGTGGCTCTCGCGGATGTCTACAAATCGATCGCGATGCTCAAGAAGGTCAACATTCCGATCCTTGGTGTGGTCGAAAATCAGAGCTACTTCGTGTGCGATGGTTGTGACACCAAGCATCAGCTTTTTGGCGAAGGTGGCGGCGAGAAGGTGGCACAGTTTGCCGAGGCCCCCTTGCTCGGTCAGGTTCCCATGGATCCCGCGGTGGGCAAATGGGGCGATGCGGGTACGCCCGTCGTGCAGGCGGCGCCAGGCAGCGACGTGGCCGCTGCGTTGACGAAGGTAGCTGAAGAGATTGCCGATCGGGCGAGCGTGATGAACGCTTCACGCACCAAGAAGGTCGAAATTGATCGCAGTGGTGGGAAGAACCGCCACTTACCGATCGCGCGCTAGCCGCGATTCGGATGAGAGCGAAGAGACGACATGAGCGCAGAGACGACATTGGGGTCAACCACGGAGAAGGCCGAGGCCGAAGCGGTGGTTGGAACAGAGGGGAAGATCGCGACGCCGGAGCTTGCCACCCAAGCGCCAGCGGAAGCATCGACCGAAGCGCCGGCGGAAGCGCCAGCGGAAGCGCCAGCCGAAGCGCCAGCGCCAACCGAAGCGCCAACCGAAGCGCCAGCGCCAACCGAAGCGCCAGCGGAAGCGCCAGCGGAAGCGCCAGCGGAAGCGGCAACCGAAGCGCCAGCGGAAGCGCCAGCGGAAGCGCCAGCGCCAGCGGAAGCGCCAGCGGAAGCGCCAGCGGAAGCGCCAGCGCCAGCGGAAGCATCGCCCGAGGGGTCAGAAACACAGGAGCATGCCGCTTCTGCGGATGGTGAAGCGTCCGGTAAGAAGAAGCGCCGCCGTCGCCGTCGCAAGAAGAAGGCGGGGGCCGGTGATGGAACCGAGGAAACGCCGGGCGGCGAGGCGAAGGCCAAGAAGAAAGGCGTGCGCCCCGAGAAGCCGCCGTTCAATGCCGGCGATGATGTGTTCGGCCGCGTCGTGCTGGTGAACGAACACGCGATCGTCATCGAAGTGGCCGGCGGCAAAGCGCTCGGCCTGTACGACGCGAGCCAGCTCATTCAGGTGCCGCCGCGAGAAGGCGAGCAGTTCATCGCGAAGGTGAAGAGCTACAGCACGCGTGGTGGCATGCTGATTCTGGGGTCGGAGCTGTTTGACACGACGCAGACGAAGCTGGAGCTTCAGGCGGCGCTCGAGGCGTCCAATCCCGTCGAGGTGTGGGTCACCGGAGTCATCAAGGGAGGGCTCGAGGTGGACTACAAGGGGATCCGTGGCTTCGCGCCCGCCTCTCAAATGGAGCTTCGGCCGAGCAGTGATCTAAGTCACTTCCTGGGCCAAAAGCACATGGTCTTCGTCACGCACTACGGCAAGCGAGGAAAAGACGTCGTCTTCTCGCGCAAGAAGATGCTCGAAGACGAGCACAAGGCTCTACGCGCCGAGTTTCTCGACAAGATCAAGCCGGAGATGGTGTGCAAAGGCGTCGTTCGCAATGTTGCGAGCTGGGGAGCTTTCATCGCTCTGCCCGATTTTGGCGACATCGAGGGCGTCGTGCACATGAGCGAGGCGAGCCACGATCGTGGAGCTCGTCTCAACCAGATTTTCAAGCCTGGCAGGGAGATCGAAGTTCAGGTGCTGAAGGTCGACGAGAGCGGCAAGCTCTGGTTGAGCCGCAAGGCCTTGGTCGATGATCCTTGGGCGAGCGTCAGCGAAAAGTATCCTCAGCGCAGCATCCACACGGCCAAGGTGGTTCGCCTCACCGAGTTCGGTGCCTTCATCCAACTCGAGCCTGGTGTCGACGGTTTGTGCCACGTGTCCGATCTCTCCTTTTCGCCGATCGAACACCCAAAGGACGTTGTGGAGGTTGGCCAGGATATCGAGGTCATCGTCGCGTCCGTCGACGCGGCGAAGCACAAGGTCTCGCTCCATCCGGCGCCTCCACAAGACGAGCGCGAGCTTCCTCGCGTCCAGCTCAAGCCCCATCAAGTGGTGAACGCGATCGTGACCCAAATTCGCGACAGCGGTCTCAATGTGCGCATCCTCGGCATGACCGGCCGTGCTGCGCGCGCCTATCTACCTGCGAACCAAACCGGCACCCCTCGCGGCGCCGATCTGCGGAAGGAATTCCCGATTGGCAAACGCTTCGTGGCGAAAATCACCGAGGTCGATCGCCGTCGTGGCGAGGCTCGTTTGAGCGTCCGGGCGATGAAGACGGATGCCGAGCGCCAAGCGTATCGCGACTACAAGAAACAGGTGAAGAGCAAGGGCGGTTTTGGCACCTTCGCTGATTTGCTCAACAAGAAGTCGTGAAGGTTAGCCCCGACACGGTGGTGAGCCTGGCCTATCGCCTCTACGATGCGAGCGGGGATCTCGTCGATGAAGTGCGAGCCGAGAGCCCCATCGAATTTGTGCATGGCTACGCCCAGATCCTCCCCGGACTCGATGGGGCGGTCGACGGCGTGACGGAGGGAGAAGGCTGCGTCGCGCAGCTGCCTCCCGAGCTCGCCTTTGGCGAACGCTCCGAGGAGGCCATGCTCGAAATCGATCGTCATGACTTCCCGGGCGGTGCAGATGTTCAGGTAGGCGACGAGGTGCTCGTGTCTGGACCCGGAGGCGTCGAAGTGTCGATGCCGATCGTCGCTTTGACCGAAGCGCTCATGCTCGTCGATCTCAATCATCCTCTCGCCGGTCAGAGCGTTCGCTTCGAGATTGATGTCTTGACCGTGCGTGCCGCGACGGACGAGCAGATCGATGTCGTGCAAGCCGAGATGGATGAGCGTATCGCCAATGAGCGCGGAATCGTGTATGACAGCGACCTCCCCGGGGTCGAGCCAGCCGAAAGCTTGGTTCAGATACGGCGTCGCGAGACCCCCGTTACGAAAGATCCGTCATGAGCAAGAAGACTGATTGGGCCCAAGTGGACAAGCGCATCCGAGACCGATTTGTGGACAATCCGGCGGACGTGACCGCGGCGTTGGAAGAACTCCCCGATTTGAATGATGCGTGCGAGGCGATTGATATCGACCAACCGGCGTTGATTCGCGAAGAGATCGAGACGGAGGCGTCGGCCGGCCTCGATAGCATTCTCAACTGAGCAGGGGGAGTCGTGAACGACGAGTCCTCTTCCAGTGACCGAGACGAGGCTCCCCCTTCGTCGAGGCTTCCCGATCTCGATTTTTCGACCTTCGTGATGTCGATCATCGGCTCGGCCTTTGTTCATCTCGGTGAGGCGCCCTACCCTGACGGCGGCGCGCAGGATGCCAACTTGGTTTTAGCCCAGCAGGACATCGATTTGCTTGCCTTGTTGCAGGACAAGACGACAGGCAATTTGAGCGGCGCGGAAGAGCGAGTGCTCGAACAAGGCCTGTACGACTTGCGCATGCGTTTTGTCGAGGCTGCCAGAGAGCAAGGGTGAGCTGCCGCCCGACGGCGTTCGGGTTGCTCCTCTGGGTGCTGCTCCTCTGGGTGCTGCTCGGGGGATGTCATCGTGAGACGGCGCCGACGCCAAGCTCATCGACCGAGTCGGCAAAGCCGATAGCTGCTTCCACGGTGACAGCGTCGCCAACGCGTGGCGAACGACTGTCCTCTTCGCCCAGCGGCAAGGGCTTGCCGTTGAGCTTTGCTCCGCTCGTGAAGCGAGCGAAGCCCTCGGTCGTGACGATCATGGCTTGGCGGCGAACAGAAAATGCCTTCGGTCGTCGTACGCTCGATGCGCAGGGTGTGGGGACCGGTTTTGTCTACGATGCAGCGGGCATCTTACTGACGAATCACCACGTCATTGCTGACGCGTCGGAGATCATCGCTCGTTTCGCGAGCGGCAAGGAGCTTCCGGCTACGGTTGTTGGATCGGATAAACCCACCGATGTGGCGGTGATCAAAGTCGCGGACAAGTCGCTCGAAGCGCTCCCCGTAGGTGACTCGAGGGCGATCGAGGTGGGCGACTGGGTGGTTGCGATCGGCAACCCCTTCGGCTTGGAGCACACGGTCTCGGCCGGCATCGTTTCGGCAAAAGGGCGCTCTCGCGACGATGTCAAAGGCCTCGATCCGAGCGGTTACTTCAATTTCTTGCAGACCGACGCGAGTATCAACCCGGGCAATTCGGGCGGTCCACTGCTCAATCTGGCCGGCCAGGTGGTGGGGATCAACTCGGCCGTGCGGGCCAATGCCAACAACATTGGGTTCGCGATCCCAATGGAGATGGTCCTCAAGTTGCTCCCGATGCTCCTTCGTGATGGCGAGATCAAACGAAGCGCCATCGGCATTTGGGTCGACGACATCAGCCCGGCTGATGTGAAGACCTCGAAACTGGGTACGCGTCGTGGCGCCAAGGTGACGCGCGTCGTGACCGGCGGTGCTGCCGACCGTGCGGGCCTCGCGACCGGAGATGTGGTGCTGAGCTTCGATGGTAAAGCCATCAAGAACTCGAACGAGCTCCGTTGGTTGGCGAGCATTGCCGGTATTGGTCGCAAGGTTGAAGTCGAGCTCGCGCGTGGTGAGCGCGTGTTCAAGCTGTTCGTCACGCTCGATCCACTACAGGCTGAGTGAGCCTTCCTCGACACAGCTGCTTGACGGGCGGCGCGAGGCGGGGTTTCTTTTGACCGTGGATAACGCACCCACATCCTCCCTCTCGGAGAGGTCTGTCGCCGAAAACGACGGATCCGCGGAGGGCGCGCCATCAGCGCCGTCGGAAGCCGAGCCGCAGAAGAGCCCGATTTCAACGTTCACGAAAGCCCCTGCAGTGAATACTGTTGCGGCACGCGCGTCCAACCAGGCGGAAAGACGACGCGAAGCGGAGGTCGATCGTGGTCTGGTGGAGAATGCACAAAAAGGAGACACAGCGGCCTTTCGGCGTTTGGTCGAGCGGCATCAGCGGCGCGCTTTCGCGGTCGCGGTTGGAATCGTTCACGACGAGAACGACGCGAACGAGATCGTCCAAGAAGCATTCATCCGTGTTTTCAAGAGCTTGGACAAGTTCCAAGGCAGCTCAGCCTTCTTTACCTGGCTGTTCCGTATCGTCAAAAACCTATCGATCGACCACATTCGTAAGCCCGCGCGCCGCGAAGTTGCGCTGTTCGACAGCCATTCGAGGGCCGAAAACGCTGAGGCGCTGCCATTCGTGTCTCGCATCGATGGCGCCGATCCGGTGGACGCGATGCGTCGCAAGCAACTCGCTGCGCGAATTCAGGAGGCTCTCGATGCCCTGCCCCCTTACCACCGTACGGTCATCATCATGCGCGAGGTGGAAGGCATGAGCTACCAGGACATGGCCGATGCGATGGGCGTGTCGAAAGGCACCATCATGAGCCGCCTGTATCACGCGCGCCAAAAACTACAGCGGGCCCTGAGCGATTGCTATCGCGAGCATGTGGGCCGCGAGCCGAAAACGAGAGGAAACAAGTCATGACAGACGAAACCGGAACCATCCCGGCTGACGCTGCGGGCACCGACTTCGGTGACGACGGCTTGCTGATGCGCTTGTACGACGGTGAACTCGAGGGCGACGAGCTGGCGCTGGCCCAGGGCCTCGTCGAGGATGATCAGAACGCTCAGGACAAAATCGCGAGTATGGCGATGGTGGGAAGCTTCTTGCGCGAGTGTGTGGACGCTGACGAGCGAGGCGACGTGATCGCCGACGCCGTGATGGCGAGGATCGAGGCCGGAGCGCACGAGAACATCGACGACGGTGCTGAACCGGACCCCCCCACCGAGGCGATGCCGAATGTGCGTTTGGGAGCCAAGTCGTCCGCGAACGACAATGCGCGCGCGATATTTGCTGTTGCTGGTCTGGCTGCAGCCGTCGCCTTTGGCATGTTTTTCTGGGGCGGTTCACCGACCTCATCTGGACCCGTGGCCGAGGCGCCCGATCCGCTGCCCACGCAGCCGGCGGCGGAGGTCGCGTTCAGGGATCAGTGGTCGAGTGCTTCTGCCGAGCCGCCTCAGTCGGAGATAGAAGAATACGAACCGACGGTGGAAGTGGCTTCGGTTGATTTTGGATCCAAGAGTGGATCGGTGTTTTATGTTCCGAGCGGGGAGCCGGGAGAGGCCACGACGGTAGTGTGGGTCAGTGACCTCGAGGAAGAAGAAGAATTATGAAGTGGCCAACGATCATCGTGGCGTTTTTCGCCGTCTCGCTAATGAGTTCGGCGGTCCTCGCGCAAGAGACATGGCGACCCCAACAGCGGGCGGCACAGGCGCAACCTCAAGCCGCTACCGAGCGAAGTGAGGCCGAGGTCATCGTGCTCCACGCGCTCAATGACGGTAAAGGCATCGATCCGAAAATCGGTAAGATGCCCCAGCTCAAGCAACCCCCGTTCTCGGCGTACAGCTCCTATCGCTTGCTGCACCGCGGTCGGGTGAACTTGGTTAAAGGCAAGGATGCCACCCTGGTCCTGCCGAACAAGGGGAAGGTTGTGCTGCAGCTCAAGTCTGTCTCCAAGACCAAGAAGGGCAAGCGATTCGTGCTTGCGACCCGTATCGACAAGGCGAACGGTTCGAAGTTCTTTCGTGGGGAGTTCAAGGCGAAGCCGCGCAACATCTTCTTTGTGGCTGGCGAGCGGCATGGCAAGGGGATCTTGGTGGTTGGGATCCGTGTGACGACGCAGTAGGTAGCCTCGCTCGCGGGAGCATGGCGCTTGCCAAGCAAACGGGGTACAACTCTTCCTGTGAAGAGGCTCAGGCTCCTGCTGTGGATCGTTGTCGTCGCGTTGGTCGGCGTTGCCGCCTCGCCTTCCCCGGTGTCGGCGAAGGGCAAATCATCGAGCAAAGCCCTGGTCACAAAAGGCCAGAATCTGTTCGACGAACAGCGCTACGAGGAGTCGATCCAGACCCTGTCGGCAGCGCTCTTGCACCCCGATGCGACGAAGGCGGCCCGGCAAACGACGTACAAGCTGCTCGCTTTCAACTACATCGTGCTCGGCAAGAATGACGAAGCGGATGGCGCCGTGCGGGGCTTGCTAGCGCTCGATGAGAGTTACAGCCTGCCCGACACCGAGTCTCCTCGTTTTCGTGAGTTCTTCTCGAGCGTTCGGGACAAATGGGTGGCCGACGGCAAGCCCGGATTGAAGGGCGTCGATCCAAGTCTGCTAAAGAAGGTCAAGATCGTTCACGCGCCGCCGGCTCAAGTCGACAAGGGCGCGGGAATTTCTCTTACCGGGACCATCGAGGATCCCGAGGTCATCATCGACAAGGTGCGTCTTTACTACCGGACTGGGACGACCGGACGTTTCAAATCGACACGGGTGAGCTACGCCGTGCGTCGGTTCAGTGTCGATATTCCTGGTCGTGCCGTGAAGCCACCGATCATCGAGTACTACCTTGAGGCGAGTGACGAGAATGGTTTGCCCGTTGCCCTCAAAGGTGACTCCGAGACGCCCCTTCGCATCGCCGTCGCACAAAAGGCGAGCGTGCTGAAGAGTCCGTGGCTCTGGGTTCCCGTTGGTGTGGCGGTCGTGGCGGCGATCGTGATCCCCGTTGCGATCGTGCTCAATCAAGACGCGCCCGATTCCGCGGTGACGATCAACGTGTTCGAGTGAGAGCGAGCCGGAGATGGCCCCCGCCGAACAAGACGAACCGCGTTTTCCTGTATTGAGGGTCCTCGCGCCCGACGGCTTGGCCGATGATGTCGCCTACGCGCTCATCGAGCTGGGTTCGAAAGGCGTCGAGCAGCGCGACGATTCGACCATCGAGCGCGGCCCGGGCGAGGGCCAGGTCTTGCTCGAGGCGAGCTTCGGTAGCGATGTGGAGGCGCAGACCGCTTCGCGCGGACTGGCTGATGCTTGGCCTCAGGTGGTGATGATCGAGCTTGGCGCGATCGTTGGTGACGCCTGGCGGGAAAAGTACAAAGAGTATTTTGCGCCCTTTCCACTCACCCATGGACTGACCGTTGTGCCCCCATGGGTCAAATACGAGGCGACGGAAGACGAACAGTTACTCATCATGGACCCGGGCCGTGCCTTCGGTACCGGTCTTCACGCGACGACGTCGTTGGTTGCCGATCAGCTCGTGAAACACGCAGCGGCTCTCGGCGGGCAGCGTGTGCTCGATGTGGGCACGGGAAGCGGGATCTTGGCGTTGGTGGCGATTCGGCTCGGCGCAGATGGCGTGGATGGATTCGATATCGATCCCGAAGCTGTCTCCGCCGCCCGAGAGAACGCCGAGCGAAACGATCTGGCCGAGCGGGTACGCTTTTGGTGCGGCGAGCTCGACGGCGTCGACAAGTCCTACCCCGTCGTCGTGGCCAACATTCGCACCGAGGTGCTGCTCGCTCAGCGAGAGGCTCTGACGGTGGTTGTCGGGTCTGGCGGAGTATTGGTGCTGTCCGGGATCTTAGCGAGCGAGGAGGACGCGGTGCGTTACGTGTATTGTGGGGATTTCGATCATGTCGAAACGACACGGCGGGCTGCGGCGACTGGCGATCGACAAGAGGATGCCTGGGTGGCGCTCGTGCTGCGCAAACGGGTTTGAGGGCGGATCGTGACCAGCTCGTTATTACGTGTACCGATCGCCTTTCTTCAATCGGGCGAGTGCACACTCAGCGCGGACACGAGCAAGTACGTTCTGAGGGTTCATCGTCTCGTGGTGGGCGATCGTTTCGTCGTCTTTGATCCCGAACAAGTAAAGGAAGCAGAGGCTCAGGTTGTCAGGGCCGATCGTTTAGCCGATATTAGGGTGGGGCCGCTGCGCGTGGCCTCGCAGCTACCGAAGCGGAACGTGACCGTGATTCAAGCGCTGGCCAAAGGAAGCAAGGTGGATGCGATCGTGCGCGATGCCACGGAGCTCGGTGCCACGCGGATCTTCGTCGTGGTTGCCGAGCGATCGGTGAAACGGGAGGTGTCCGACGCGCAGAAAAACCGTTGGCGGCGAATCGCGATCGAAGCTGCGCGCCAGTGCGGTCGTGGTGACGTGCCGCGAATCGCTGTCGGGGGTTCGCTGACGGAGGTGTTGCCCGGTATGGTACCCGAAGGGGGCGTGGCTCTGTGTTTGCATCCTCGCGCCGAGATGTCTGTATCCGAGGGATTGGCGCAGCTCTCGCCCGATGGGTCGATGGCGATGCTGATAGGCCCTGAAGGAGGGTTGGTCGACCGTGAACTCGATGCGGCGGTGGCGAATGGCTTCGTGATGGCGAAGCTGGGTGGTTTCGTTCTGCGGGCCGAAACGGTTTGCGCAGCGGTCCTCGGCGCGCTTGCGGCTCGCTGAACGGCCGGAGCGGTGCGCCCATGGCGAGGACTGGTTCTCGACCGAGTTCAGGGGTTTGAGCTGTCGGGGGACGGGCGAAACTTGCCCATCAGGGATCGAAACCAGTTCACCATGAACCGTACGTCGTCGCCGGTGAGGATCCATCCCATCGTCTCGCCCGCGGGCAGTCGTTTCGTGTAGGCGCGCGCCACGACAAAACACTGGACTCCGTAGGCGAAGGCTTTCGCAATGGCGGCTCCATGCCAGCCGATCGCGGGTACGAGCGTGACGACGAGGATCACGTCGACAGTGACGGAGACGAGGCTTGCGCGGACCACGGGCTTAAGATCGTTTTGGCCGGAGAGGTAGGTGCTGAACATCGCGACCAGACTCTTGAGAAGGGTCGCGGGAAGCAGGATGAGCATGCCCGTATACGCTGCGGCAAAAGGCGCGCCGAACAATCCGGGGAGCAGCCACGGTCCGACCAAGGCCGCGATACCCGCGAGGATGAGATTACCGGGGATCAACAGGCGCACCACGATACCGAGACGACGACGACTGGCCGCACCGTCTTCATCATGGGCGCTCTGCATGAACATCATCCGACCCGCGATGAGGGCGCCCCAGGCGAGCACATGGGTGATGTTGTCGGCTACCGCGTACAGACCGATGACGTCCATCGTGAGGAAGGCCGTCATCACAACGTAGTCGAGACGAAGCAAGGCCACGTCGCCGAGTTCAGCGAGCGCTGCCGCCCGACCGTAACGAAAAGCTGTCGACCGCAATTCCGGAGTTGGTCTCGATAGCGGATACGTCCAGCGAAGCAGTCCGGCGAGTACGACGATGGCCACCAGGCTTGCGGCGATGACGTAGTTGATGAGGACCCAATAGGTTCCGTAGGACAGCGCCACGAGATTCAGCACGACGAGGAGCGTCACGTGGCACGCCTGCACGAGGTTGTAGGCCACGACTCGGCGAGCTCCCAGGTACACCGCAGAGCCGAGATCGATGGCCATGCTCGGTGCAGCGGACAGGACGCTCGCGAGGACGACCATGGCGATCGGTGTGTTCGATGAAAACGGGTTTAGTACGTGCAGCAGGCCGGCGCCGGCAGCTCCGAGGACGACCCATCCGCCGACCCACATCAAGACCAGGGAGACCACGCTGCTCCGTGGATGGCCTCGACCGAGGACGTACGTGACGGCGGAGATGAGGCCGGCGGTGGCAAACGGGCGACCGACGGCGAGAATGGCGACCAGCAGCGCATACAGTCCTCGCCCCTCGGGACCGGAGAGACGAGCGATGACGACGCTGTTTCCCGTGGCGAGCACGGTCATCACGACCGTGAAACCAATGGAGACGAGTACCTCGCGACCGAAGGACGGCTTCGTGTCGGTCGTCGTCATCACGACGCCGGAGCCGCTGCTGGCTCGAGAGGGGGGTGTTTTTCCCCGTCGGATTGAGTCACCCTGACGACGATCAAGGGCATGAAGAAGAAGACGCCGCGGCTGTCGTAGAAATCGCCGCTGAACTGACTCGACGCGAGCAACATGCCGAAGGTTGCCAGGCAGGTCGTGTCGAGGGTCCCTTCATGAGTGCTGAGCGAGTAGGCCACGGTTAGGAAGGTAGCGACCAATAAACTCAGGCCGACGAGGCCACCGTCGCTGAGCGTCTCGAGAAAGATGTTGTGGGGATATTGGCCCAGAAACGCGCGTCCGGAGGCCAAGCCTTTGCCCAGCATGGGGTTTTGCAGGGCGAGATCGAGAGCGCCCTGAAACAACTCACCGCGGCTGGCGTCGTGGCGTTTCTCCAGCGTGAGTTCGATCACACGCGAGCGGAAGGTGCGTTCGACCGCGTCCCAGATCATCGAGTCGGCCAGAGCAACGTAGGTGACGATGGCGAGCACCGCCAACGACAAAATAGTGGTTGGCAGGCGTCGCCGCGACATCATGAGAAATCCCAGCGTCAAGGCGGAGAACGCGACGAGCGCACCGCGAGATCCTGTCAGAATCACGAGGATGAAGGCGAGGCCGACGCCCGGAAGCCATAGCCAGGCGCGCCCGCCACGCCGCCAGAAATACAAGCAGCTCGCGGCCAGCAAGCACATGTTTCGGCCGTAGACGTTCGGGCCACCGCCCAACACGGCGAGACGTGCGTCGGCGATGGTTCGCAGTCCGAGCAGCGCGAGCAAGCCACAGAGTAGCAACAAGTAGCGAAAGACGGCGTCTCGGAGACGCTCTGGATCACATATCGAGAGAGCCCAAGCGAAAGCCAGCATGGCGAGCATGACCATCATCAGCTCGACGAATTTCATGACGGCGAAGTCCGCGTCGTGGCACCAGAGCGCTGTTGTCATCATGTAGCCGAGAAACACGACCAGACTGAGCGCGATCCGATTGATGGTGACGCGGTCTTTGTTCACTGGCCGGGCTCCGCGCTGCCACGTCAGCATGAGCGCGGCGAACATGGCAGGCACGAGGATGAAGCGCGGCTCGTACAGCGGCTGGCTGATGCTGAGGCTCGGATCGAGCCGAGCGTAGGACCATCGTCCTGCGAGCAGATACAGGACGCCGCACAAGGCGATGACCTCTTCTGGCAGTCGGCGGAGCAGGCTCTCCGATGGTCGGTTCATGCTCATGAGATGCGTGTGTATCTCACGGGTTCATCCGAGAGCCAAAAGCGCTGTCGCTAAAAACCACCAAGTATATGAATTAACGATGGTTATCGCAATAGTCGGCGCCCGAGTTGGCGTCTCATCTTCTCGATGCGCTCGGTGATGTCCGGGTCGTCCGTCGTCGCAAAGCGGCGGGCCTTTCGGTAAGCCTCGATCGCCTCGGCGTACATGCCAAATTCGGCGGCAGCGTCGCCGAGCCGCATCCAGGTCTTGTGCGAGGGTGCTTCTCTGCAGGCGCGTCGGTAGGCCGTGAGCGCGGCCCCATGTCGGCCCGCTTTCCGATGCAGGTCGCCGATCCATCCGACCAAGTGAGCGCAGCGCGGGGCGTCGATGCACGCAGCGGCGAGCAGCGCGCGGGAGGCTGCGAGGAAGCGTTTTGGATCGTCGAGTTCGGTGGCGATGGCTGCGCGCTTCGTCAGGCATGGAATGATGTCATCGACGACCTCACAACGTTTTGCGAGCAGTTTTTCGGCGGCATTGGCCTGCCCTCGGGCAAGAAGCCAGCCCGCTCTCAAGCGGTCGCCCGTCGAGCGCGTGGTCTCGATTTGAGCGATGGTTGCCAGGTGCCCCTCCACGTCGGCTTCACAGTTGGGACACGGCTTGCCATTTTTCACTTTCGCGGTCATCGCGGCGACGCGCCGTCCATGCGCGCGTACGTGCATGGGGTCTCGCGTGAGAATGTCCTTGTCGACGAGCGCGACCAGCTTCTCGTTTCCGCCTCTTTGTTTGAGCGTTTCGGCGAGAAGATCCACGAAGATGGTCCCCTGCTCCCCCGCCGGCACGAGCGCCGCGAGATCTTCCTTGGTCTCGAGCAGCGTGGCACCGAGGGGAGCGGCGTTGCTTACCAAGGTAGGGTCGGCGGAAACGGCGAGGCGCACCTCGAGTTGAGCCTGCGACCGCGCGCCGCGCTTCGTGAGCAAATGTGCGAGCAACAAGTGAGCTTTGCCGTTCACCAAGGACCGTTCGAGGGAGCGTTGGATCCAGGGCATGGGCTCTGCATCGCGCTCTTGCCACGCAAGGGAGGCGGCGATGAGGGGGAAGTAGGGTTCAGCAGGATGACGGGAAACGGCGAGTCGAATCGCTTTTCGAAGGGCTTGGCGAACGGCGGGAGATCGGGGTCTCGCTGCGCGTCGAAAGTCGGCCGACAAGGAGAGCCGATCGGCGGCAACATCCGTCCAGCCGTGGTGGGCGAGCATTCCGATCCCCACCAGTACGGTGATCGTCGCTGCTCCGGTGGCCAAACGGAAGCTTCGCAGGCTGAGCGGTTGGGGTTCCGTGTTGAGGGATGCAATTCGCCGCGCGTCTCCCCAGAGCGTTCCGAGCACCACGCTGGCCGCTAGACACAGAGCTGGGATCTCGAGCCCCAAGTCCACCATGTTGTGCAGGAGCAGGATCATCACACCGATGTAGGCTCCGGCGTTGATGGTGCTGCCCCCTACCCCCATGCGCGAGGGTCGAAACGCGCGCGCGAATGCGATCACGGCGATGATGGTGATGGGAAGACCCCACTCGGCGAGCCACTGAGCAAGAAAATTCTCCGCGTGGGTGTAGACGGTTCCGCCGAAGGCTTTTTGATAGGCGGGAAAGGCGCTCTCGAAGGCGCCGCGACCAACGCCGAACCAGGGGTGATCACGAACGAGCGGAACGACGTCCCGCAACAGGATCAGCTTGTCGAGTTTGTCGTCGTACAGCGCTGACCAGGTTTGTCTGGAGGCGCCCAAGGTGGCCAGCGCCACGCCGAACGCGACGGTGGCGCTCAGCACCATCCGGGACCGTCGCAGCGCCACTTTGCTTTGAGCTCGCCGTTGGCGAGTAAACTCGACCGTGAGCGCGAGCGAAGCCAGACCGATGAGCAATAGCAGCACGCCACCACGAGAGGCGGAAGTTACGTTGATCCCCAAGATCAAAGCGACCGCGATCGCGATGGTCCAGCGTGGCGCAATCGGCTTGGTGGCGAGCAGCAGGCCCAGCCCACACAGGGCTCCGAGATTCGTGTAACCGGCGAAATTATTGGGGTTGAGTAGTGGACCCAGATACCAGGGGGAGGGCTTGAAGCTCGGCTCATAGAGTCCGAAGACACGCTCGGCGCCGACCAGGCCGTGCGACAAGGTCACCAGAGAGGCCAGGAGCGCGGACAGGAATACCAGGGTGACGCCAAAGCGGGCGTTGCGGCGATAGGCCCAGGAGGCTGAGGCCGTGAAGACCATGCCGTAACTGCTCCAGCGCAGCGCTTCCCCCCACGTGGCGCCCGGATCGAGCGAGAGTGAGAGCCAAGAGGCCGCGCCTTCGCCGAAAGGATGCATGGCGCGCGTCCAGATATCGGCGTTGGCTGGGGCGATGGCGCGCACCAGTCCCGCTGGCAGGGGCACGGCTTGCAGAACGCAGACGCCGGCGAGCGCGAAGAAGATCCAGGCGGGCCGGACGGGAGGCATGGGGTACTGCCGCGCGTCGTGGAGCGTGAGGCAGAAGCATGCCAGGGCCAGGATAGCGATGATCGCCACGGAAGGCAGGTGCACGGCGCCGATGGCGAGCACCGACCCGACGACGATGATGCTGAGGCAGACGAGCAGAGGCACGGGTTGGTGGTGGTGGGAAGGAGGTGGGTGGCGGCTGCGACCCTCTCGGGCTTGGATGCACGTCGAGACTAGCTCATTCATATTGAGAACGGGTGCTCCCTCGTCTCGCCATCCCATTCGACCTATAAGAGGGGCATGAGCGCACTACCGCTCCATCAAGGACTGGCCATCGTCATGGTGGGCTTGCCTGCTCGTGGCAAGACCTACATCGCGCGCAAGCTCTGTCGCTATCTCTCTTGGCTCGGCCATCGCGCCAAGGTCTTCAACGTCGGGAATTATCGTCGGCAGCGTTACGGAGACCACGTGCCCCCGTCGTTTTTCGACCCCAACAACGAGGAGGCATGGCGACAACGCCGGGCGGTCGCAGGAGCGGCTCTCGACGACCTGATTCAGTGGTGCGAGGAGGGCGGGCAGATAGGCATTTACGATGCCACGAACAGTACCCGTGAGCGGCGGGCCTACGTGCGGGGGCGTTGCGAGGCTGCGGGCCTGCGCGTGTTGTTCATCGAGACGGTTTGCGACGATCCTGCGGTCATCGACGTGAACATCCGGGAGACGAAACTGTCCGCCCCTGATTATCGGGACACCGATCCGGATGAAGCCACCCGTGATTTCCGTGAACGCCTACGTCACTATGAGCGCGCCTACGAACCGCTGTCCGACGACACTCAGAGCTTCATCAAAGTCATCGACGTGGGACGGCAGGTGGTCGCCAACCGCATCGTGGGTCACCTCGCGGGCCGCATCGTCAACTACGTCATGCACCTGCACCCCACCCCCCGACCGATATGGCTCACCCGTCATGGTGAGAGCGAAGCCAATACGCGGGGGCTGATCGGTGGGGACAGTCCGCTCAGCGCTGCCGGCGAGCAATACGCCAACTCCTTGCGTACCTTCATCGCCGATCAAGACGTCGAGACGCTTCACGTTTGGTCGAGCACGCTGCAACGAACGATGCAGACGGCCGAGACGCTGGGACGTGGATTCATGGCGATCAAGGCGCTCGATGAGATCGCGTCTGGCGTGTGCGACAACATGAGCTACGACGCGATCCGCGAGACGATGCCCCGTGAGTTTGCGGCTCGTCAGCGGGACAAGTTGCGTTATCGTTATCCGCGCGGGGAATCGTACGAAGACGTGATCCGGCGGCTCGATCCCCTCTTGATCGAAGTGGAGCGACATCGTGAGCCATTGCTGATCATTGCACACCAAGCCGTGTTGCGATGCCTCTACGCGTATCTCGCAGACGAGCCGCGCGAGCGTTGCCCCTTCCTGCCGGTGCCGCTTCATACGGTCATCGAGTTGACGCCGCGCGCCTATGGCTGTGATGAGTTGCGAACCGAACTGGCGCCTGGTTCCCGCGCGGCGCCTTCGAGTTGACGGCGTCGTCGAGTGGCCAGCGGCTCGGCCTCAGCTCGCGTGATGGGCGAGAAGCTGGTCGAAACAACCCGGCACGTCGTCCGGCGACAGGCCGTCTTTGAGGATGTGAAACTCGCTGAGGATCGACTGGTAATGGCCATCGAGCCTCAAGGTGCCATCGGATGGTGGCTCGTTGAACATCGCCATCGAATCGAAGGCGAGCTGGGGGATATCGCGGTAGCTGCCGTGGGAGAGCAGCACTTGTGCGGTGCCGGCGAACATCAAGGTGCCGCCGGGAATGGCGCCCAGCGCGGTCGTGCACATGGCGGGATAGCAGAGCTTGACGGTGTGCACGCCGTGTTCGGCTTTGATCTCGCCCATGGTTTCGCGCTGTAGCACCTTCGCGCCAGCGAGGGGGCCCATGGCGTAGACGGGATCGTCGGGCTCGTAATCGTAGTCGCAAAAGGCCACGATGCTCTCGTCGCGAGCGAGCAATCCCGCACGACCGAGGGCATCGGTCCACAGTTTGGATGAGGTGCCCATAAACTTGTTGGTCCGCTCGATCTCCGCTTCGCTCGCGACGCCCACCTCGACCAAACCCATTTGCCGAATGTTCTCGGCCTTTGAGAAGTCGGGCACCTGGAGGACCGGATCGAAGGCCACATCGATGTCCCGCACTGTCGTCGGTCCGTGTTTCTCGTAGCGCTTGGTCGCGCCCGCGGCGATGCCGTTGATGAAGTGCACCGCGCGGTAGCGGCTCTTGAGAATATCGACCACCTCATCGATGGTCTTGTCTCGTGTGGCGTCTCGATTAAAAAACTCCGCGGTCAACCCCTCGGCTTTGGCCGCGGTCGTCATCGCTTCGGTGTGGTGCACACCGATTTGCATCTTTGCGCTGTCATAGTGCACGCCGAACACGTTCGCCTTCTCGCCGAACACGAGCTGGGCGGCCAAGGCGCGGGTGATGCCGTTGGAGCCCCCGAGGAAGACGACCGCCATGTCGTCGGCGACTTTGGCACCGGCGCTCGTGATGGCGGCTCGTTGTTTGTCGAGCAAGGCCTTGGCTGTGGAAGCTCCGCGTTCGCTCAACGTGGTCACCAAGGAGCGGCGATCGACGCCACCCAACGGGAGTTTCTTGAAGATCTCGAATTGTGCCATGGCCGCGATCTCGTGGCACGAGCCGCCCCGGCTGTAAAGCTGCGTCCGGTCGCTGTGCTACTCGATCGTCAAGCCGTCTGGATAACGGACTTTCAGGTAGTGATTCTCGCCGATCGCGCCGGCTGGAAACTCGAACGTTTCACCGTTGGGCCAGCGCACATTCATCGTGTAATCACAGCCGCGGTCGCCCAAGCCGAAATGAAGCACCCGCGTGTCTTCGGAGTTGTACATGCCCCGGCTGCTCTTCTTTTCGCGCGTGAGCTGCTCGCTGCCAAAGACGAGCGAGACACGGGTCCCGATCGCGTCGCGATGGATGGTTTGTCCGTCCCCCTCGATGCGCACCGCGAGCCATCGGTTGGCGTGGCCAATTTCGTTGCGGAACAGGAAGTTCGGCCGGCCCCCTCCGGTGTCTCGGCCGCCGACCAACAGGTCCAAATCGCCGTCGTGATCGATGTCTGCCCAAGCGTGGTTCTGGGCGTTCTTCATCGAAAGATACAGCTTGCAGAAGCCCTTGGCGTGGCACATTTCGTCCACGGCTGGGCAATCGGCATCCGTCGAGCAAGCGCGCCGGCATCGTGGTGCCGAGCTGTCCACCGGCAGGCATTTCTCGCCCCCTTCGGTGCACTCGGTGTCATCTTGGCACGTGGTCAGGCTGGCATCGACCACGGCGTCGACTTGATTGAGACCGCTCGCGGGGCCGAGGCTTGCGAAGCTCCCGTCGGGGCTCTGCCACATCAAACCAAACCACGCTTTTTGATCGATCTCGGTGTAGCCCTTCTCGTATTTCTTGTCTCGAGAGATGGACAGGTCCATCCGGCCATCGTTGTCGAAATCAACGGATGCGCCGTCGACATCTCCTTCGTTGAAGGGGAGCTTCCGGGGAGTCGCTTCGTTGACGAAAGTGAAGCCGGCGCTCGGACCTTGATTAATCAAGACCTGCGTCGGATCGGACCACTTGCGTGAGTAGTCCGCGTCCACTGGATGAGAGATGGTGGTGAGGAAGATGTCCATCAAGCCATCGTTGTTCAGATCGTCGCAATCGATGCCGAAGCCGTTGCTTCCCATGTAGCCGTAGACGTCCTTGCCGGGCTCTGGGGTGGCGCCGAAACCGGTGCTCGCGAGAAAGGTATTGCCACCGGCCTGGCTCGCAAAACCCTTCTCGAAGGCGACGTTGGTGAATACCCCGCCGTCGTTTTGCCACAGCGCGTTGACCCCATTGGCGACGCTCACGCCGTAGGTGGATACGAAGATGTCGAGATCGCCATCGTTGTCGTAGTCGCAGGTGACCGAACCGTTGCTCGGCTGCGATGGCCCTCCTTGAAGCGCACCGGCCGCCTCCGTGAAGTGGCCATCCCCTTGTCCGAAGAAGAGACGATCGGGCGCGGCCAATGTCGTTCCGCCGTAGCCCAGAAAGAGATCGAGCTTGGCGTCTTGGTTGAAGTCGGCGAACAGGGCGTTTGCCACCCCACCGGGGGCGCCTTCCACGCCCGAGGCGGGCAGCGGCGTGAAATGACCCTGGCCGTCGTTGAGCAAGATCTGATGGCCCGACGAGCCGAGGCTCGCCATATCCAGCCCCGCGAAGACGTCCTGATCGCCGTCGTTGTCGACGTCACCGAAGGCGAAAAACCCGGCCTGTACGCCTCGCAGCCCCGACTCGTCGCTGAAGTGCGAAAAGCTGCCGTCCCCCTGGTTCAAGAACACCAGATGCTCAAAAGGAATGCCGTTTTGGGCATTCGGGAAGAGGCTGTGCATCACCGCATCATCGAAGCCATCGCCGTTGATGTCGGCGAAGGCGAGGCGGCTGTGGTCGTTGATCGGGATGTTCGGATTGGTCGGATCATGGTTGGCGACACGGATCTGGCTGCTGTCGGAGACATCCTTGAAAAAGTTCGTCTCGGGAAGCACCGCTGGACGTGGAGTGCAGTCTTGCGCGGCACCAGCGCCAGTCGTACCGCCACCTGCTCCTCCGCTGCCACTGGTCGTGCCGTTGTCCGGGGACGAGCAGGCGAGCGAGAGGCAGGTCGCCAGGCCCGCCAAGGTGATCGCCATGGCCTTGCCCCATCGGGCTGTGTTCGTGATCCTCATCTTGACTGTACGATGGTAGCGCTTGCGTGCAAAAAGCGGTGATCATTTCGCGGTGGTTTCAATGAGCGCTGCTATAGCTGAGAGGTGCCGCTCTCGCCGCTTCGGGTTCTGTTCGTCGCTTCGGAATGCGTCCCGTTCATCAAGACCGGCGGACTAGGTGATGTGGTGGGCGCTCTGCCCCTCGCGCTGAGCGCACTCGGACACGACGTCCGGGTCGTGATCCCCCGCTATCGCGCGGTCAAGCACATCGCAGCCGAGAAGCTACCGGCTCCGTTTGCGGTGCCCATGGGCCCAGACGGGCGTTACGCTGCCGTCTATCGCTCCTTCGTCGAGGACACCGTGCCCGTCTACCTCATCGAGCATGACGTCTTCTTCGATCGGGACGGACTTTACGGCGATGATCGCGGCGACTTTAGCGACAATCTGCTGCGCTTCGCGTTCTTGTCTCGAGCCGCGCTTGCGCTCGGTGACTATCTCGATTGGCCGATCGATCTGCTTCACCTGCACGACTGGCAGGCGGCATTGACGTCCGTCTTCGCTTCTACCCTGACCTCCGCGCCGCCCACTGTTTTATCGATTCACAACTTGGGTTACCAGGGGCGTTTCGCCGCTGCGGCTGCTGTCGATCTCGGTATCGAACCTGGGGCGATGGGCGCGTCGGGCGTCCTTCAGGGAAAGTTCATCAACGTGTTGAGGGGCGGGCTCGTGTCGGCCGATGCGTTGACCACCGTGTCGCCGAGCTACGCGAAGGAAGTGAAGACGGAGGCCGGAGGGGCCGGCTTGCACGACGCGTTGAGCACGCGGTCCGTGACGGGCATTCTCAACGGCATCGACGAGGCGCGATGGGATCCGAAGACCGACGTTAATCTCGTGCAGAACTACGATGCGAACGACCTGAGGGGCAAGGCGGCATGCAAACTGGCGCTGCAGCGCGAGAGCGGCTTGCCCGAGCGAGCCGACGTGCCACTTCTCGGACTCGTCAGTCGTTTCGCCGAGCAAAAAGGCATCGACTTGTTCATCGAGACGATGGACGAGTTGGCGGACGAGGACGTGCAGTTCGTCGTGCTTGGTTCAGGCGAATCGTCGGCGGAAGAACAGCTCGCTCAGCGCGCCGCGGAGCGCGATGCCGTGGCCTGTACGGTGGGCTTCAATGAGCCGCTCTCGCATCGTATAGAGGCCGGCTGCGACCTTTTCATCATGCCTTCGCGCTACGAGCCCTGTGGTCTGAATCAGCTGTACAGTCAGCGCTACGGCACCTTGCCGATCGTGCGCGCGGTGGGAGGCCTCCGTGACACCGTGACCGATGGGGTCGATGGTTTTCGCTTTGATGAGCTGTCGAGCGAGGCGCTGACCGCGGCGATACGAAGAGCCGTAACGTTGTTTCACACGGGGCCCGAGGCGTTCCATTCGATGGTGCAAACGGCCATGTCCAAGCCCATGGGCTGGGACGTTGCGGCCAGGGAATATGAAACGCTGTACCGTCAAATCCTGCGGCAAAAGGCCTGAGCTGTAACGTTGTTGCGGAATTTCGGCCTATTTCGTGAAAAAATTCATTTTTTTCTTCACTAAGTGTGTTTCTTCGCCTCCGCAGGAACCACAAAAAGCGACGTAGATTCACCTGGTTACGGAGTAAAACCGTCCTTCGTAACAGCATTGCAGAAAACTGGACAACATTTCAGTGTTTCTTGCATGCTGGGCTCATGAACCACTTTCACCGAACTGCACTAAAGGTTGTGTTCAGGTGTGCCAGTCAAGATCTGCACGCAGATCTGAGCATGGTGGCCGAAGAACTAGGCCTTTCGTGTGTACGAACCGACCACATACTCGAACAGCTTGCTCAGGCAGGGCTGGTCGATGCCGATCGCGTACGGCTGACCCTGGCGGGACTTGCCGTAGCGGCCTCGCTTCCGACTGCAAAGTCGGCGGTGGCGCCGCCAAGCCAGCGCGATCCTAGGGGCATCTTGCGTCTCATCGCTTGATGTCTGCGCCAGTGGGCTCTCGCCGTGGAGCACGACCCTGTTTCGCGGCGTTCCCACGGCGTTTTTTTGTTTGTGGCTTCGTGGTGCGTCGCCGGCCGAGCTGCAGCGCTTACAGAAGTCGGCTGAGACAAGCGATGGCGTGATCGAGTTCGGCGTCGCTCAGGCGCGCGTGAAGGGTGATCCTCAGGCGCGAGGTGCCGGGGGCGACCGTCGGCGGGCGAATGGCTTGGACGAACAGCCCGGCGTCGCTCAGTTCACGGCTGAAGCGAACGGCCTTTTCAGAATCGCCAACGTGCCATGGGATGATCGGCCCTTCCGATCCGCCGATGGGCGCGCCGCGTTGAAGAAGCGTCGTGCGGAAGCGCTCGGTGATGGTGCTCAGTCGGGTGCGCGCGGCGTCGTCTGCGGCGAGGCGGGCGATCCGGGCGCTCAGCGCGCTGGCGAGCCAGGGACTCGGAGCGGTGGAAAAAACGAAGCTGCGCGCCCGGTTCCATAACCAATGGCAGACCGATTGGCTTGCGGCCACGAAGGCGCCCTGAAGTCCGACCGCCTTACCGAGCGTGCCGATGAGAATGTCGGGCGAGACGTTTTGTCGTGCGCACACACCTCGCCCCTGCGGCCCGAAGACGCCCAGAGCGTGCGCTTCGTCGACCATCAGCGCGGCGTCGTGTCGCGAGCACAATTCGCGCAAGCGGGTCACGTCGGGGCAATGACCGTCCATGCTGAAGTAGGCATCGGTCACGACCAGTCGCGCGCGGGCACCCTGGTGCTGGAGCAGGGCGTCCTCGACGGCGTCCGTGTCCCGGTGGGGCACGACCTTCACCTGCGCTCGGCTGAGCCGACAGCCATCGATGATCGAGGCGTGGTTCAACGCGTCGGAAATGATGACGTCGTCTTTGCCCATCAGGGAGCTGACGACGCCCACGTTGGCGGCGTAGCCGGAGGAAAAGAGCAGCGCGGCCTCGGTGTGCATCCATTCGGCGACTTGAGCCTCGAGTTGTCGGTGCGACGGGCTGTCGCCGCTGATCAATCGTGAGGCGCCCGAGCCCCCGCATGCTGTTCGGTCCGCTGGCATGGGCGGGTCTTGGGCGTATCCGAGGTAATCGTTCGAGCAGAGAACCAAGCGATCCGGTGACTCGGGCTCGGTGCGGGGCATGCGCAAGAGGCCTCGCGCGCTGAGCTCGTCGAGTTGGGAAGCGACGAAACGTAGCGGATCCATGATGGTCATCGGTCCGGATCGAACGCGCCTTGCGCCCCGACGACAGAAGGATCAGCCGTCGCTTGGCTCGTCGGATGGGGGATCGGGCTGGGCATGAGCCGCGATGCCACGGTTGCTGTTTCGCTTGCGCCGGCCTTCGCGTTCTTGGGCGATGGCTTCGCTGCTGGCGATCGCGCCGTCCACTCGCTGTAGCAAGCCACCGAGCGCTTTGCGTGCGTGCGATTCGATCTGCGTCGACTGCTCTTTGGAGTCGCGCACGTCTGCTGCAAGCGCGATGGCCGCGAGCAACAAGGCTTGGGTTGTGACGGGCCGACCCTCGGGCCATACGCCCGCGATCTTTTCTTCGACCATGTCGGCGAGTTGCTGAAGCTCGTCTTCACTCGCGGTGGTTACGACGCGGCACTTTTGTCCGGCAACATGTAACTCTACCCCGCGGTCCGTCATGGCTTCGCAAGCTAGCACGAACCGTCCGCCGATGATGCAGCACAGATCGCAAGCCGATACGAATTTGGAGCAGACGCGACTACCCTATGACTCATGTGCATACAGTGGGGCCAACGGTGTGCAGTGTGCCTCGCCGCGGCGGTTGTTTTTTTCGGCGTGTGGATCACGGCCGCACCCGCGCGCGCTGAGCCACAAGGAAGCAGCGGTCTGACGGTGGGCGGCGCGGCGATCGGGCAGCAGGGGCAATTCTGGGATGACGCGGCGTTTCACTTGGGCGCGCGAGGGGATGTGCTGTTTGGACGCGAGCGCGGCTCCGACGCCGCGTACGGACCCTACGTCGAGCTTGGAACGCTCGATTTTTCTCGCCTCGAGTTGGGCGGAGGCGCGAGCGTTCTGGCCCCCGTGCACGAGGATTTGCCGCTCGTGTTTTCGATCGGAGGCTTGGCGGCGATCGATGGGGACGGCGCCCAGCCACTGGGCAGTGCGTCCTTGTTTTGGGGCAGTCGGAGCTACAACTACCACTCACGCTACGGGATGGCGGCCGGGCTGCTCGTCTCGGCGCGGCAAGGGCTCAGCGCGCCGTATGAGACTTCGCTTCTCATCGCCGCTCAGCTCGATTTTGTGGCCCTCAGCTTGCCCGTTGTGGCGCTTGCGAACTGGATTTCTGGGCCGACCGAGAGCGGGAAATAGGGATCGCCTTGCGGCAGCGCGCACCATGATCGGACGGGCGAGGCCGCTCCGGGTGCGGCGGCAGGTCGTGTCGGACGTGGCTGAAGGTTCACTCGGTCGCGCAGTTACCTTGATCGCAGCAATTGCCCGGATTCCAGCGCAAATCGTGGGGTTCGTCCTGACCCTGCCTACAGGGCTTAACGCATGCGTCCGTCGGATCCTCAGGCGGGTAATCGCCGATGCATCTGAACTCACCGAATAATGTTTGGCAAATGAAGATCGGCCAATCCCAACTTCCCGTGGCGACTTCGGTGCCGCCGAGGGTCGTGCCAAAGACGCGCACCCGAGACACGAGCTGGTGGCCCGGCGGCGCCGAGGTATCGAAGACACTCGAGACTTCGGGGGGGATCATGGTGACTTCCGCCGTGCCGTAGCTGGCTGCGATGCCCGTCGCCTCGTAGACGAAGCCGGAGGTAGGGTGCGTGTAGCTGAGCAGTTGGTTGCCGCTCTCGTCGAAGACGGTCACCTCCGCCTCGTAGAAATGCACCTGGGAGGTTTCGGGGCGGAGCGTGTCGGCCTCGCCGCGTGCCTGAATTTGGTTACCGATGAGCACGGATCGCACGTAAGCCGGGGTGAAAGCTTTGTCCAACTTGCCAGTCACGTAAAAGCTTCCGCCTGGGTCGGGATCGACGCTGCAGCCCTCTTCGGGGTCGGGCCTGGGCACGCCCTGGATGAACAGCGAGACGCCATTTTCCGTGCAGCCTACGAGCGAAGAGGCAAAGCCTATCAAGACGAGGCTGCGAAGCCATCGTGTGGGCAGAAGCATTCTGGACATTCCTCCACCACACAGTGTAACGAAGCTTGGACGTTTTCGCCAAGATCCTCATCCTCAGCTTTGCGAGCCTCGCCAACGTTCGAGCACGAGGCTGGCGACGGCGGCTTCTGACGATCGGGCGGTCGGCAGCGAATCGTGGACACTTCGATAAGCTACGCTGCGCGCTGTGAAGAGTCGCTCTGCCGCTTCGCGCGGATCGGCGCCGCTCAGGAGCGGTCGGGCGCCGTCCTTGGCGGTGCGGGCGAGCACCTCTTCGACCGTGACCTCGAGCGTGAGCACGTAGCTTCGTTCCATGGCCTCGGCGCGCAAGACATGGTCGAGCAGTGTGCCCCCTCCCAGCGCGATGACGCGTCGTCCCTTCCGAGCGAGCTCGACGCGCAGCGCGTTCGCTTCGAGGCGTCTGAAGCTCGCTTCGCCTTCGTCGGCAAAAATCCGCGAGATGCGGCGGCCGCTTTGGGTTTCGATGTGCTGGTCGAGGTCGAGGAACTCAACCTTGGCGCGGCTGGCCACACAGCGGCCCACGGTCGACTTCCCGGCGCCCATGAAGCCCCACAGAAGCAACAGGGGGCGGTCCGGTGGCGCGAGAGTCATGGTGCCTGCCCTTCGCCGCGTAGCGTGCACACGATCCGTTGGTAGGCGAAACCACCGCCCTGCCCTCTGAACAGCCAACCGTTGCCGTCTCCGGCCACGATGACGTGCTGGGCGGGCCCACGTCCCATCGTGCGCGCGTGCCAGGCTGCCACGCACGGTGATGTGCCGTCGCCGTAAAAGACGCCGCGCCGCAGCTCGAGTTTGATCGGCCCGCTGCCCGCATCGATCGCGAAGAGGTGGCGGCGTTGGTGGATGGCGGGCGCGAGGTAGCGGGTCGATGTTTTTCGTTCGTCCTCGGTGCAGCTGCGCGTGCTGAGGCCGAGTTGCGCGAAGCTCGGGAGCCTCTCCGCTTCGCCGATGGTCGCCGCGGCGGTGAAGGGCGCAAAGTAGGCACGGCTCGTGCGGGAATCGCGATCGAAGACCGTCACCGCGACGCCGACCCGCCCCCCTTTGTAGGTCCACTGACTGGCGCTGAGTCGTTGCGTCGAGCTCGGCGGAGCGAGGGATGTGGCAGCGAGCGCGCCATCCGTCCCATCGAGAGGCTTGCCGAACAGCACGCTCGATCCTTGTTTATGCGCAGCCATGCCCATCGCGAGCGGGACCTTGTCGGTTATCACGGCATCACTCTGCACCGTCCAGCCGCTGGGGATGGCGGGCCATTCGGGATAATCAGCAAGCCTCTGGGAGCTGCCATCGGGGTTCACCCGGAGGGTGAGACCGCTGCCTTGGCTCGGGCGGATGAGCAGGGCGTGAGGCGAAACGGAGATCCAGCTCGGCAGGTAGGTCGGGTGTTTTCCAAGCGTCAGATCGGCGCGCTGTCGAAGCAGTTTGGATCCGAGCTTGAGCCGCGCTCGCGCCCGCGTGTGGGTCAGCGTGTTGACCCATCCGAGGTCGATGCGACCAAACCCGCCCCCCGGGGCTGTCGCCACCTTGATGCGCGCCGCCGCAAACCCCTCCATTTGTGGTGCGATGGCGATCGCGACCGCGCTTCGTTTGGGCTGCGCGTCGAGCAAGGTGAAGCGCTCGAGCTTTTCGCTGTCGCGGGGCATGCTGACCCACTCGACCAGCCCCTTGTCTGCGTCATGGCGCAGCGTCGACCACATGGATCGACCTTGCATGAAGCGCTGCACGCTCGGCAGGCTGCCAAGGTAGGTCTTTTCGATGGTGCGCCATAGGCTGTGATCCGGAACGAGGCAGCTCACGGTGCGTCCTAAGGGCGGCGGGCCCTGGGACTTGGCTCGCGTGGGAGGCGCCTCCTGAGGGAGGGTCAGGTCTTGCTCTTCGGTGCGCGCGCGCCAGGCGAGGCGCGAGAGGGATCGCCCGATGACGCACGTGTTCGCGTTGCACCAGAGATCGCCGGGTAACTCCAGCTCGTCGTAGGCGATGGCGGTGGGCAACTCGACCGGCGAAAACGAGCGCCCGGCGTCGAGCGAGCGCCACGCGATGAAACGCCGCGGGCCACGAAGTTGGTCCTGATCGCGTCCGACGGCGAACACGTGCCCACCGTTGGCCGAGACGGTCACGGCGCCCTTGGGTATGCGACCTGTCGACAACCTCGCGCCGTCGTCGTCGAGCAGGGCGTAGATCGGCTCGCCCCCCCGACGGTTGAGCGTGAGGCCAAGTTCGCCCTCCTCGCTCATGTGCAGGCGCCAGCGCTCACCGGGTTGGTCGCTGCGCCGGACATCGAGTGGTCGTGAGGCGAAGCTCTTGCCGTCGGTCGAAACGAACAATGCGATCTTGCGATCCTTGACCCGCGCGCCAAGAAAGTAGCTGCTCGTCCCATCCGCGCTGAAAACGGGCGCCCCCGCGCTCCCGAAGAGTTCGGGCGCGACGGTGGCCCTGATCCAATCGGCGTCGAGTACGATCGGCGCGCGCGGTTTGCATGGTTCGGAGCTGCACACGCCGCTCATCCACAGTGAGCCCTTCGGGTGAGTCACGATGGCGACTTGCCGACTGTCTGCGGCGCTGAGCGAGGGGCCAGCGTTCCAGGTCTTGCCCCTGTCTTGGGAGATGAAGATTAGCAACTGGATGCGAATCGTTGGGACGAGCTGCCGTTTCACGCAGGCGTAGACGAGGCGACCGTGCCCCCCTCCGAGTCGCACGCTGTCGCACTCTCTCGCGGGCTTCGGGGGATCGCTGAAGGTCAGCTCGCCATCGAGCCGACCACTGGCGATCCGCCACTGACCTTGCTGGACCTCGACGGCCTCGTAATAATAGACGCCGTCAATAGTGGCTCGTCGATCGCGCAAGGCCTGAGCGTCGGGGCCACGTTGCGGCGGGGGCAAGCGCTTGGCGGCGTTGGTGAGCGACTGGGCCTCGATCAGTCGTTTGCCGTCGTAGCTGAAGTTCTTGCTCAATCCCTCGACATGCACGCGCTCGCGGTCCATCGGCTTGAGGCGAAATGCGGCGAAGCGGGGCAAGCTGAGCGGTTGCCAGCTTTGACCGGCATCACGGCTGGACCAGAGGCGCTCGGGAAAAGACAGGGCGATGAGCTCGCTGTCGTTGCGTGCAGCGATCTCGTAAAACGCCGTCGGGGTCGGAACGACGACCCAGCGCTCACCTTCTTTCCGGAAGAGGGTGCCGAGAGCCCCGGTTGCGAGCAGCTGTCCTCCGTTGGTCGCGAGCCGGACGATGCGTTCCTTGGCCCGGATCCCCCGCTGAAGAGGGCCAAGAGGACTCGCCGATTCGTAGACGGCTCCGCTCTCACCGAGCAGGAAAAACCGTCCGCCTTGGCCGGCGAGGACTTGTTGGAGCGATTCGGGAGCCCGGTGGATGGTCGTCTTGGACCGCGCGGAGGTCGACGCGGGCGGCGCCCACCACCGCTGGCCTTGATTGCCGACGAAAAGTCGTGCGCCTCCGTCCAGGCGCACCTCGTGGTGAATGTAGGCGGCTTCCCGTGGATGGAACTGCCAGCTGGCCTGAGCGGCCAACTCCTCAGGCGCGCTCGCGGCTGGGGGCGTCGTCGTCTCCTTGGGCGTCGGCGCTTGTGGAGGCGGCGGCGAAGCGCAGGCGGAGCTCGCGAGGCACCACGTTGCAACCCGCGCCCAGCTTCCTCGTGAGCCGACCGTCCGGGAGCGGGGCTTGTGTAGGCGACTCATCGTCAGCTCGCTCTTCCCGACCGTCTCACGTCAACGTCGCCTGAAGTCGAGGACGATGTGCCAGAAAATCCAGCTCGCGCTCATGAGCAGCAACATGCCCCCGACCCACTTGTAATCGGTCGATCGTTCGAGCTGCCACAGCCCCGCGACCAAGGTGGTGCTCGTCAGCATTCCGGAGAACACGCGCCGCCCGAGTCGATCGACCATGCGCACCTGATCCTGATTGCTCGTGCGAATCGTCAGACGTTCCATCCGAAGGTCATCGAGCACCTCGCGTAGTTGTTGCGGAAGCTCGTAGGCCGCGCCGCTGAGCCGTTCGATCCCCCGCCAAACTTCCGACATCAGTCGTTCGGGCGCGTACCGTTGTCGAAGCAGATCGAAAAAGTACGGTCGAGCCTCTTCGAAGACGTCGAGCGTGGGATCGATTTCCTTACCTACGCCTTCGAGCGTCATGAGGGTTTTGCCCACCAACATGAAGTCGGCTGGGATCTCGAGCCCAAATTTCGTTGCGCCGCGTACGAGATCGCCGATCATTGCTGCGAGATCGACCTCGCCAATGGGTTTGTTGAGGTACCGGTCGGCGAGCATGCTCACCTCGGCCCGGTAGGCCCGCATGTCGACCTTCTTCGTTGGCGTACCAATGGCGTACAGCACATCGGCGAGCGCCTCGTGGTCCTTGCGGATGGCGGCGATCATCATGTCGATCGTCTTGTGACGGATCTCCGGGGACAATCGCCCGACCATGCCCAGATCGATCATGCCGATCCGTGGGTTTTCCGGGTCGCCGAAGATCAAGATGTTGCCGGGGTGCGGATCGGCGTGAAAGAACCCATCCTCGAAGATCATCTTGATGATGATGTGGGTGACAGCGCGGGCGATTGTCTTGCCGCTGTGCGCGTGGTCGGAGATGGCTTCGTAGATCTTGTAGCCATCGAAAAACTCCATCGTCAGCACGCGTTTGGACGAGGCTTGTTTGTAGATGGTGGGGAAGGCCGCGCTGGCGTGGCCGGTGAAGTTTTCTACGAAGCGTGTGGCGTTGTCCGCTTCGAGGTTGAAGTCGAGTTCACTCGTGATGGCGTTGTCGAATTGGTCGACGAGCGCACAGGGCGAATAGATGTGAGACTCGGGGATCGTGCGCTCGATGAACCGGGCGAGACCGTGCAGAATCTCGATGTCCCGTGCGACGGTGTCGGCGATTTTGGGCCGCTGGACTTTGACGACGACATCTTTTGGGCCGTCCTCGTGTTTCAAGGTTGCCCGGTGAACCTGGGCGATGGACGCGGCGGCGAGAGGTTTTTCATCGAAAGACTCATAGATATCTTCGATCGGCGCACCGAGGGACGACTCGACGACGCCGCGGATATCCGAGAAGGGGACGGCGCGCACGTCATCTTGGAGCTTCTTGAGTTCGGTGACCCATTCGACAGGCAAGAGGTCGGGTCGGGTCGACGCGATTTGCCCGAGCTTCACGAAGGACGGACCGAGATCCATGATCACCAGCCGCATTCGTTCGGCGCGTGAGATGTGACGCTGACCGGTCTTGGGTCGACGTGCCGGCTCCTCGCTGCCTTGCTGGTCAGCGGCCTCCTCGGGGAGGGCTTTTTCGTCCGCTGCTGAGCGCGGCCCTCCCCAGCCCAAGCGTTGGGCAAATTGCCCGAAGCCGTGGCGTGCCAATACGGAGTAAATCTCACGCAAACGACCGATGTCGCGTACCGCTGTTACCAATGCCATCATCGCACCACCACGATCGTTCCCTTATCGTAGGCTGTTGGCAAGGAAGCCGTCCAGCCGCTGGGCAAATGGGGCCGCGTCCACCAGAACAGGCGGCGGGCGTCGAGTGGGGCGAGATTGACGCAGCCGTGACTCCGGACTTGGCCGAAGGAGCGATGCCAAAACGCCGCATGCAGTCCTACGCCCTTCGCAAAATATTGCACGTAGGGGACATCCTCGATTCGGTAGTAATTCGACGCGGCGTCGTCTTCGAGATTGTCCATCACGCTGCTCAAGAGCTTCACCCAAATGCGGTGTACTCCCTTGGGCGTGGCAGAGGGGTGCCCGGGTGTTTTCCCGCGGCCGGTCGAGACGAGGGTGGCGAAAACGGGTTTTGCCCCTTCGTAGGCGACGAGCGTTTGACTCGCGAGGTGAACGTCGATCCAGCGCTCATTTTCGCTCACCGCAACTTCGCTGGGCACGGTAGCCACAGTAGGTTGTCGGACATCACGGCTGTCGATCCAGCGATTGGCGGCGATGCGCAACATCGTGCGGCCAACGTGCTGTTTCCTTGCGTGGATGCTGAGCGGGTCGAAGCGTCGTTGGTG